>CBDURU010000003.1:0-101558 GCA_965369865.1 uncultured bacterium | reverse complement strand
CCCCCCCGCCCCCCCCCCCCCGGGCCGGGGGCCAGGTGAGCCAATAAACTTACCCGGATATTTGATATAATACCCCCAGTGCATTCAACAACAAATGATTAAGAGTCGCATCAATAAGAATTCAGATTGAATAAGAAAAAAACAGCCAAAGGGATTGCCAAGCTGCGTTACTTATAGCCGTTTCAGACCGCGTGCCTGCGTCCGGCTTTGTCCACATCCTTCTCATAGGCTTTCAGAAAACCCTCCACTTCCGCTTCGACAGCCTGTGCAAGAAGCCTGCATGCCCCGGCCTGAATGATTTCTGTCAACACATCTCTTGGTTGTTCTGGAAACTTAGGTATCAGGTGGTATTTTTACTCATAGACGTACTCCTTTTTCGTATTATTTGTTTTCACCAAGAGTACGCCATCTTTTTCATTTTGTCATACACAACTTTCGGTTAAAACTCAAAGTCGTAAGAACCTTGTCAACTCGTTGTAGAAAATGCTATACTATACAAACATTAAGAAGCAATGCGTGTTACTCTTTCAACAGGGTGAAGCCAATGCCAAATGACGAAAAGAAACATTATCAGAAGCTCATTGAAGCTCAGTCTAAGATTGTGGAAGCACTTGAATCTTTAGAGTCTGATGAGCGGAAACGGGTATTAGATGCTGCATTAACCTTGCTAGGTGTAGAACCAGGATTAATAACTCCAGAACAGAGACAACCTGAGAGCAAGGATGTTTCATTAGAAGACAAGTCTCCTGAGGAACCTCCACCTGTCCAACCAACACCCATTAAAGATATCAGAACTCTGAGAAAAGAAAAACAACCAAGCACTGACATTGAGATGGTTTGCCTTGTAGCATACTATCTAAGTAAATTGGCTGGTGATGATGAAAGAAAGGAAGTCATGACTCCTGAAGATATCAATAAGTATTTCGAACAAGCAGGCCATCCGCTTCCGAAAGTCCCGTCTCAGACATTACGTAACACAAAAAACGCAGGTTACTTGGATAATGTTGGGGAGGCAAAATTCAAGCTTAACGCAGTAGGCTATAATTTAGTGGTTCACAATCTTCCACGCACAGAATCAGAATCTAAGAAGGTCACAACAAAACGTAAAGCAAGAACCACCAAGAAAGCCGCTCAAAATCGCAAAACAAGAAATAGCAAGAAAAAGACACCTAGAAAAAAACTAGAAAAGACCAAGAGGAAGGTTAAATCTTAGAAAATCTCCAATAAGTCCAAGAAGACAAAACGAAGCAAGGGGAAAAAGTGATCGAGCACTTAAATAAACTCCGTTCAAGCTTGAAGATTCTTCAGAAGCACTTTTCAGGAATTACAACAAGACAAGTTAATAAGGACTCAGACAATCAACTTGTTCGTCAATTTGTGACAGGCTATTTTCGAGACTATCGTCCCATTTTCGAAAAGCAGGGCATCAATGATAGCTCTCTTATACCTATTGATGAAGAAATCCAAAATCTCCTACGTTTCGCTCAAGGACGCTCATTGTCCAAGTTATACAATAGTACCATCAAGAATATCAGCAAAATATTAGATTCGCTGGAGTTCGAAGGGCTTACGACGGCACACAAGCTTAATAAAACTTCAAAGTATAACATCGGTTCTCAGGACAAACTAATAATCGAAACCCTGTATTCTTTGCGGCCAAGTGCTGGAGCATCTTACGAGCAAGGGGTTTTAGATCTCAGCGGCAAGGACCGTAAATCATGGCGAGGAACAGCGGCTGAGTTCCGTGAAGCACTCAGGGAAGTTCTTCATCAACTTGCTCCTGATGAAGCTGTGAAAAGCCAGCCAGGATTCAAGTTAGATAAGGACCAAAAGGAGCCAAGAATGAGGCAAAGGACTGTATTTATTCTAAAATCACGAAATAAATCGAAAAGGGTAATTGGACCAACCACGAAGGCAGTGGATGTTGTTGAAGAGAAAGTAGGCTCCTTTGTTAGATCTGTTTACGATCAATCATCAGCTTCCACGCACGGTCAAACCTCACGTGATGATGTTGTATCGATCAAGAACTTCGTTGACACCATCTTATGTGAACTGCTTGAGATTAGTAACTAACATTATCCAGGATTAAATTTTCATTGCTTGGGCATCAGTTACACGCAAATTCTGGCTCCCAGATGGACGTGCTTGTCACCGTTGCTCGTCGATATCACTTTTAATATCTAGAATAAGCAGTGTAAATTCCGCTTATAACAAGCACCAAGTTATTCCTTTTCTGAGAGATGAGTAGGATTTTCCTGAACCCATCCGCCCCCTTGTCAAGGATGATTACTTGAGGTATATTGAAAATACACATCAAAGCACACGAGGAGGCATATTATGGCTTGCAAGAAGGACAAGTCTGATAGGACACTTTACAAAGTTACCCTAAAGGACGGTTCCACTGAACTGATTCGTCAGCCAAGATCATGTGGATGTGAACCAGATAAACTAGCTGGTGAGTCCAGATGGTTGGGAAGAAAAATAAAAAGAAAATGGGATGATGTCGAAAAAATTGAAAGGAAAAGTTAATAAATTCTATTTATTTTATTAAACTCAGCTGTCGATGAAATGTTATGTCTTACTAACAGCCGGATATGATTGTCACCGTACCACTGCAAATCCATCTTACTACAATCACCTCCCCCCACCTCGTCAAATCCCCCCCTCCTCCGTCCCTGTAGTCTGTAGAAGGACCCGCAATCCAATCCACTAGTACTAATTACAAATAACAATACCCCGGAAACGCCTGAAACAGCGCTCAATCCTAACTTCCAGTTTGCATGTCAATGAGGTTACGCAAACTGTCTTCGGAAGAACGACAGCCAGCCGAGGATGAACACGATCGCGAAGTAGGCGCCCACATGCCACATTTCGGTGTACAAACCGTCCGCGGCGGTCGGGCCCATTCCCTCAAGAAACCATTGCACCATCCTGAACCATGCGTCGGTTTCGAGGTTGTTCGTGGCATGCTGGCCGATAACATTCATCGGGGGGAGAATTTTGTAGATCACCAGTACAGACATTTTCATCTTCAGGACTTCTATACCGAGGACCTTGATCATCAAAAGCCCCGTGGTGCTGGACGCGAATAAAATTATGTTGGCCAGGAACCCGGCAACCATCCAATGCATCCACAGGGTAAAGACCATCGTTATAGTTGAGATGAAAATCGGCGCCAGGGTTCCGTACGCAAGCGCGGAAACATAGTTACGCTGCACACCCATGCCGCCCAATTGCATACAAAGAAGGCTCCAGGCACCTATCAAGGCCATAAAAATAACCAGCGACATCCATCCGGCGAAAAGTTTCCCCATATAGATCTGGCTGCGGCTCACCGGCCTCGCGATGAGAAGATCGATCGTGCGGCGGTCCATCTCCCTGCCGATAAGTCCGAGCATAATATAAATACCAAGCAGCGATGAGAGTCCAATGGTGATGCCGTATACAAACCAGAGAATGAACGTTTCCGGTTTGATATTCGAAAGCGGATCAAATTCATCGAAATTTTCCCCCATCGGAAAACCATGCCCACCGTGATGTTCAAGTTTTACCATTCCCGTTTCAATATTTATATCGCTTTGTATGTCACGCCACCCCCAATAAAGAATGGAAAAACAGATAAACCCTGCAAGGGCCAGCGACACCCAGAACACCGGCGTCCGGAGGATGTCAAGAAGCGTTCGTTTTGCTATGTAATAGACCGAAGTCATTTCTGTAACATGTGCATTCTGCGCATGATTTTCAGTCCCACGCGCATTCTGCACGTGAATTTAAATTTTCATCTCCCCCTTATTCCACTCTATCGCATCGACAATCGCGTCACCCAGTTTCTTTTCGGCACTCCATCCGATCAGTTCATTCGCCAGCTTCGCGTCGGCGATACTGTCGCCCGGTTCTCCCGGTACCGGATCGGTATGTGAGGCTTCGATCTCAGGATTTATATGATCGGACAGAATTTTCGCGACTTCGTTCACGCTTGTCCCGATCCCGGTCCCGAAATTTATCACACTTCCCGACGGGGCATTTTCAATAGCCATTACCGAACCTCTCGCGATGTCCCCGACATGTATAAAATCCCTGACCTGTTCGCCGTCGCCGAAAATAATTGGGGTTTCACCCGTAAACAGCTTCCGGCAGAAAATAGTGATGACCCCTACATATGGCGACGGGGTCTGGCGCGGACCGTACGTATTGAAATAGCGGCAGATTACCGGCTCGATTCCCCACTGCTCACCCATGGTCAAAATATAACGTTCGCTCGCGAATTTCGCGATTCCGTACGGACTTGTCGGGTTAATGGGGTGATTTTCATCCTGGGGTGAATATTCAACCGTCCCGTAGACCGCCATGCTCGACGCGTACTGGAATCTTTCAACACCGGTGTCCCGCGCGGCTTTAAGAACCATCAGGGAACCCAGCGTATTGACCTCGGCGTCATCGATGAATGTATCCACCGCTTTTCGGATGCTCACCCGCGCCGCGAGATGGTAGACATGCCTGGCGCCACGCATAGCACCGGCCAATTTTTCACCATCGCGGATGTCGCCAACAATCAACTCGGCGCCGTCGGGAACGTAACTACCCTTCCCGACAGAAAGGTCATCATAGCAGACGATCTCCCAGCCTTTACCAAGGAGCAGCCTTGCTACATGGTTTCCAATAAATCCCGCGCCACCTGTTATCAAAGCTTTATCGGCCATAAAAATTCCTCAAATGGGATATTAATAATCCTTGTCCGGGATACAGCAGATTAACTCCAGGGGTTCATCGCCGGTATTGATAAACGAATGTTCCACATCGGGCTTAATAAGGATAAAGTCTCCCGGATTAATTTCCTCCTCCTGCCCGGTCGCTTCTTTCGCGATCCCAATTCCACTGAGAATGAAAATCTCATGCTCGTACGGATGGCGGTGCATCCCCACAAAACCGTCTTTCTCAATCCTGACAACCCTCATGGCGAAATTATCAGCACCGTCTTCCCGCGACAGAAGCCATCGCATCGTGGTGTATGTTGACCCGTACTTCAACTGCGGGATAGCTTCCCTGTCGGTGTAGTGTCCCTTCAGCATATTATCACCTGTGAAATTTCAACGGATTGACAAATACTATACACCAGTGAAAGCGCGAGGGTAAGAGGTAAAATTGGCTGCCCGGCCCTTTCGGCGGCGGTCAGAATAGAATGATGAAAATCATTGTGATAGGATACTGAATCTTAATGAAACGAAGCCTCGAAATCAGCGTGCTTTTATTAAACGCGTTTGTACTCGCGATGGAGATATCCATAACCAGGATATTCTCCGTGACGATGTTCTACCATTTTGCTTTCCTGGCAATCGGTGTCGCCATGTTCGGATTCGGCGCATCCGGGGTGGTGCTTTACATATGGAAAGATAAATTCTCAAAGGGAAACACGGGATTGCTCCTTGGGAACCTTTCGATGTGGGCGGGGCTAACAGCGGTCATCGCCCTCTATATCGGTCTCTCAATCAATTTCAATCCAAATACCGGGTTAGCGAGGCAATTTCTTAAATTACTCGTCATCTACCTGAGCACAAGTGTGCCGTTTTTCTTCGCCGGACTGATCCTCGCGATTCTCTTCCAGAGGTTGAGCCGACATATTTCAAGGCTTTACCTTTTTTCGCTTGTAGGAGCGGCATTGGGTGCGGCAATCACAATTCCACTCCTTGCGATCGCGGGAGGTCCGGGTTCGATACTGGTAATCGCCGGACTTGCTTACTTTGCCTCCAGCGGATTTTCGACAGGATTTCCCGACATTGAATCCGAAAAAGCCAGCCCCGGCAGGAAACCGGCATCCAGAGTTGTATTTTCAATTATCGTTGGAATCGGGTTAGTAATTCTCGGTTTTCTGAATCCATCATTGAAAGTGGTGAATATCACCTATGCGAAAGGTTATACAATCGAACCGGCCAGGATTCTCTACGACCGCTGGAACGCATTTTCGAGGATTATTGTAATCAGGGCGGACAATCCGCTCCAGCATTACGAGGGCGGGATTCATAACTGGGGGATATCGGAGGCCTGGGATCCCGAGACCATTGCCGAGCAGCATTTCCTCCAGATTGATAACACTGCCGCCACCCCGATCATAAATTTCACCGGGGACATCTCAGAACTGGAGATGTCGAGGAATGATGTCACCGCCGCAGCTCATTATCTTTTGGACGATCAGCATGTACTTATTGTCGGTCCGGGGGGTGGAAAAGATATCCTAGCGGCCCTGGCGTTCGAATCGAGGGTAATCGATGCTGTTGAGATTAATCCTCTCATTGCGGATCTGATGCGTAACGAGTTCAGGGAATTCAATGGGGACCTTTATAACCGGGACCCGATAACGGTAACTGTAGCCGAGGGCAGGACGTTTATTTCCCGGAGCCGTGACAAGTACGATCTTTTGCAGATAAGCCTCATCGATACATGGGCGGCGGCATCGACCGGTGCATATGCCCTTTCTGAAAATAACCTTTACACCGTTGAGGCATTCGAGGAATATTACGACCATCTTTCTCCCGACGGTATTTTCTCGATGTCGCGGTTCGCATTCGATACCCCGCGCGAGACCCTGAAAGTCGTCGCACTGGCCCGTGAGGCCCTTGAAAGGCGCGGGGTGACCGATCCCGGATCGTGTGTAATGGTTATCAGGCAGGGAGTACTTGCCAATGTAATGGTACAACCAACCGGATTCGATGGGGACGCGATATCCACGATGATGGGTGTGGTGGAGGAGCTTGGCTTCGATGTCATTTACATGCCGGGTCGGGAGCCGGTTACGGAGTCGGAAGAGATATATCACGAGCTTCTGACAACCGATGATTTCGATGGATTTCTCGCGGGATATCCGCTGGATATTCGTCCGACAACCGATAATCGTCCGTTTTTCTTTTACCTCTTGCCGCCATCGGAATTCATGGAGGCCCTTGCGTTCGGGAAAAGCCATGCCGCGGGATATAATTCCATCGCGATTTTCACCCTGGTCTCACTTCTGATAATCAGTTTCGCCGTTGTGCTGATTTTTATAATCCTTCCTTTGCTCCTTTTCAAAAGGGTGGATATTCGCGAACGAAGCGGGTCGAAGTTGACCATGCTCGGATATTTCATATGCCTTGGTCTTGCGTTTATTACTGTTGAAATAGGGCTTATGCAGTATTTTACTCTGTTCCTTGGATACCCGATCTATTCGCTCGTGGCTGTACTGACAAGCCTCCTCTTATTCAGCGGGTTCGGGTCGGGCTGGAGCGGAAGGATCACAGACGATAAAATTGAAACCGGCATACGTAACGCAATCATTGGAATTTCAATAGTTTCGATCATATATATTTTCATTCTCCCCCCGATTTTTAAATCATTGATCGTCCTGCCCGATCTCGTAAGGATCGCGATTACTATTTTGCTTGTTTTCCCGCTCGGATGGTTCATGGGCCAGCCATTCCCCCTTGGACTCAGGATTATTGCCCGTGAAGGCCTTGGAGTAATACCGTGGGCGTGGGGCGTTAACGGCGCAGCGAGTGTTCTTGGCAGCGCGTTGTCTTTAACAATCGCGATCGGTATCGGTTACAGGCTCACACTTTTCGCGGGTGTCGCGATCTACCTGATCGGACTCCTGGTAATTTTCTGCGCCAGGAGACTGACAGGAGAAAAAGATTGAAATACCGGAATTTTTATATTTAATTCAAGACTTCAATCTTTTTAGACAGTATTATCAACCTTTCATGGATATTATATGAGGAATGAGCAACCCTGGAACAGAAAACTCAGGAGGCATCCTGATTGCAGAAGACTGCCCGGTTATGATACGGACACTTACCAGGCTGTTGATTACGCATGGTTATGAAATAGCTGGAATAGCCAGGGATGGTATTGAGGCGGTTAAACTTTTTTTTGAAAATTCACCGTCGATTGTCCTGATGGATATCAATATGCCTAATTTGGATGGAATCGCTGCCACAAGAAAAATTAAATCCAGGGCTCCTGATGCCAGGATAGTAATTATTAGTATTGAAACAGACAGGCATAAGATTTCACAAGCGTTAAAATCAGGGGCTGTGCGTTATATAACCAAACCTGTTCGACCTGACCGGTTGTTAAGTGTGATTGGTGAACTCAGCAATGTTTGAAACTCATTAGGTTATTAATTTGTGAATAAGCCTTAAAGAACTGATTACCCTCAAATTATTTGCCCGATTCGAATCCCTTTGTTACAATCCATTTATCATTCAAGGAGGATCAATGAGATGTTTAAGTATCAACCCGTACTTATTTGCACTGCTTTCATTCTGGTTCTGATTACCTCCGGATGCCTGAAAACTTCCCCGACCAATGAGGCGATTATCGCGCACGTTCAGGCCTACCTGGATGCCCCCGCCGATCCATCTGATGTCAATGCCCTGACAGTCGAGGAACGAGCGATGATCGAGAGTTTCAGAATGGTCCACAATATCATCAAGATCCAGTTTGTTGAGGGCACGGACAATGCGGTGTGGGAAACTCTCGGAAAGAAAGTTCTCAGGGCTTTCGCCATCTCATGCAGGCGTGAAGGCTACCTTGAACCTACTTATGTGGGCCAGCTATTCATTCTTGCTGAGGTTGATGAAGAAACCGATAACTTCAAGATCGGCGAATTCATCTTCTACAACCGGAACGATCGTATAGAAGGGGGCCTCTTTAATCCGTCCAGGAGTAGAAACTGACAATCGGCAGGCCCTGACCAGATGCATGAGCAAACGGAAGGGATGGCACCGATTAAACTTTTATTACTGTGGGTTACCGCCAGAATTTTACCCGTTAATCTTCCAGGTTTTCTTCCGCGACCTGGGCTATGAGTTTTTTCTGCAACTGAAACAGCCTGCTTCCGTATCTCGTAGCACATTCATTGCAGCTTGAAAGATGCGATCCTACAATCAGTGCCTGTTCAAACTGGATACGTTCGGTACTCTCAGCATGCTCGATTCTCAGCCCGATCTCCTCGCAGGATAATTTACCGTTCGGATTCTGGATTTTTTCGCTACTCAAATCTAAATCCCGTAAAGCCATATGAAACCTCCCCGTGAGGGTTATATCTTAGAAGTCGATGTGGTTACCGCAACACAAATAACACCTGGCGACCAGGATCGTCCCTTTAACAACGAACAATCAGGATTTTTACCCAGGAGTCAATATGAAATAATATTATAGAATATTAAAAAATGCAAGGGAATGGATATGGAAATTCAGTTTGATTCGCATTGGAGAATTCATAAAATTAACGTAATTTCCAAAACGATTCAGGCATCATTTGAATCCAACTATTTAGTGCTATAATATTATTCGAATAGTTATTTGAAATTCATTTCCACCCTGGTCTTTTGTAATTTTCGGAAATCAAAATGGCAATAAAATGGATGACAGCAGGGGAGAGTCACGGGCCGGCGCTGGTCGGGATCATATCCGGATTCCCGGCAGGGCTTGAAATTGATTTTGACTTTGTAAATTCCGAACTCCATCGAAGGCAGCGTGGAATCGGGCGTTCGGAGCGCCAGAAAATCGAATCCGACACCGCTGAATTTCTCTCGGGCATCCGTCACGGGATAACAACCGGCAGCCCGATCGCCGTCAGAATCGAAAATAAGGATCACCGGAACTGGCTCGATGTAATGTCTGTCAAACCGCTTAAGGCTTCCAGAGACCCAATTCGAAAAACTTATCCGCGTCCAGGCCACGCCGACCTTGCGGGAATCCTGAAATGGGGCTTTGACGATGCGCGTAATGTTCTCGAACGCGCGAGTGGACGTACGACCGCAATGACAGTCGCGATCGGTGCCCTGGCGAAATTGTACCTGAGGAATTTCGGTACTTGCGTCGGTAGCAGGTTAATTCAATACGGGTCGGAGTTACTTGTCGATGACGAAACGATTCAAATGACCTCGCTTGATATTGAGGATCGTCCCGGTAAACTTGAATCACTGAAAAATTTGACAGAATCACAGATCGCGAAAATTATCCGTGTCGTGGAAAATGCGCGGGAGACCGGGAATACGGTCGGTGGAGTTGTCCAGGTAATTTCCGCTTACGTACCTCCCGGGCTGGGCTCAACCGCATTGCCGGATGAACGTCTGGACGCGAGACTGGCTCAAGCGATGATGGGAGTGCCGGGAATTAAGGCTGTCGAAATCGGTGCCGGGATAAAGCAGGCACGCATGAGCGGCAGGGAAGCCCATGATGAATTCTCAATCGCTGATAATCCCGATCGTAAAACCTGGTACTCCCGAAAGACCAATCTTGCCGGGGGTATCGAGGGCGGGATTACAAATGGCGAACCGGTCTGCCTGAAAGCATGGATGAAACCTCTGTCGACCATTAACCCGCCGCATATGTCGGTCGATCCCGAAACCCGTCAACCTGTTGAACCGGAATCGACAGAGCGTACGGATGTATCGGCGGTAGAATCGGTAGCGGTTGTACTCGAGTCCGTTGCAGCTCTCGAAATTGCTAAAGCTCACAATGAAAAATTCGGCGGGGATTCGATGGGGGAAGTTAAGGAAGCGTATGAAAGGTATTTGGATAAGATAGATATGTTATAAGCGGGTGCCGGGTGCCGCCCACAAGCGTTGTTCGAGGTAGAGTTAACGTTCAAATCAAGATTAGTCATTGAGAGATTTTAATAAGTTGACTCCACGCTAAGCTTGTGGGTGAGGTCGATTGAAACCGCGAATCACCCATAAGCTCAAATCAAATAATCCGTTATAATCTTCTCTTGTTCCTTTAATCGAATATGGGAAATCCTGAATGCCAAGTTAAACGCTTATGGGCGGCACCCGGTAATGTTGTCCATGCTTATTAATAATTAAAAGGTTTTCAAAGTCCAAAAAGATCGGAAAGCTACAGATATTTTCCGGATTGGTATTGCTTTAAAATTGACATCAGTATAAGGTTTACATTATAAAAATAATCTTAGAATACTAATGATTATTGGAGGTTGCACGATGACTCGTAATTTGGTTACTTTTTTTATTTGTATTTGCGTGATATTTACCGGCCCGGGAGTTCCACTGTATGGCCAGGATGAGGCTGATGTTATTTCACTTCCCCCTGGTACACCAATTCGATTGATTATGTTGGAACAGCTTTATTCGCAACGAAACCGGGAGGGAGATGAAATTGTTTTTTCAATAGCTGAGGATGTCGTCCTGATGGGTCGCACATATTTAATCGAAGGCACTCCCGTACTTGGGCATGTGACAAATGCAAGACCTTCGAGAAGTTGGGGCAGGAGCGGGATGCTGGATATTGAAATTACCACTATTTTTCCATTGTACTCCATGCCAATCCTCCTTTCGGGTGAAGCGGGTGATTATGGTGGTCGCCAGACTGGAGCCTCGATTGCTACCACCGTTATACTTGGTTTAAGTGTTCTAGGTATTCTCGCCGGTGGATCAATCTCGGGAAGCGGTGCTGTACTCGAAGCTGGTACAAGTTTAACCGTGTATGCTGCGGAATCCGGGACCATAATGGATATTCCAGAAGAGGAAATGCAGGCTATGGTTGATGATTGGTATACCAATCGGGTTATGTCCAGTTTTTTAAATTACACCTGGGATAATAATAGTACATTGGGTAATACGATGGATTCCATGGGTTATTCGGTGGACGAAAGTATGATTGTTATCGAACCTTTAGATAATAACTATTACCAGGTTGAAGTGATATTGAGTGAGACACAGACTGCAATTTTCACTTTTCAACCATTCGAAGAAGCTCACATTGGGAAATTCATCACCCTGGAAGCCAAGAATGATCTTGCCAATTCCATCTTCAGGGCAATAATGTAATAGAGGTTAACGAGCTATTTTAAATCTTTCGGGCTAATCACCAGAACGTTGCCGCGGAAATCCCACGGTCCCTGGCCGGGTGCCGCCCACAAGCGTTGTTCGAGGTAGAGTTAACGTTCAAATCAAGATTAGTCATTGAGAGATTTTAATAAGTTGACTCCACGCTAAGCTTGTGGGTGAGGTCGATTGAAACCGCGAATCACCCATAAGCTCAAATCAAATAATCCGTTATAATCTTCTCTTGTTCCTTTAATCGAATATGGGAAATCCTGAATGCCAAGTTAAACGCTTATGGGCGGCACCCGGTAGTAATTTAACATAAACTCATTTTGTTAGAGACTTTTAGATCTTTCGGGCTAATCACCAGAAGGTTGCCGCGGAAATCCCACTGTCCCTGGCAAGCTGCTTCGCAAGGGCGACGACATCGCGTTCGCTGATTCCAAGCTGCAGCATTTTTTCGTAAATCGAATCGACAAGTTTCTCCACGCGGCGCATCTCCGCCTGCTGTTCCCTCAGTTTCTTGATTTCGTTCAAAACACGGGACACAAGCTCGTCTGTGACCTTTACCCCTGCCGCTTCCAGCTCATCGCTGTGCAGTTTCAATACATGCTCCACGATCGCGGTTCCGGAATGTTTACCAAAGACAAACCTCCGCTTGCCTCCGAAATCCTTATGATAGATTACCTGGTAAATCCTCGGATCGATGACCATTCCAGCGGTGTGAATCCCCGATTCATGGGCGAAAACATTCGATCCGACAATCGGCTCGTGGGGTTGTAACGGGATTCCGGACAATCGGCTCGCGAGCATTGTTGCCTCCCGGATCTTGTCGTAGCGGAAGTTCGGGATGGTGATTCCGTAAAGCATTTTCATTGCCGCCAGCAGAGAATGCAGGGAGGCGTTCCCGGCACGTTCACCGATTCCACCAAGGGTTACCGTGGCTATATTCGCGCCGATACTGAGAGCCGTTAAAGTGTTGATCGTCGCGAGATCGAAATCGTTATGGAAATGGACCACGAGATCGGTGTCCGGAAACTCTTTAATCAGGCGGCTGGTGTAATGGCGTACCGCTTCAGGGGTGAAGACGCCGACCGTATCGGGGAATGCCTGACGCATCGCGCCGGCTTCCATGGCTGCTTTCCCGAGTTCGATTATATATTCAATATCAGCCCGGCTTCCATCTTCAGCGTTCCCAGCCTCGATTTTTTTGAATCCCAGGCTTTTTGCATAACTAATCGCGTCGGCAAACATACGCTTGTTCGCATCCCGGTACCACTGCACCGGTCTATCCAACCATTCCTTCTCGTCGATTGAATTCTGCCTGAGGAGCATCTTCCCCAGTTTGTATTTCACATGCAGATCCGATCCGGCAGTGAAAATAAACAACGTGATCTCATCGGTCCCGACACCGGTTTCCTTCAGTACCCTGAGGGTGGTGTCGATATCCCCTGGAAGCGCGCGCGACATCACCAGTAATTCAAGATCGGATCTAAGCCGTCCTGCCCTTTTTCCTTCAATTACAAGCTTCAGGGTTTCCCATTCGGAAGGGCCGACCGCCGGGAACCCAAGGTCGAGGATATGCACACCGAGCTCCGAAAGAGTTCCGGCCAGGTGGAATTTCTGGGACGGTGTGAATATCACGCCGGGAGCCTGTTCACCGTCGCGAAGTGTCGTGTCGTAAATACGAATCTTCTCTGGGGGCGGAAAATTAAGATCGGCCGTGAAATCGGTCGGTGGAATTGCTAGTTGTTCATATGGTTCGCGAAGTTTCATAACCTCTAAATTCTAACCGATAAAGGCAAATCATGATACCGCCGTGCGCTTTTTAAGCCATTCAACAATATATGCAAGCACCTCATTGCCTTCCGGCTCGTTATGCATCTCGTGGTAGAGGCTGTCCCACAACTTGTAAAAACAATTATCTCCCGCTTTTGACGCGAACTCACGCGATGCCTCATGCGATGTCAGGCGGTCGCCTGTGCCATGCATCAGGAGAAGCGGCAGTTCCCATTTCGATGCGTTCTCAATCGCCCACTCGCCCTCTGTAATTACATCAAGGCCCATCCTGGCTGAAATCTTGAAATGGTAGAGCGGGTCTTCAAGCGTTACTCGTACGATTTCAGTATCCCTCGTTAAGTCTTCAGCTTTTACCCCGTTATAGAGTGTCATTGAAGGCCACACAGTGCTGAAAATCCGCGCCATCGAAATTTTCCAGCCCGGTGTGGGAGTCGTGGTGCGAAAACCCGGTGAGACCGAAATGACCCCTGTAAGATCGGGTTTTCTTTTCAGGCAGTAATTTATTACCAGCGCGCCACCCATCGAGTGACCGAATAATAAGTGTGGAAGTTTTGAGAATCTAATCGCAGCTTCATACAACATCAATGCGATATCATCGAGAAGCCTGTCGTAGGATGGTGAATGTCCCCTTTTACCTTCCGATTTTCCATGTCCGCGAAGGTCGAACTGGAGAGTCGCATAGCCCGACTCATTAAAATGGTTTGCGATTACTTCATGCCTTCCGACGTGCTCGCCGATACCGTGAACCATCGAGATACAGGCTTTCGGATCCTCCTTCGGCCTGCGGACGAGCGCGTGGAGGTTTAAGCCATCAGAGGTTTTAATAGTGAATTCGTCCATATTATCATCGGAACAGGGATTTTACACCAGGCTCAAACCGCCGTCCGCTATTATCGTTAAAACAAGGATATATCATGTATGCTTAATAGCATAGGTCGGCGGTTCAGGCAAGGCCGAAACTGTCCAATATTTTGAATGGTATTTTTTTCATTTTAACCTGACCAGGATAGAAATATGAAGTAAAATAGCTGTGAGGTAAATTTGAAACCATTAAGGAAAATTTTATGTGTCTTGCAGTTCCAATGGAAATAATATCAATAGAAAATGAAATGGCGAACTGTACGGTCAGTGGTATTTCTGTACATGCATCGGTGTCGCTCGTTCCTCGTGCGAAGGTGGGCGACTGGGCGATTGTCCATGCCGGATTCGCTATTGAATTACTTGACGAAGAGGAAGCAAAAAAGACGATTAAGTTATTTAATGAAATTGAGGCTGCGTACCAGGATAGTATTATTGAGTAACTATCGATGCACTGGATGATATGATTCACTGACCTGAAATTGCAAGGTGAGTTGGGATGGACGAACGGGATATTTTCTCATTAGAACTGGACGGACTTTTTCCAGAATTGGAAGTTGCACCGCGCATGTCTGGAACGGCCGGTGAAATTCTCGAGCACATTGCCGATGAGTGGGGCCTCGAGGACGATAAGAGCCTGGAACTCGATGTTCAACTCGACGGTGTTTACCCAAGCACCCGCGCAATCAAAGCACACCATATTCTTGAAGATCAAATGGGGAAATCGGGGTCATTCAACAACCCGGACCTCCTGATTATCGCGATGCTGCAGGAAGGACTGGCGAAATACATGACCGACGAGGAGTTCGAAGATTTCCTTGATGACAAAGAAGCGGTCGCGTATGAGGAAGCCCGTAGTTCGCTGGATGAAGAATGGGCTGACGGTGTCTGGGAAACCTGACCTGTTTAAAGAAAAGCCCGGGGAGGATCCCGGGCCAAAATTTTTCTGGTAGATCCTTCCAGGCAGGAAGGTTTCTTTTTTTTATTATTCCAACGGAAGAGGATAGATTAATATCAGTTTCTCGTCAAACTCCGTTTCCACCAGAGTAAGAACGTGCGGGTCCTCTGTCAGCCACTGGCCGACTGAATAATAGTGGTACAACTCAATCCCGTCCGTCATCCAGTGCCATGTGATGTTTTCCGTGTAACCGTCTCCGAATTCGGGTGTGGCTCCACCGCCGTATTGCATTAACATGCCAAGCCATTCGAAGAGTTCATCGAATCCCTGTACCCAGAAATACGTACTTGCCTCGCACATGAAGATCAGGATTCCACCGTTCTCGATGAATTCCTGCATATCGTTGGCTTCCTCAATCGTGAATGGAGGATTTGGTGGGCCAAGGGGTATTGACAGTCCGATAACAAATACAACACGGCTGTTCGCTGGATCGAAATAGGGATTATAAGTACGCGCGAACGAATAACCGAGACTGGTGCATGTTTGCTGGAGCGCAGCCGTACTCTGTCCCGCGGTTCCACCGAACTTCCCTTCCCATACCTGTACATGGGTGTAGTCGTTGTAATACCCTTCGATGTTCTGTTTCATCATATTAGCTATAAGTGGCTGGTTGCCCGATCCGCCCTGGTTGCCCTGTTGGTCTTTAGTGCACTGGACCCGCATTGTCGCGCACCAGTCAGGAACGAAATAGACATAAGCGTAATCACCATCCGGGGTGAGGTTTGTTATGGGCACATCGGCGAAATAGTATGCGGCTAGTGGTGAGGCGGGATATATCCACGGACCCGGGCTACCGATTTGCGGGGCGTATGTATTCGGATCCGCGCTCTCCACTGTTATGAGAATCTGCTGGCCTTCCAGTGCGGACGGGAGCATGTCCTCAATGAATATCCTGTATGTTGCCATTGTGTCATGAGTACTTCCGACAAATTCCATCGTGTCACGGACATCGATCGGAATACCGAACAGGGTTGGTGATTCGATCCAGACATGGGAAATTTCATTGAGTACATTTCCACCGGTAGCCTGCCAGTCACCTATCGTCAGGAGGAACTGGAGATCACCACCGCCGACCCATTCATCGACGTAGTACGGGATCTCCTCGAATTCTTCGATTCGTAAGTAATACGCTTCCTGGCAGTTCGCCTCCGGGGGGTACGCTTCTACCGGGAAATTTGGCCAATAAGCCTCATCCGGCAGCGCCCAGCTTATATCGAAACAATACTTGAAACCGAATACCGGAAACGAGGATATATCAAACTGCATCTTGTACGTTCGGGCAAGAGGCAGAGTTGAGACCGGGAATGTCGCCCTCTCGTCCAGGTCCATCTGGTAGACAGGTTGAGCGGGTTCGAGTGATGGTGTATGCAGCTTGTAAGGATTCAGCGTGCTTGTTGAAGTGAAACTCTTGTGGGCAAGCACACCTTCAGTGTATCCAAAGATTGTTTCGTATGTGGTAAATTCTATCTGGTTCCACCATCTTGAGTGCCCGTCGGGGTTGATCATGTGCGTTTGGGATGAGGTCGGGTAGAAGATAGTTGGGTCGTAAATTCCCACATTTCCTCCCCTAGCCATAATTATTCCCCGGCAGTCGAATGCCCTGAACCTGAGGTCATTCAGGAGTGGATGGCTCAGGCCAAGATCGAATACCAGTTTTCCTGCCAGGATATCCGATTCAGGAATATTCATTTTGACTTGCAGAAGGCTCATCGGATATGCAGGGGGTTGGATAAGTCGTGTTATGTTTGCGGTGAATGTTGCAGTGCGGGACTGAACGATATCTACATCTCCTGTAATACCGTCGATTGTAATATCCCACATTCCCCAGAGCATTCGCTCGTTGGTGCTTGATGCGGTTAATTTTGAATCGGTTATGGGGGTAGGGGTATTTACGTCGGCTCCTCGTCCGCACGCCAGTAAAGAGAAAAGCAGACCAATAATGATAAGAAATACAATGAGGACTCGAGAAAACATAATACATTCCTCCAGCTTGGGATGGGCAATACTATAAAGATATCATGTTTTTTTACTTACTGCTACTTAATTTTTATTCATTAATATCTTAAAGTTCACCAACCTGTTAGGGGCCCGGACGCACATCCCTTGATTTTGTGGTTCGATACAGGATTAATTACTTGTGATTCCCAGAATGTATGCGAGAATCAGCCGCATACGCGCCGTTCCAGGTAAGGATTCAGGAAAGGTTGCCATCAGTTGTCAACGAAATATCCCTGTAAGTCGAAATCCAGGTTTAACATCGTTGAAAACGCAACTTTCCATAATCTGCATTGTCTCCCATCTGTATGGTCTTGTGGGTGGAGATTAAATCTGATTTAGTGTATCTTATGCAGTACCGGAGGTCATTATGTCCTGGTGGTTCGCACAATTTTCAATTTGGCTCCAGATCGGTCTGGGAATATTCCTGATCGGCGCAATCTTTCTGACTGTCTGGATGTTCAAGGAGTATTTTTCAATCAAGGGACATTACGAGCCTGCTGACGATTTGATTGGTGAGGTTGGAACGGTAAAAAAAGATTGTACTCCTCACCAGCGAGGCAAGGTTTATATCGCGGGTGCGTACTGGAATGCGATATGTGAGCACGGGAATGCGAACGTGGGTGATGATGTAAGAGTTACCGGGGTCAAGGACAAATTTCTTGTGGTCACAAAAGTAGATTTGATCGGAAATCCGAAAGTATAACCATACAGGATCGGATACATATCACTACTGTTAAAATAACCGTTAGTAATTTTCTGAACAGGAGCAATACCAATGGAAGGAATCATCCCAATAATAATCCTAATTGTCGCAATCCTTGTCGTCATCAGCTGGTTCATTAAGATCGCCTACCAGTTCGAGCGGATCGTCCTGTATACACTGGGAAGGTTTCAGGGTGTACGTGGACCCGGGATCGTTTTTGTTGTCCCGGTGTTTCAGACTGTCCGGAAAGTCGATATCCGCATCATTACACTCGATGTCCCATCACAGGAGGTCATCACCCGTGATAACGTAACTATCAGGGTTAATGCGGTTATCTACTACCAGGTTCTCGACCCGAACAAAGCTATCAACAACGTACGGAATTTCAACCTGGCGACGAGCCAGATCGCGCAGACAACCCTGCGATCGGTTCTCGGTGAGCACGAGCTGGATGAACTTCTGTCCAGCCGTGAAAAAATCAACCAGACCCTCCAGTCGATCATCGATACCCAGACCGATCCGTGGGGAATCAAGGTCTCTATGGTCGAAATCAAGGACGTTGAGCTTCCGGAGACAATGAAACGTGCGATGGCGAAACAGGCTGAGGCCGAGCGTGAACGTCGGGCGAAGATCATTGCAGCCGAAGGTGAATTCCAGGCGTCGCAGAAATTGAAGGAAGCCGCGGATGTCATGAGCCAGAACGAGGTTACATTGCAGTTGAGATACCTTCAGACTTTGGTCGAGGTCGCGGCAGAGAAAAATTCAACCACAATCTTCCCGCTCCCGATCGATCTCATAAGACCCTTCCTTCAAGGCCCATCGAAGAAATTGGGTGAATAATCTCTGGCTGGTATCAGAAGTAATCTGAATAAAAAGCACTAAGCCCTCCCTGACGGGGCTGTTGAAAAAGTAGTTAAACTGAAAAATCACAAGGGATCAAAACTTTCGATACCGCTCCCTATGCGGACGGGCCGTCCGCGATACTGCAGGCCGGCGTCCTGCGCTACGGGATTTAGTACTTTTTCAACAGCCCCGTCAGGGAGGGCTTAGGCCTATTTAATAACTGCTGCAGTGCTCTAAAAATCCATCTCGTAGACATACATTCCATCTTCAAGTTTGCTTTTGACCTTCAGGCCGCTGTTGTTGAAAACGGATTGCATCGCCTTGTTCTGGGGGAGGGTTTCAGCTACAAACCCCGCTATTCCGCTTCGCCTTGCGATATTTGTCAGATGCTTGAGAAGGTAAGTGGCGATTTTCTTCCCCTGCCACCCGTCCCTGACAAGAAACGCTACCTCGGCCCTGTTTATTTTGGGATCGAGATAGTAACCGCCCATCGCGATTATATCTTCGCCGTGCGCTTCGGGAACAGTGCCAACTATCGTCACCTCGTTACGATGATCGATAAACACGAAATCATGAATTTGCTTTTCTTGAATCCTTTTCAATTTCTGCATGAATCGTAAATAAACGCTCTCTTCAGAAAGGGTATAGAACATATCCTTAATGCGTTCCGGATCGGTGGGATGAATCGGCCTGAAGTTGATCAGGATTCCATCGTCCTGTAGCATCGATCCCCGTAATTCCGGTGAACCGATATTAAACCGTCCTTCAATGTCGGACATTCCCTCGTGCAGAAGTTTCGCCTCGATCGCTTCGCTCAGGAGGTTTACCCTGTAATCCGGGTGGGCGATACTGATTAACCCCAGTGCCCGTTCCTGGATGCTTTTACCGTGGAGGTATGCGACACCGTATTCTGTGACTACGTAATGCACATCCCCACGCGGGGTCACTATGCCGGCACCCGGACTGAGCCTGGTGACAATGCGTGAGATGGTCCCGTTTTTCGCGGTCGATGGAAGCGCGATTATCGCCTTGCCGCCGGGAGACCTCGCGGCACCGCGGTTAAAATCCACCTGGCCACCGATACCGGAATAAAATTCATCACCGAGTGAATCGGCACAAATCTGTCCGGTGAGGTCGACTTCGAGAGCTGAATTGACCGCGACCTGTTTATTCTGCTTGCCGATTACTAATGGATCGTTAACATATTCGGTCGGTCGAAACGAAAATACCGGATTGTTATTTATATAATCGTAAAGCCTTTGCGTACCCATGCAGAAGCTGGCGACAACTTTCCCTCGGTCCGTTGATTTATGGGTCCCGGTTATCGCACCCGACTCAATAAGGTCGATAATGCTGTCGGTGAAAGTTTCGGTGTGGACCCCAAGGTCCTGCTTGCCTTTCAGAAATCCCAGCACCGACTGGGATACGCTTCCGATCCCAAGTTCGATAGTGGACCCATTCTCAATAAGAGCCGCGACGTTCTCTCCGATCTGCCTTGTAACCTCCGTTGTTTCGGGGGGTTGTATTTCAAGTAGCGGAAGGTCGGCAGGCACAAGGTAGTCTATATCATGTACATGGATAAAACTGTCGCCGAGGGTTCTGGGCATGTTCGGATTGACCTGGGCAATCACAAGAGACGCGTTTTCGGCCGCGCTTCTGACAATATCCACTGATATCCCCAGGCTGCACATCCCGCGATCATCCGGCGGAGTGACCTGAATCAGAGCGGCATCGAGCGGGAGCTGCCCTGAGCTGAAAAGCCGAGGAATGTCAGAGAGGGAGATCGGTGTATAATCGCCCAGACCTTCCCTGATCAAACCCCTGGTACTTTCAGAAATAAAGAAGCTGTTGATCCGGAAATTTTCAGTGAGTGCCTCGTCGGCATAAGGAGCATCGCCTTTGGTCAGCAGATGAACGATCTTGGTATCGGCCAGTTCCCCGGCCCGGTCGGTCAGTGCGCTCACCAATGCAAGAGGCTGCGCGCAACCGGTTCCGATAAATACCCTGTTGCCCGGCTGGATGCGCGAAACCGCTTCCGCTGCGGTCGCGACCAAACTGTCGTATCGATTTTGCCAGTCGGGATCGTAGATGCCTTTAGACCGCTCATTCATTTTTCTTGTCCGCTCCTGACAGAATGATTCTGGCATCCACCACGATCGGCATTGAACCTACCTGACCGACCAGGAATGGATTAATATCCAGCTCGGCTATTTGCGGGAAATCGGTAACGAGCTGGCTGATATGCTGCAGGCCGTTAGCTACCGCGTGGAGATCGATGCTTCCCTGTCCCCGGCGTTCGATGAGCATCGAATACGATCGGGACCCCAAAAGCATCTGAATCGCTTCATCCTCGGTTATTGGCGCGAGGTGGAAAGTAATGTCCTCCAGTACTTCCACGAAAATACCCCCTAACCCGAACATGAGCATCGGTCCGAATTCCGGATCGGTTCTCATCCCGATGATCACTCCGAGTCCCGGGGGACACATTTGTTCTACATATACGCCTTCAACTCTTGCGTTTGCCGCGCGCCTGTTAACACGAGAAATCATCAGCTCGAAAGTATCCCGAACACCCTCGGCGGTGGCGATGTTTAATTTCACTCCCCCGACCTGGGATTTATGGATGATATCGTAGGATGCGATTTTCATCGCCACCGGATAACCGATCTTCTCCGCAACCTCAACCGCCTCTTCCGGGTTGCCCGTTATAAATCCTTCGGGTACATTGAAGTCGTACGCGCGGAGAATTTCCTTGGCCTGGACTTCGCTGATTTCCCGATGACCTCTTTTCAAATGTCGCGAGATAACCCGTTCAACCCGTCGGCGATGTACCGGGAATCGTGTAACAACCCGTGGCGGCTGACGTTTCCAGGCCGCATAATCAACCATGGCCTTCATCGCTTCAACCGCTTTCTCTGGAACGTTGAACCAGGGGATGTTGCTGGCTGCCAGCTCCTCTCGTCCCGGTAGAACATCCTTTCCGCCCATGAAAGCTGCTAGAACCGGTTTATTTCCATCAATACAACCAGCGATAGCCTTAGCGGTTTCAGCGGGCTGCGACAACCCCTGGGGGGCCAGCACAACTATCAGGGCATCGACCAGATCATCTTCAAGGGTTGCTCTCACTGCTATTGAGTATTGATCGGGATCGGCAAAAGCGTTCAGATCGATTGGATTTGAAAGGCCAACGGCCTCCGGAAGTTTCTCACTCAAGGCTTTCATTGTTTCAGTGGAGAGTTTAGCTACCTGCATGCCAGATTCCACTATTGCGTCTACCGCCATGATTCCGGGACCGCCGGCATTGGTTATTACCGCGATCCGGTCGCCATCGGGTAACGGCTGCAATCCCAGGGCAACGGCGTAATCGAGGAGTGTCTCAAAAGTTTTTGCCCTGATAACACCCGATCGTTTCAGGGCGGCACCATAGCCGATGTCGGTCCCGGACAACTCGCCAGTATGTCTGGTCGCCACTTTTTCCCCGGCTTCCGTAGTCCCCACTTTTAAAATTATAACGGGTTTGACCGATGCGGCGGCTTCGGCGGCTTTGACGAATTCATCGCCATTGGTAATCGTCTCAAGGTATGCAACGATTACTTTTGTCTGGTCATCGGATGTGAAAGCTTTAAGGAAATGGACCTCGTTCAGATCCGCTTTATTACCCATACTTACGAACTTGGCGATACCGAGATGTCGGCGTGCGGCCCAGTCGATTATCGCGGTACAAAGGGTGCCTGATTGAGAAAGAATTGATATTCCACCGCTAAAGGGCATGTGCGAGGAATATGAAGCGTTGAAATTATGCTCGGTGTTTATCAGCCCCATTGAGTTCGGACCGAGCATGCGTACCCCGGCGGTTTTGCATATTTGCGCAATCTCTTTCTCCAACTCCGCGCCTTCGATGCTGACCTCCTTAAACCCGGCACCAATTATGATAACCGCATTTACACCAGCCTTGATCGAGCTTTGGACCGCCTCTTTAACCTCTCCAGCCGGAACAGCAATAAAACTATGGTCAATTTTCTTTCCATACGTTTTGAGATCTGGATAACACTTAAGATTCTGGAGTGAATCCGCATTTGGGTTTATTGGGACTATCTCACCCTTGAATCCACCTTCTATCAGATTACGAAGAACTTCATAACCTATCTTTCCCGGGGTCCTCGACGCACCGATAACAGCTACACTTTGTGGATAAAGAAGGGATTCCAGCATTTTTACCACCTTGGGAATGAAGGTAATTTCATCAACCCACAGGTTCGCAGTTTCTATTCCGGCATTGGCCTATATAAATGCCTTTCCAGACCCGAGATGTCAAGGAAAATCACTATTATTTCCATGTGTTCAATCTGCTGATTTAGTTTTATATATCGAACTAACGGCTTTCTAGAATGGATAATCGTCAAAGGCCGGTATCGCCGGTTTACCAGTCTCCGGATTCGGGTCTTGTTATCACTCTTACAGCTTTGGATTCAACCGCGTGTTTTATCCCATGCAACATCTTCAGAAACACAAAACGGTGCAGTGGGAGAACGGAAAACCAGTACATCAACCCGGCGAGTCCTCTTGGTTTGAACCTGGCGGTTGAAACCAGCCTGGTTGGTGTGGGGTTACTCTCTCCCTGATTTATATCAAATTCCAGATCGGCATCGCCTGGAAGCGCCATTTCCGCCCGTAACACAAGACGTTTTGCCGGCTCAACTTCGATCACACGCCAGAAATCAATCGCATCGCCATATGCGACATGCTTTGAATCCTTTCGTCCGCGTCTCAGACCGGGTCCTCCGATAACCTGGTCCATGATTCCACGTAAAGCCCACAGCCAGTCAGCCCCGTAATAACCGTGTTCCCCGCCAATACAGGAGATCTCTTTGTAAACTTCCTCCGGTGTGGCATCGATATCGATTTGATAAACATTTTTATAATTTGTCCCACCGGACCAATCAGGGTCGCCGGGCATAACTCCCGCGTCCGACCATGCGGTCTCAATGTAATTCGAGCTGATCCTAACGTCGGCCGCCGCTATCGACTCCCGGATATTAAGAAGCTCCTGGGGCATTAATTTTACAGCGTCATCATTCCGGCAGACAACCTGGTTCCTGACTCCTTCGCTCAATGGAAGGGCAATTCTGTGGCTGATTGGGGTGATTAACTGAATCCACCATGCCGCAAGACGGGGGGAAATAGCAGGAACAGGTACGATAAGGCGATTGCCCAGACCGTGAGCTTCCGCCATAACCTGCATCATCTCCCGGTATGACATTACGTCCGGGCCACCGATATCCAGTATCTTCCCAATTGTTTCCGGAGTTCTCAGACAATCAATCAGGTAATTAAGAACATTTCGAACTGAAATTGGTTGCTGGAGAGTATTAATTGCCAGGGGTGGGGTAATTACCGGCAGCCGTTCAACCAGGTAGCGTAATATCTCGTATGATGCCGAGCCGGAACCGATTATCATCGCGGCGCGAAGCACGGTCAAGGGAACCGGGCCGGATGCCAGGGCCTCCTCCACCTCGCGTCTTGATGACAGGTGTTCACTTAATCCCTCCCCGGTTTCTCCAAGCCCACCAAGATAAATAATTCTGCCAACCCCGGCTTCCCGAGCAGCATTAGCAAAAATACCTGCCAGATGACGATCGTGCTTCCGGTATTCCGGACCGGCTGAAACCATCGAATGGATCAGGTAATATGCCGCACTGCATCCTCTCATAGACTCAACCAGGCGCTTGAAATCCCCTGCATCGCCACCGATTTTATCCACACGCGGATGTTCCGCCCAGGGACGAGCCGACAGCTTGCGAGGATTTCGCACGAGGCACCTGACAAAATATCCTGAATCAAGCAGGCGGGGTGCCAGGCGTCCCCCTATGTAACCCGTGGCACCCGTTAACAGAACATGATCCGGCTGATTTAGTTGTACCTGCTCCATCGGTCGACTCAACCCCAGAACGGCGGTAAACTGGTGTTTACTTAATATACAACGAATTGACTGATTTTGGGTTATAAACCATCGATAATATTTCCAAATAGTTCCCGGAACCAGCGGTCGCTTTCGCGAATGCTCCTCAGTTTAATTGCTTCGTAGCCCTTGAGGAGTTGATGCCCTTTCTCCGTTAATCGCGAACCGCCCCCGGCTACCCCGCCTACCGAGCGTTCCAGGAGTGGAAATCCCAACCGTTCTTCCGCCCTTTTTATATCCCCCCATGCATGACGATACGAAGTTCCCTCCTCCTTCGCAGCCCTCGAGAGGCTCCCAAGGTGATCGATCCCGTAAAGCAGCCTTGCCAGACCTTCACCGAAAACGACTTTACCATCCCTTCTCAACCAGATTTTGGTCCTTAACGATATCCGGCTGCTCGTGAGGTACTTGTGCTGTGCTTTAAATACTTTTATAACACTATTCGAAACATCCGGCGAAAGTTCAAGTGCGGAAATAACCTTCCCCCATTTATTCCTGTTCCCTTGATACCCGAGGATGATATCGGCGCATTTCCTGAGCCTGTCTGCATCGTGACGGCGGTCGCCCTCCTCCCGATCGAGAAAAATCACCACATCGGCATCGAGTTTGCCCACAAGACGATTCGATTCGACAACGCAATGATCGAAACTGACTTCCTGCCTGCTGATAAAATCAAGGGCCTTATCGGCAGATGTGAAATAATTGGCAGGACCTGTTTTTCTCCTGGGGCTGTGGCCGATTTTCAGGAACTCGGAATTCGGCAGGATTTCCATTAAATTCCTGACAAGGGTAGTCTTGCCGACCCCCGACTGTGCTCCGGCTATTAGCCAGGTTTTCATTTAAAACACCCAAGCTGGCAGCCATAAATTCTGATATCAAGGTGATTCATCAAGTTACCAATCAAACCCCGTTTGATTTTCAGGCGTCGGGCAATTACAAAAGCGTTTGGGCATGATATCCGTCCACCGGCATGAAGACTGTCCCGTTCACAGACAACCTTGTCATCCGGCCAGTCAACGGTAACATCGGCGCCATCGGATGTACCCAGCCATTCCACCGAAATCCCCGCGTCATCGAAAAATTTTACAAGTGAGTTCCTTTGCTCATCTGTGGGATTGTTCAAGAAAACTTTACTCGAATCTGTCATTGGACTATTCGCTCCTCATGAGAATAAATATTAAATCTGCTTCCCCTGGCAAAACCTATCAATGTAATTCCAAAATCTTTGGCAAGCTGAATCGCCCCACGTGTGGGAGCGGAATGGGATACTACTATCGGTACACCACCCCGGATGGATTTCGCGACGATATCACTCGACAGCCTTCCACTGGCTAAAATCAACCGTAGATGGGAACTGGATTTATTGTTAAGGAGTTTCCAGCCGATGATTTTGTCGATGCAGTTATGCCTGCCGATGTCTTCTGAAACATGAATCAGCTTTTCGCCATCGCTGAATGCCGCGATGTGTACGGCTCCGGTCTCAGTAAAAAGCTTCGATGCTTTCATCAATTTTCGCATCAATTTTGAAATAACCTCCACTCTAAGGGTTTCCTTCGACTGCAATATCTTGAAAAGATTTGACTGCATTGGATTAATAAAGGAAACCTCGGCGCCGCATCCCGATGTGATCGACCTGACTGACGGGATATTTCCCTGTGTTATTTTCTCGGATGTTATAACCTTCACAGCATGCAGCCCGTCGTTCACTTCGATTTCCTTCACGGCACTGACATCATTTATCACGCACTCGGTGTATAAAAATCCAAGTGCCAGTTCCCTGATTTCATGTTTCAGGGATTGAATGACCACCACTTCAAGGTCATTCACAAAAACCCGGAGGGAAGTTTCACGAACGACCGGGTCCTCAATTTTCCGGAACCCGTGTTTAGGGCTGTAACGAACTGTATCGAGCTCATCATATAAATCGTCAGACGACATTATCCGCCTCCCAGACCTTTAAATCTTCCGGGGTGTTTACGTTCATAAACGGTGTCTCATCTTCAAAAAAAACAGTTTTGTGATCGACGTCCTTGAAAAATCTGAGTGCCGCGTTTTTTCCATCCGACAATGTCTCAGTCAATTTTTCAAGGAGATCGCTTCGTACTACCGAACACAGCGGGTGCTCCTGCGATGGTGTTTTTACAAACACAACCGGTGCCGGTTTTTCATTCGCCGCATCCAGAAGGGTCCTGATTTGTACCGACTTCAGCCCCGGTAAATCGCAGGGCAGCACGAGCAGTTTTTCGGTTCCTGTCTCAAGGAGAGCGCTGTGAATTCCCGCGAGGGGTCCGCCGCCCTTGAAGCGGTCGGGAATAATCGGAAGCCCAAGGAATTCATACCGTTCATAATCATCGGTGGACAAATAAATGTCATCGATCCCCGCCGTACGGAGTTCCAGCGCCAGTTTCCCTATCAAAGTCCGGTCACCGACCTTTTCAAGCCCCTTGGGACTTCCGTAGCGCAGGCTTTTGCCGCCTGTTAGTATGATTGCTGTTTCTGTCATGAGCGATCGTGAGTATGCACTTGATCTTTTTCGCCGATCTTACTGCCGCACTCGTGAGCTTCTCCTCTGATTGTTTCTAATGCATGGGGTATCAACGGCATCAGGACCTCGAGCGAATGCATCGCGCCGCGTTCGCTTCCGGGCAGATTGATTATCAGGCTCCTGCCCCTGATCCCGGCGATTCCACGCGACAGGTACGCGCGCAAGGTTTGTTTGCCGCCCTCGTACCGTATCAATTCGCCAAAACCTGGAATATCCATGTCGATTACTTCACGTGTCGCGTCCGGAGTGATGTCTCTCGGCGACAGGCCTGTCCCTCCGGTCGTGATAATCAGGTCAATGCAATCATCGTCGGATAATTGACACAGAGTTTTTATCAGAACGTCTTTTTCGTCAGGAATTACAACGGGTGGATCGATATCCGCACCCAGAAATTGTAGTTTCTCAGTCAGCATAGGACCGACCGTATCGATTCGTTCCCCGGTCGAGCGGGAATCGGACATCGTAACAATCCTGGCTTTAACTGATTTCAATTGTGCTTCCGGCACTCACATCACCGCCTTTTATCACTCTTGCGAAAATACCCTCCCGGGGCATCGGGCAGTCACCCACCTTTTTACGGATCGCGCATGCTTCATGGCATTCTTTCCCGATCTGTGTAACTTCCATTTCAACATCGCCAATAATAAACTTCGTGCCGACCGGGAGTTCGTAAAGTACAACCCCCTCGGTTGTAATGTTCTCACCGAATCCGCCGGGTTCGACATCTATACCCTTCTCGTTTATTTTTCTGATCGTGTCCATTCCGATAAGCGATACTTGTCGAAGTCCCGGCCCGGCATGGGCGTCGTCCTTTACTCCAAGTTCCACGACCAGCGTAATCGTTTCAACGTTTGTTTTCGATGTTCCCTTATTTTCGCTGATTGACGTAGCGATAATTTCAGCTTTCATGATTTTTCACTCCTTATGTAATGGCCCGATCGTCCTCCGGATTTTTCCATCAACCCGATATCGCTGATTTTTATTCCTTTATCGACTGCCTTGCACATGTCGTAGATTGTTAACGAAGCGATTGACACCGCGGTCAACGCTTCCATCTCGACACCGGTTCGTCCAGTTGAGGTCACTTTCGCGGTTACGGCAATCCCATTTTTTTCGATTGAAAAATCAACCAACACCTGGTCGATCGGAAGGGGATGGCAGAGCGGGATCAGGTCGCTTGTCTTTTTTGCGGCCTGGATTCCTGCGATCCGCGCCGCGGCCAGAATATCACCCTTTGGAATATTTCCCGATGTAACCGCTTCAATGACTGCGGGTTGCATATGAATAAACCCAGTGGCAATGGCGATACGTCTGGTGATGTCTTTTTCGGAAACATCGACCATGTGCGCGTGTCCCTTTTTATTTAGATGACTCAGTTCCATTTCATCCTCCAATCGACGACATGTCGCTCCCGATATGTTTGAATGCACGTCCGGTTTTTCGACCGACAAATTTTTCAACGACCTTTATGAAATCCTCATCCGGCAGATGAAGGTAGTCCCGTAATTGGATTGTCGAGGAGCTGTAAAGGCAGGGACGTAAAATCCCCTGGCAGTCCAACCTGATCCGGTTGCACTTATCGCAGAACGGGGCGGATACGCTCGGGATCACCTCGAAAACCCAGTCTCGTTCAGAAACCATGTACTTGCTTGAATGATTGCCGGGCCTGGTTTCATGGCTTTCTATTTTTTCAATTCCCCCAACCTTTGTTTCAAGCCGGGCAAGGATTTCCGCTTCGGTTGCCCCCCCCTGTCCCAACCTCCCGGAATTTTCCGACGAATGCGGCATCAGCTCAATGAATCGCAGGATGTGCCCGTTGCGGTTTGCCCACTCGATAAGCTCAAATTCCTCTTCGAAATCCCCAAGCAGGACAGTATTTATTTTGATGGGTGTCAGCCCGGCGTCCTTTGCGACTTCAAGCCCTTCAAGAACATCGCTGAGATTCCCTCCACCGGTAACTTTCCGGTAACGATCCTCATTGAGTGAATCCAGCGAGACATTTATCCTTCGCAATCCTGCCGACAAAAGGGCTTTTGCTTTCGCTGCAAGACGGCTCCCGTTTGTCGTCAGGGCTAAATCTTTAAGTGCCGGATTCGCGGAGAGAATCTCAACCAGGACTTCCACATTCTTGCGAACCAGCGGCTCTCCACCCGTCAGCCGGATTTTATCGATCTCAAAAAGGCTTATGAACCGTGCGGCCAGCCCGGCGAGTTCCTCAAGCCTGAGTACCTTATCGTACGCCGTAAACTCAATGCCCTCCTCCGGCATACAGTAAATACACCGCTGGTTGCAGCGGTCGGTAACCGACAGGCGAAGGTAATTAATCTTTCTTCCCAGCTTGTCTCTAAGCTCCATACGGTTTGCCTCTGTGGAAAAAGAACTCGACTTCCGTCCCTTCAGGAACGGAATATTTACCTTCCTTGAATTTCGCGAACGCGTTAGTGCCGACGATGCTGTAAATGTCGGCCGACCCGTGACTGGGGACCGGTTGGACCTTCCATAACCCATCCACCGGTTCAACTATCGCGGGTTTGAATATTGTCCGGTCTCCATTTACCTTGAATTCTGCGGTCGAAACACCCTTATGCCATTTAGTTTGGAAATTTCCCTCGCCCGCAAGTTGCCGAATCAGCGGCCCGACATACAATTCAAATCCAATGAAAACCGCGACAGGATTTCCCGGAAGGCCGAAAATATGAGTCGATCCTTTTTTCCCGTACAGGATCGGCTTTCCCGGTTTCTGGGCTACTTTATGGAACAGGACCTCGACTCCCATTTCACGAAGTATGTCGGGGACAAGATCGTAATCACCCATCGAGACACCACCTGTAATAGTGAAGATTTCGTATTCAAATCCACGGTGGATACCTGCTTTCAGGCTTTCGGGATCGTCGCCCGCTTTTCCAAGGCGGATCGGGATTCCTCCCCATATCAGGGACTGTGCCGTAAGGCTGAAAGTGTTGGTTTCCCTTATCTGCCCGGGCTTCAGCGGGTTGCCGGGATCGATAAGTTCCGTTCCGGTTACCAGGATTCCTATTCTCGGCAGGCTGTAAACATCGACCATAGATTTCCCGGCCATCGCAAGAACCGCGGCTACCGGAGCGTCGATAAAAGTTCCGGTTTTTAAAATCTCCTGGCCGCTCTTCATTTCCTCGCCCTTAAATGCAATATTTTTTCCGGGTTTAACACCAGCATTCAGGCGCACCTTGTTACCCCCGACGACTTCTGTCAGTTCGACCTCGATTACCGCATCGGCGCCCTCAGGCATCGGGGCGCCGGTCATAATTTTGACAGCTTTCCCACCGGGGACTGATTCGGACCGGGGTTTACCCGCCGCGATTTCTCCGACAATTTCAATCTCTACTCCCTCTCCCGATGTTGATGCCTTGAGCGCGTAACCATCCATCATGGCCCTGTCGAACGAGGGTGCGTCCATATCCGCATACACCGGTTGTGATAGCCTGTAGTTCTTCGATCCCTGCAGCATCACCTTCATTGAGGGCAAGGGTTTTACAGAATCAAGAACCATCCCTACCGCTTCGCTGATTGAAATCAAGTCCTTACTCACTTGTACACTGGTTTTATTCATGGACATACACCGCCGATGATTTGAAATGTACCCACACCTCGTCTCCCACACTTATTCCAAACTCACGCATAGCTCTTTCGGTTAAAATCGCGCTGAGCGGAAAATTTCCCGGACATTCAACTGTTATATGCACGCTGCGTGGATTTACAGCTTTTATCTGCCTCACCGATCCCCGGTAACTGTTTCGTGCCGATGATTTGACAGGTTCCTTCGACACAAGGACTTCCTTAGGATTCAGGGAAACCATGAACTGGGAACCTTCCCTGAGGTCACCCGGATAATAAATTGCGATCTTTTCCGCCTGTGTAGAATTTCCGTTTCCAAATCCGTTACTTACAAGCTCCATGCCGTCATCGACTTTATAAGCGGTCATCCTGAAAAGGTTTTCCGGTGTCCATGGCGACAATTTCCCGGCTTCGAGAGTAATCACGGTATCGGCCAGACGGTTGGCGCGAGATAATTCATGGGTCGAGAAAATTACCGTGCTGTCATCGGGCAAATTACTTATAACCTCTTCCAGAATTGTTGAACTTGGGATGTCGATGTGCGTGAATGGTTCATCCAGAAGAATGATCGGAGTTTCCCTGCAGAATGCCCGGGAGATCGCTGCGCGTTTTAATTCGCCCGCGGAAAATGTCCGGGGGGATCTATGGGCAAATTTCTCAATTCCAAGAAGTGAAAGATATTTCTTTATCCGGGCGTTTCTTGCATCGGGTGATAAATTTTGATCCGCAAGCGCGAATGCCATGTTTTTATTAAGGGACCCCGTGAAAAAGTACGGATCCTGTGCGACAAAAGCGATATCCGACCGGTAATTATCCAATGAGTGCCATTCTACCTGTTTTCCATTGATGAATATTTCACCGGACGATGGTCGTTTGAGCAGTGCCGCGATCTCCAATAACGTAGTTTTGCCGGCGCCGTTTGATCCAACCAGGGCGACCTTACTCCCGCGTTCAACCGAGAGCGACGGGATATCGAGAACAACCCGATCATCATAGATTTGCTGCAAGGTTTTAAACTCCATGACAATCATGCAGACACCCTGTGTGTAGCCTGGTAAACCACAATATTGATTCCGAAAACTATCACCAGAAGTACAAGCCCGAGGACCGTTGCCTGGGAAAATTCACCCTGGCTGGTAAGCAGGGCAATTCCCGTGGTAATCGTCCGGGTTTTTCCAAAAATATTCCCGCCCAGCATCATCGAAACGCCGACTTCCGAGATAACACGTGCGAAAGCCGCAAGCAGCGAGAGAACCACCAGAGCCCGCACCTCACCAAGTAGAAGCAGATATGCCCTGATTCGACTGGCCCCCATCGATAATGCTGTCGGAATGATCCGCCGGTCCGCCAGCCGTACTGTATTGGAAACCATGGTCAGGATTATTGGGGTGGCAAGGATTACCTGCCCTATAATAATTGCGGGACGGGTGAAAAGTAGTTGGAAATCCCCTAAAAATCCTTCCCTGGTAAGTGCCATGTAAACCAGGTGCCCGACCACAACAGTCGGCAGGAAAAGAAGAGTATTCAGAATGATATCAACAGTTCTTCTTCCTTTGAATTCGGACAGTCCGATTAAGACCCCAAGCGGGAAGCCGATCAGTGCGGCGATCGATGTCGACCACAGGGACAGGTTGAACGATGTCCCGATAAGTGCGACGATGTCCCCGTTAAACATCGACAGGTAACCGACCGTTTCGACACTTTGTACTGTTAATTCATCCAACTATTATTCTCACTCCTGTTTATTTAATTACATTTATCTGACGTCAAAAAGCTTGTGACCGTTGACTTCATATCGATTAATTAAATTTCCGCAAACCGGACCGGTAAGCCATTCGATTAACCCGGCTACCTGTTCGTGTTTAAGATCCGGATATAAATCCGCGTTCAATGGAATCACCGAGTAAATATTCTCAAGTAACTCGTCGCCTGAATGGACGATGACAAGGTCGAGATGATCTTCCATTGAATAAAATGTCCCGATATCACTGAGTGCGTACGCCTCAAGTTCGCTGGCCATGGTGAGTACAGCCCCCATTCCCTGCCCCGCCTCGATATACCAGGCGCCTTCGGGATCCAGCCCGGCTTCATCCCAGATTATAAGTTCACGCTTATGAGTACCGGATTGATCGCCGCGCGAAATAAAAACCGCTTCAATGTCATGGATTTTCCCAAACGCATCGACAATACCGCTCGATTCTCCAACTCCAGCCGGGTCAGCCTGAGGTCCAACTATCACAAACTCGTTCTGGGCCACATAATACCGATCCAATCCATAACCCTCCGAGATAAATTCTTCCTCGGCATCCGGGGCATGGACCAGTAAAACATCAACATCGCCCGCACGGCCCAGCTCGAGCGCCTTTCCGGTGCCAACAGCGATTATGTCAACTTCAATACCGGTTTCTTCGGTGAATACGGGCAGAATGTGAGCGAGCAAACCTGAATTATCAAGGCTGGTGGTTGTGGCAAGTTTAATAGCTACGCGGCCACTCGCAGTTTCAACCGGAGTTTTGGAATCGGAATCAATTGACTTTGAACATCCACCTGTGGCGGAGCAAAGTACCATAATGACCAGGGTAAAAAAAATCATCCTTTGGAAAACTGTGGGAATCATCATCGATTTCACTCCTTAATTAATCGGGTCACAATCCGTACAAGTCGTTATGCATAATAATACATAACGGTCTTAAAATGCAAGTATAAATTACAACACAGCGAAGGCGAATACCCCGCAAGGCCATTTCTAATCCCTGAACGGGACACGACAGGAATTTTCCATATATCAATATTTCAATTGACTACTGGTGACTTAAAGCTTCATAATGTATTGAAACTTTCTTTCAATACAATGAAATATGGTTTCATGGAGGATCATATCAACGGGCTATTGCGATATGACGAGCCAGGACCCCCTGATTTTATCAAGCTTTACGGTTTTAATCCTCGGGAAAAATTGTTAGATCCAACTAATGTCTATCCGAACTGAGATGTTCCGGATTAGGAGGCATAAAATGTATCGTTCGCAAAATCCCCTGATAATTCTGGTTCTTTTTAGCATAATCGTGCTGATCGGATGCCAGGGACACCCGGCATCGCCGGATATCCAGCAGCAATCCGATTTAACGTCAAGGGAATCACAGTCTGATGTCAGGTCCCACCACAGCCTTGGATCGTACCTGGTTGAACTCAACACCCGGGATTCGACTGTCGAAATCCTGCCGCTGAGGTCAAGCGATCTCCACCTTAACCTGACTAAAATTTTCGTAAATATGATGGGCCTTGACATTGTGGTTATCCCCGGCCTGTCCGATCCTCCGAACGGGCTGTTCGTTCTGGATTTCACATTGACCCACCCGTTAGATGAACAGAATGAATTCTCAATATTTGATGTGAAGGGAATTGTTTTGACCCCCGGAACATTGAATATCGGACCCCTGCTATTTGCGGATGCGGGTGAAACACGTCTCGAAAACGCCGACGGGTATACTCGATGGTGGAATCCAACAGAATTCACCCAGCCGGGCATATTCGGATATACGGACGGCTTGTTTACTAATACTACCGCCGGCCAGCTTACGGCGACTGTGAACCCGTATAAATATTTCGCGGATATCCTTGGCGCCGAAGACCCTTTAAGCGCGGTCTATTATGAACCACTTGATAACGATATGGGCAGGGGGGTTTTCACAGATGGAGCCAGCAACACGAGGAGATACAACCTCCGTTTTCCGGGTGCACCTGCTACGACCATATTATTCGGTTACGTGATCAATGGCTGCTGGGATATACCAGTCCCGAATCCGCCAGATGCGGTTCCTGATGATTTTCCAATCGAGGCGAACCAGCCTGAAGCATATGACTTAGTACTCGCTGATAAAGTCAATTCACTTTATTATGACAGTGAATCGGGTACAGGCGGTGGTGTCCTTCGCCTGCAGGTGAATGTTCATGACTGGCAGGGGCAGAATGCGGCCGCGATCGCGGCGGAAATTGACGGCGTAAGGATATATTCTCCGGACCTTTTCTCAGGCGGAGCAGATGCATTGTTCATGGACGAACTCGAGATCAAGGCAAGGTATACAGCCGATCTGACTGGAATCGCCGCGCCAACACATTCCGGAGAAACTCTTCTGGCCGTGAAGGCGACATCGGCAGGCGGTCCGAATTACGACCAGGGAACCGGCAATCCGGCACCTGATAATTCGGTCGCTGCATGGGAAACATTGATCCTGGACATTCCCGACCCGGAGTGTTCGGCTGATACAAATAACGATTTCAGCGAGGCATTACTTCTCGACCTCGAGAATCCGACAATCGATCAGTTATGTGCGCCCGGTGATTACAAGGACTTTTACCTGTTGTCGCTGCCGCTTGGTAGCGATGTATATGGCGACCTGACACTTTTCTGTGATGCTGAACCGACTACTTTCAGCCTTTACGACGATACTGAATCTCTGATATACGAGGAAGCTGTATCAGGCGGATACGCGGTGATTGATCTATTTTTACTGGGAATTATGCCGGGTGAATATTATGTTCGGGTGCTGACCCAGACATCAGGCCAGGCATTCCTGTATATGATCGAACCGGATATTTATCTTACGAATGTAACTCCCGATAACCCGGTTAATGTGACTCCCGAAGATCTGTTTTTTTACCCGCAACAAATTGCTGTTGCCGGTGACCTCGTGTTTACAGAAACTGAAGGCGGCGTTTGGATCTACGACCATACAGACAAACTGCAACCAGAATTCCTTAACTTTTTTGAAATCTACAACAGTGAACACCCGGCTTTCAGCATAACCGAAATTTATTCTGTCCATGAATTAAGCCCAGGTGATACAAATATTGAAATGTACGATATCACCGACCCGACAAATGAGGTCCTGTATCCTGATGTATTGCATTACACAACCGCCGTATACTGTATAGCGAGGGAAACGGATTACCTTTACGTAGCTTACAATTCGAGCCCCGGTTTCGCGATCGATATATACTATATTTTCAACAATCCAGAAGTACCCGAGCTTATCCACAAACTTGCCATCAACGGTCAACCCGATCAACTTGATTTCGTGAACGATAGCGTCGGACCTGATTACTGGCTTGCGGTTTTGTATGACAATGCAAGGCTTGATCTCTTCAATGTCACTGACAAAAGTTCGATCCCGAAACCGGATGTCTTCACATGGACGAATATGGACATAATCGACATCTGTACCAGGGATAATTACGTCTTCGTCCTCCGCCAATCCACTTCTACCTGGCAATATTACTTCAGTTCATTAAAAATTGAGACTGGAGGTATAACCGCTGGCGGTAACATCCTGCTGTTCCAGGAAACCAACATTGTAGAGACAGATGGGAATTACGCATTGTGTCTAAACAGCGATGAAACTATTTCGATTATTGATGTTACGAATCCGGATCTCCCATTATTTTGGGGTAATCTCTCGTTTCCCCTGCCAATAAATATTGGTGATATAGTCTTTGAGAATGGAACGCTTTACACTGCGTGTAGAAGGGCAGGGGTGATCACTTATGATATTGGCGACCCCTTTAGTGTTACCGGTTCCGGGAGTGTCGTCGGACTGGCCAGTCCCAAAGATATGGTCATAAGCGGCAGTTACCTGTATACCATCGAATCCAGCAATCTATACCACGCAATTAAAGTGTTTAATATTGGCAATCCTGCTAATGCGGCTTTAACCATGGTGCAGAGAATCGATTATGACCCGTCAAGGATTGCAGTAGACGGGGATCGACTGATAGTCGCCACGAGCGGTCCTTTCCTCTTGGCAATTGATTGCCCCGACCCTTGGTCCATGACGGTGGATGGACCGTACGCAGCCGCCAGCGATGTTTCCTGCCTTGCCTTAAATGGGGACGCATTATATGTCGGTAATAACGTACCACAGATCAGTGTATGGGATTTGTCGGTTTGGACATTGTTAACATATCAAACCGGTTTGGCTACTACCAGCATCCCAATGAGTATTAAATTCAAAGGTGACATAATGTATGTGCTTGCCGGTGGTGAAATCCTTGTTTACTCGATTGTTAATCCACTCAACCCGATTTACCAGGTAACATACGTACCTCTGAGCTACGCTAAAAATATCGAGGTGTATGGTGACTACCTGATCATAGCTACCAGTGACACTCTCGAAATTGCGGATATTTCCATTCCGCAATCACCTGTATACCTTTCCCATGAAACTCATCCTGATGCTCCACACGGAGAGTACCTTGCGGTCGATAACCAGTTCGCTATTTGTCAACCCTACTGGTGGACTCCACCAACGGTAATGAGAATTTGGCCTCCCGATGCACCAACAGTTATAGGCCCATTATATAGTACCGATTTCGAGGTAAAACCAAACCAGGTTTTAATTAATAACGGCTATTACTACGAACGTGCTTCAGGTTTCGGATTAAGAATCTGGGACCTGTACTGATTAATAATTTGAAATTTGAAGGAGGAATACATGTATCAGCAACGAACATTTTTCTCACTGGTAGTAATTCTTTTGCTAATAGTTTCACTTGGCTGCCAGGGCAATCCTGCAAGTCCTTCAACCGGGGATCCTGCAGGGTCTTTAAAAGATCAATCAAGCACTGGTAATCGCATCAATCTTGGCGCCTATGATATCGAGATCAATCCATTGGATATGTCAATCGAAGCAATCCCGCTTCGGATCGGTGAGCTGCATCTGAACCTTACAAAAATCTTTTTGGACACCATGAACCTGGAAGTCGTACTCGACCAGGGTGCGTCGGACCCCCCAAACGGATTGTTTGTTGTGGACTTTACACTCACACATCCATTCACAACTGAGATCCAGTTCAGCATATTCGATGTTAAAGGCATCGTAATGGTCCCTGGGTCACTCGCGGTCGGAGCAACGATGTTCTCGGATACCAATGAAACCCAGGTGTTGAATGCTGATGGTTATACCCGGTGGTGGAACCCGACTGAATTCACCAAGGCGGGTATTTTCGGTTACACGGATGGGCTGTTCACTAATGCTGAAAGTGGACAGCTCACAGCGACGGTTAACCCATATAAATATTTTGCCGATATTCTCGGCCCTGAGGACCCAATGAACCTTGTCTACTTGGAACATCTCGCCAGCAGCCAGGGCAGAGGTATTTTTACTCCGGGAAGCTTCGTCACCAGGAGATACGAGGTTTTGTTCCAGATGACGCCTACACCCAATTTTAAGTTTGCGTTTGTAATTGATGGTTCCTGGGATCTCCCGGTTCCGAACCCGCCTGATGACGTGCCAAGCGATTTCCCGATCGAGGCGAACCAGCCTGAAGCATATCATGTTGCACTGGCTGAAAAAATCAACACTCTCTACTATGACATTGAGACCGCTACCGGGGGTGGAATACTTAAACTCCAGATAAATGTCCATGACTGGCAGGGACAGATGGCGGGAAATTTTGAGAACCAGATTGATGCTGTCCGGATTTTCTCTCCGGATTTAATGGGCACCGGTGTCACTGCAACCTTCCTCGATCAAAATGACTTCAAAGCCAGATTCACTTCTGATTTATATTCCCTGGCTGTTCCGACACATGCCGGTCAGGCACAGGTTGTCGCAAGGGTTGGTTCCAAAGGTGGACCGAGTTACCAGCAGGGCACGGCACCCGCCCCCTCGGCTGATATCTCAGCCTACCAGGTCATTACCGTTGATATAACCGATCCTGAATGCGTCGGGGATGCGAACAATTCACATCTTGAAGCGGAGCTGGTTTCGTTCCAGGACACGGTGATTGGAACCTTGTGCAGTTCTGTCGACAGTTCCGATTTTTACATGTTTCAAATTCTACCCGGTACCCATATCGACGGCTGGGTCTATTTATATTCCGATGTGCCCACTTCCAAGTTGATTCTGTGGGATCAGGACTTAAACCTTCTTGATGGAGACACCCCTAACAATGGAGTTGTGAAATTAGAACTTGTCGGGTGGAAGCCCGATCCCGGTTGGTATTACCTTGAGGTTACAGAATCATCTCAGCCGAATCCATTTTTATACCAGTTGAATTTGGACCTTGAAACGGTAAATATCACCCCAATAAATCCTGTTGACATTACTCCAAACAACCTTGACCTTGATGCAAGCTGGCTGACAACACATGGTGATACTGCAATCCTGACCGGACCCAGGGGTTCATGGGCATATGACACCAGCGATCTCTACAATCCTGTTTTTCTGTCCAGAATCTACGATCAGGTGGGGGCGACCCCTGCGGAATACGATGGAAGGGTTTACTACTGGGGAGGATGGACTGAAAATCCTGCAATACTTAACATGGTTGATTACAGCAATCCATCCAGCCCGGTTCTCCATGAGAACATCCTGTCACTGCCAGGCCAAATCGAATTTATTACGATTGATTCAGAGTATATGTTTATCGCTTTCGATGATGGGGTGGGTTCATGGATATATATTTACGATTACACCGACCCGCTCGATCTGCAGGAAATTAACCACTTTAATTGCCAGCACAACGTTTTAAAGCTTGGCATATACGATACAGATGGTCCCGTAACCGCCCTGATCGTTATGACAAGTCAGGACATGAGAGCATACAACGTCGAAAATCCTGTTTTGCCAGTATTAAAAGCCACACATCCTGCGGCGCTTGGTACGTATAATCTTGATATAGCAATTGTAGGTAACGAGATTTTGAAAACACATATTGACGGGGTTCCCGATGGTTATATCTCATCCTATACATACCTCGACCTGCTGGGCTTCTCTCCAAAGGATGTACTGCCTATCCCCGGGTACGGTTACAATATCGACGCCAAGGTAAATACTGCATATATCGCTGACAATATAGGAATTACAGTGGTCGATTTTTCAAACCTCTCAGCGCTGGCAATCAACAGCACAGTTCCCACTGTATCGGAATCATGTAGTATTCTGATCGACCAGGATAAATTACTGAATATCCCTGAACACGCCGGTTTTTCAATTTATGACGCATCAGACACGATTCTCCTGACCGAAACAGCCAGGGTCCTTTGCCTTAACATTCCTGTTGATGGAAGGATCAGGTGGGATACAGGGTATTTCATTGAATCAGGGGGATCCTATAACGCTATTAAAATCCTTGATTTGACCGATCCCGCTAACCCAACCATAGAAGGGGAAGTTTTGCTTGATGATTCACCAATGTGCATGGCACTGTACCTGGGGGCACATAATATTCTGGCTGTCGGAACACTCGATCAAAAATTCTCGCTGTACGAGTGCACAGACCTGTACAACCCGGTACTCGCGTATTCAGAGACTTTTCCCTCGTACGTGCAATCAGTCGCAGTCACATACTGGGCTGCTTATGCCACCTTATCGAACGGCACAATCAAGGTTTACGACCTGGCTACTTTTCCTGGTGTGATCCCTGTCCCTGATCCATCATGGACTTCTGAACTTCATGGGTTAACCCTGTCAACCGATTTAGACTACCTGTATGCGTACGCGCTCGATGATGTGAAAATTGTTGATATCACATCAAACCTGATCCCGGTATATGTTGGCGATTTCACCTCGACAGCAACCGTGCGGGATATCGCGATACAGAACGATTACCTTTATGTCTGCAATACCGATTACTTTGAAACGGTAGAACTCGATGGTTCGGGGCAACCTGTTGCTATTTGGTACACCGGATTACCATATGCACCCAATATGCAATTTATGGCTGTAGAACACCAGTTCGCCTATGTTTCTGACATGGGACATAATCCGGTAATTGTAAATTTGTGGCCGCCCGAAACGCCTGCCGTCTACAGTGAGCCATTCGGTCCTAATAATTATGGGTTTATTCTGAATCTCCTTGTTGAAGACGGGATTTTATATGTCATGCACTTAGGTTCCGGTCTGAGGATTTACGATCTGTACTAGTCGGATAAATATCATTAGCACAAATAAATTACCGGAGTACCGAGGTGAATCATGAGCCGGAAATTTCCGTGGCTGGTACTAATTTTTACGATCATTCTAGTAGCAATCCAGGGTTGTCATGGAAATCCATCGACACCCGATCCCGGGTTAATCCTGGGAGAGCCTCAAAACCTGGTACAGGGCAATCAATTAAACCATCTGTGCCTGGGTTCCTATGATATTTCTTTGGACCCGGTCGGCATGGAAGCGGAAATTCTGCCCAATAGATCATCGGATCTCCATCTCAACCTGACGAAAATTTTTGTAAATACGCTAAACCTGTCTATCGCATTAATACCAGGCGAGTCCGATCCTCCTAACGGGGTCTTTGCCGTTGATTTCACGATTACTCACCCTTTCACTACCGAGACTGAGTACACTATTTTTGATGTAAAGGGAATCGTGATGACGCCCGGGACGCTCAACATTGGCTCCGCGATGTTTACCGGACCCTCTGAGACCCGGGTTGACAATGCGGATGGGTACACACGATGGTGGAATCCAACAGAATTCACCCAGCCGGGCATTTTCGGCTACATGGACGGCCTGTTTACAAATACAACCGGCGGCCTGCTGACTGCTAATATCAATCCGTATAAATATTTCGCCGATATCCTCGACCCGACCGACGGTATGCAGCCTGTTTATTCAGAGGCGCTTACCAGTAACAACGGGAGGGGTGTGTTTAAAACCGGCAGCAGCAATACACGCCGGTACATCGTAAAATTCCAGATGTTACCGTCTCCGGATTTCAGGTTTTCTTATGTTATAGACGGATGCTGGGCAATACCCGATCCCAATCCACCATCCGCTGTGCCCGATGATTTCCCGATTCAAGCTAACCAGCCAGAAGCTTTTCATCTCGCGTTGGCAAAAAAAGCGGACACTCTCTACTATTCCAGTAATTCCGGGACTGGAGCCGGGATCCTCAAACTACAGGTGAATGTCCACGACTGGCAGGGTCAGGACAGCGGTGATATTGCGTCGCAGGTCGGCAGCGTGAAGGTCTATGCGCCCGATTTATTTCCCGGTGGAATCGAAATGGCATATCTTGATCAGACTCCTGTCAAAGCGCGATACACGGTCGACCTTACCGGTATTGCAAATCCCGCGCAGGCCGGAGAATGTTTACTCGCTGTCGAAGTTGTTTCGTCCGGAGGACCGGCATACGACCAGGGGCTGTCATATCCTGCACCCACTGCACCATTAGCCGCATGGCAAACTCTGATTCTTGATATTCCCGACCTTAACTGCCATGGCGACGCGAATAACGATTTCGCGGATGCATTTGAAATCAATTACGGTTCTACGATCGACGGCCAGGTATGCCTCCCGGATGATTACCGGGATTTCTATTTCTTTGAAATACCATCCGGATTCGAAGTGTCGGGTCATGTGGATCTGCATTGCGATGCCGGTCCCACCAAACTCGGGCTTTACGATCCCGATCAAGGCCTTATTATTGAAAGCGTTGTAGCTGCCGGCCTTGCTTCTATTGATGTCGATTCACTCAACCTGATGCCGGATATATATTACCTCAGGGTTTATACATCCAATCCTACCGAACTTGCCCCATACGAACTGGATTTTAATGTCATTGCCACCGATATGACCCCCAATCCTGTCGTGCTTACCGGCAGCGGCTTATATGTCAACCCATACAAAATCTGGTGGGAAGGTGATTACATATATTTATTGAACAGCAGGTTCTTTTGGATCTACGACATGACAATTCCATCGAACCCTGTCCAGGTTTTTAAAATAAGAGGTTCTTTCGGCCCCAAAATCATATCGGCTCATTATGGTAATTTCATTTACTACATTTCTTACCCCGAGCCTGAGCTGGGCCAGATAAACATGATCGATGTCAGCAATAAATCCAACCCGGTATTTCACGAAAACGTTGCTTACCTCGGGTATGACGTCGGCGATATCTGCATGAATTCATCACACCTGTACGTGGCTGATTTCGATAACCCGGTAGCAACACAGTACACAATCTTTAACTGGTCGACCGACCCTCTTTACCCTTTTGAGGCAGGCTCCTTTGGAAGCCCGATCATAGATGTCAGACAACTCGATCTCATGTATCCCGAAGCCACCAAACCGATCCTCATAAGCGCGAGTGAGAATAATTTTACCGCTATTGATGTTGAGAACCCATCATCAACTATATATCTGGACAATCATTCAACCGCGGCCATCTATGATTTTGCCCTCAGCGATAAATATGTAATTGCCACAGGCACCAATCCGAATATTACAGAAAGCATGTTCATTCTCGAGTTCGATTTAATTGGTGGTTTCAGCGAACTTGGAGAAACCGCAACTCCCGGATTAGCGTGTGGCATTGACGCTGAATGGCCGTACGCATACATTGCCGATCATACTGGCGGCCTGGCCACTATAGATTTGACAAATCCCGGATCACCAATCCTGCTTACATCGGTACCCCTGGTTTCCATCGGCATTGACCTTGCGGTAAATGGAGATATTCTTTGCATTATTCCCTATGATGCGGGAATGCAGGTTTTTAATGTCAGCAATCCGGTTTCACCCCAGGACCTGGGACGGCTCGAAGTCCTTAACCAGGCTGGTATGATTTTTATCGATGGAGACTACTTATATACCGCTGAATTTTCATTTGGCTACCATGCGATTAAAATTGTAAACATCTCCGATCCCGAAAATATTTTCCTCGAAACCGAATACCTGACATCATTAGGAAAGATTAATTTCCTGGCTTATGATAACGGACGCATGGCCGCCCTGGTAGGCACTAATGGCTGGGAGTTCCTTAATGTCAGCAATCCCGCCTTAATTACACAGATCGCCTCCGGTTCGCTTCCCAACCCGACCCGGACCATGAACATTTACAATGATTATCTTTACATAACAACGGAAGCCGGGTTTGCCTCGTTGCATATCTTCGAGTTGAACATGTTCGATCCCCCTGTCCTGGTCAACACAATCACCCTCCCCGGTACAAATCCCGCAAGTATTTCTTTTTACGGGGATGACATGATAATTCCCAGCGGTAACCTTGAGATATACTCACTTCTGAATCCCGCACTGCCTAATCATGTCGCTACTTACACCCCATCCAACGTGCCAACGAAGGCGATTGTTCAAAATGACATAATGTATATTGCGGCGCTTGACAGGATTGAGATTGTCGACGCGAGCAATATGCTCAATCCAACGTTCATAAATTCCGTTCTGCTTACATCGGGGCCACCCTCCTATTTAATGGAAATTGAGGTTGACGGGCAGTTCGCTTACGCAAGTGGACTTTCCCCTGCGTATCTATGTAATGTGTGGCCGCCGGAAGAAGCGGTCAACCTGGGAATACTGTTCGGAGATCATGGTTACTATACAACCGATATGGTTATTGTAGATGATCTTATTTACCTGGCTTCCGGGGATACTGGTTTAAGTATCTATGACCTGTATTGAGTTAAACAATTAGTCCATTTATATTGGCAGAATAAAAATAATTCACTAGCGGAGTGTAGTTATGAACAGAATCGCCCTGACTCTAATTATTTTTTTACTGGCTGGCGTGTTTGCATCTCCGGGATGCTCGAAAAATCCGGTAACACCCTCAGTGAGCACCGGCCAGGATTCAGGATTAACAAATTCCAGCAGTAATGTGAATAACCATCAAATGCTGGGCTCGTACGACATAGTTATCAAGGCCGGGACCAATCAGGTTAATACAATCCCGGACAGGTCTACAGATTTCCACTTCAACCTGACGAAAATCTTCATCGACACTTTCAGCCTGTCTGTCGTTCTGCCGCCGGGGCAATCGGACCCGCCAAACGGTCTTTTTGTTGTCGATTTTACTCTCACCCACCCGTTCGACACCGAAACGGAGTTCACAATTTTTGATGTTAAAGGCATCGTAATGGCTCCGGGAACTCTCCCGATCGGTTCATTATTTTTCTCCGATGTCGATGAAACCCAACTTGAAAATGCCGACGGGTTCACGCGCTGGTGGAATCCTGCAGAATTTACTCAATCCGGTGTTTTCGGGTACATCGAAAACCAGTTTGCAAATACTCCCGGTGCCGAACTGACCGCGTCGGTTAACCCGTACCGGTATTTCGCAGATATCCTTGATAATTTGGAAGGTCTGCAGCCTGTTTTTTTAGAACCACTGAACAACGATATGGGCAGGGGTGTTTTCACCACCGGGACCGCTAACACAAGACGCTACAATGTTCGCTTCCCGATGCTTCCTGCACCCGATTTTCGATTCTCGTATGTAATCGATGCCTGCTGGGCCTTACCGGCACCTAATCCTCCGCTTGAGGTTCCGGATGATTTTCCCATTGAAGCCAATCAACCCGAAGCTTTCAATCTTGTATTAGTCGATAAGGTCAACACCCTTTACTATGATGTTGATAATGGGGTCGGTGGTGGCGTCCTTCAATTGAAATTAAATGTCCATGACTGGCAGGGACAGGCTCTGGGCGACATCGCTGCACAGGTTGAGAGCGTGAGGATTTTTTCGCCCGATTTGTTCCCCGGTGGAGTTAGTGCGATTTTCGATTCACAAACCGCTCTGAAAGCATCTTACACTGCCGATCTCACCGGCACCGCTTTACCCGCCTCGGCAGGGGAGGTCCTTGTTGCCGTGAAAGTAAAATCAGCGGGCGGACCTGATTACAACCAGGGGTTTACCTATCCGGCCCCGGATACTTCTGTCGCTGCTTGGCAGACACTCATTCTCGATATCCCGGAGGTTACCTGTGACCCCGACGCTAACAATGACTTCATGGAAGCTTTTCCTGTCAGTTTCGATTCTGAAATATATGACCAGGTATGTCTCCCGAATGATTACAAGGATTTTTACGAGTTTCAGATCACTGGCGGTTATGCTTACGATGCGAAAATTGAACTATTCTGCGATGTATCCCTGACTAAGGTGGGATTATATGACAGCACGCATACGCTTGTAAGCGAAGATGATGTCGTTGGAGGTTCTGCAACCATCCCATTGTCTGATCCAGGCATGGAAACGGGGCAGTATTTCATTCGTGTTTACACTAGTAACCCTTCCCAGATCGCACCTTATGTATTGAAACTGACCGGGCCTTTCGCGTCCCCGGATAACCCGGTAGATATCACTCCGGACGGATTATTTCTTGAGCCGACCTTCATCTGGATTCATGACAATTACGCGATCATGGGGGGAGACAGGCTTTGGATTTACGATATCTCGAATCCTTCGAATCCCTTGTTCCTGCAGGCTTTTGATTACACCATAAATGATTATGCCACGTTTAATTATCCGTATCTTTACTACAGCGACAACAATGATCTTTCCTTGCTGGATCTGACAACTCCTGAAGCACCGGTTTCTTATCCTGATATTATCACCTTTGATTCCTGGTCCCTGTTATACAGTATGTGCTCGAATTCAACCCACCTGTATTTATCGTGGTTCGACAATCCTATGGGGGATTATTACTTGTTGTTCTATGACATCTCTTCAGATCCCACGAATCCGATCGAACTTCATAACTTCGTCGCACCTTACAGTTGTGATGATCTGGATCTCATGGATCCTGAAGGACCCGCAACATCCCTCTTAATGACGATCTACAATGAACTTTATTCATACCTTATCGAAGATCCATTAAACCCCCAATTACTTGCGACACACACTTATCCTGCGAATAATGTGATCCAGGAAACTGTTGTCAACGATGGGTATATCTATACCGCCGTTTATGACACGATTGTCCATCAGGGCTATACACACATCCTCAATACGAATATCCTGACTCCTAAAGGAAGCGTTAACGTACCGGGAACCGCCAGGAGTATTGATATTTCCTGGCCGTATGTGACAATCGGAGATGGACCCGCCGGCTTTTCGGTCTGCGATGCGACCGATCCGGATAATCCACAATACGACAGCACTGTCCCGATGGTGACCGATGGTAAGGATGTAGCCGCGGTTGGGGACTATGCTTACATCATTCCCAACAGCCAGGGTCTTGAAATTTTCAGCATCAACCCGCCAGGATCTCCTTCACTGTCACGGCAGAAAGTCGTTAATTACTGCATATCACTTGTCATTAAAGATGGATACCTCTTGGTTGTCGATTACAATAAGGCTGTTAAAACCATTGATATTTCCAACCCCGCCAATGTATATGTCGCCGCTGAATTCTGGGTGAATGATGTCCTGAGGGATATGTCTCTGGACCAGAACTTACTCATGACCGCCGGCGGCAAGCACTGGAGCCTGAACGACGCGACTGACCCGCTCGCAATCACTGATCTGGCATACACCGTTGAAACACATGATATCAATCAGATACTTTTACAGGGAGATCATGCTTATGTCGCAATTAATGATCCGGCCAAAACGGTCAGAATTTATTCCGTCGCTATTCCATCCGCACCCGTATATGTAACTTCGATCACCTTTCCTTCGGCCGTCAGAGACATCATGTATTATTCCCCCAATATGTATTATGCCTTGCAGAATAGCATAGAAATTTATACCGCTGACGCTCCGATGCCGCCTGCATATGTTGGTTCATATTCTAACTCGCTGGACATTCATTATGACCTGACCTCTTATGGATCCAAAATGTATATCATGACTAGTGGCGAGCTTCAAATTACGGACCTGACCAATCCGGATGTCCCCGTGCACGTTGCCGCCCTGCCCCTTCCGGGTGTAAACTGGCTGAGCGAAATTTATGTCGATGGATACTATGCGTATGCGTATGGCTTCTATCGAATTCCGGAAATTTGTTCAATCTGGCCGCCCGATTGTCCCGCCAAACTTGGCTACCTGTATGATGGTATGACATGGGCGCCAAGTGATCTGGTAACACTTGACGGCTACCTGTACCTTGGCACCGGGGGAAGAGGTCTCAAGGTTTTCGATTTGTACTGATGGATTATGCCTGGTATTCAAAATAATAGACGTAATCGTGCTGATACAGGAAATATGATAATATTCTAATATAGATGAACGGTGCTTTCATTTATGGAGGATGATTTATTTTGGCAAAACGTCTTAAGGACGATGAAGTTACAACTCTGACTTTCCATTTCAGGAACGATCTCGAAGCGGTACAGGTTCTCGGTGTTGCGGACCGTAATCTCAGGGTGATCCAGCAGAATACCCCTGCACGGGTTGTCCCGCGCGGATCGTCGGTCAGGATCACCGGGCCTTCTAATGAGGTCGCCCTCGTTCAGCAACTCCTCGGTCTGCTCGTAAAAAGGGCACAGGCCGGCGATGAATTGTCGGAGGATGATATCGAGCGATTCTACCACCAGGAGCGAAGCAGGGAAGTTGAGACGGAGATTCCTCTCGATGATGGCCTGGAAGAACAGGCGCCTGCGAAAAAAAACGATCATGCGTTCGATGGACTTGTTATCAACGGTGGATTGCTCAAAATCCGTCCCCGGACAGAAGGACAGGCCAATTATGTCCAGTCGATGAAGGATAACGCCATCACTTTCTGCGCGGGACCAGCCGGTACCGGAAAAACATACCTCGCGGTCGCTATGGCGGTTAATACTCTGAGCAGGGGAACGGTCCAGCGAATTATCCTGACCCGACCCGCGGTCGAAGCCGGTGAGAGCCTTGGATATCTGCCGGGAACTTTCCTCGACAAGGTCGACCCGTACTTCCGTCCGCTTTACGACGCCCTTTACGAAATGCTTGGCGTTGAAAAAACCCGTCGCCTGATTGAGAGGGAGGTCATCGAGATCGCACCGCTCGCGTATATGCGTGGAAGGACATTAAATAAAAGCTACATTATTCTCGATGAGGCGCAGAACACCACCGCGGGCCAGATGAAAATGTTCCTGACCAGGATGGGCCCCCGATCCAGGATGGTGATTACCGGCGACCCAAGCCAGGTCGATCTCGGCACACGGGAGACCTCCGGACTCGCGCACGCGTTGAATATCCTGTCGCACATCGGTGGGATCGCGCTGGTAAATCTCGATGAGACTGATATCGTCCGCCATTCGCTCGTCCAACTGATCGTGGAAGCGTATGAGAGTGCGGAAACGCGGGTAAAAAAGTCGAGGGAAAAGAAAAACAAACAGCAGGAAGAACTGGAATAACAGGTAGCTTAAACAAGCGTAGATTTGAGAATTAAATAGACCTGTGGCGCCTTGATACGAGCGTAGCGCAGGATTTGGGTGATTCGGAAAAATAGGAAATATTCCGGACATCCACATCTCGCCTGCGGCGAACTGCGGGCGGCACTTGGGTGTAACTGATACCCATAAGTGATAAAATCATCCCGGATGTCCGATCAGAAAGACAATACTGGTTTTAAAGAGACAACCGGAATCCAAAGGGCGTTTGCTCTGGCTGATCTGGCTCCAATCCTAGGCTTGATTCTTCTGGGACTCGCTCTTTACTATCCGCTCCTGCTGGGTAAACCCGTTATGCCCGACTCATGGGAGCGACTGGAACCCTGGAATAGCGAACTTGGCTTCTCTGGGCATGATGATCCCAATATCCTTCATACGAATTTCGACGCGGTTTTGATGTATAGCCCGTGGAATAAAATCGCGCACGACGAGCTTCGTAAAGGAAATATCCCTGCCTGGGACCCGTACTGTCTTAGCGGAGTCCCTTTACTTCAAAATCATCTCGTTCCGGTGTACTACCCTGTTTATGCCCTTATAGCGTGGTTATTCCCGCCTCTTATGATTCTCGGTGCATCGGGCGTTCTTCACACCCTGATCATGGCGATTTTCTTTTATCTTTTTCTGAAGGAATGGCTCGCATGCCGTATAGCATCATGGGCAGCAGCTAGTTTTCTCGTGGTCTCCCTTCTTCCCACCCCGTACTACCAGCCCTGGCCGATGACGATGGCCTTTTTCCCGGGAATATGGTTCTTCCATGAAAGATGGCTGAAACATCAAAACCCGTGGGCAGGATTATGGATGGCTCTATGCTGGTCAGTTCCTCTACTTGCAGGCTATCCAACGCTTTTGGTGCATTTTGGGCTTTTCACCGCAGTATGGTTTTTCATTCGAGGAAGGATGATCGATCGCGTTATTAGACCATCATGGAAAGCATCACTAAAAATTCTGGTATGGCCGTTCATTCTAGGTCTCGGGATTTCCATGGTGCAGAACATCCCGACCCTTATGGCTTCAGCACTAAGCGACCGTATCGCTTTCCAATCGTTTCAGCAAATGATGACGGAATACACGACCGCTCTTCAATTCACCGAACCATGGCAGAATCATTTCCAGCGTCTTCTGCAGCCAATTCTCCCACTCAGGCTTGGATTTTATTACCCCCATTACAGCGGATATGTCGGGGTTATCCCTTTTACCTTTGCGCTTTTGGGATTAGTTAACTGGCGACAACTTGATTTTCCGAGATCACTTGCAATTATCGCGCTGATAATCACACCTTTTGCTCTTAACCCGACATTGAATAACCTTCTAAGCATCCCAACGAGAGCGATCTTTATCCTACCGACACAGCCCCTGGAGATATTGGGATTCATTATTCTGATATTCTCTGCGATCGGAGTGAAACACTGGAAAAAAATCGCCGCGCTCGATAAACCGGTTGGCGTGACGCACTCTGTCGCGCTCATTCCCGCTTTAATTGGAATTGTAATTGCGCTCGCGGGCATTCTTCTTACAGACCGTAGCTTGCTAATCCCAACTGGCGATCCGTATGTCCTTACAATTGCGGGAGCGGTGATAATCTTCTCGGCGTTCTATACCATCTCAAAAAAATACATTTACTTCGGAATCACCCTTCTATCGGCCTGTTTCATATACTCGGCAATCATGTCAGGAACATTCGTCCTGTCAGATTTCAAATCCCCTTATTCAAGAAATCCAATACCTGCAACCGAGACGATCCAAAGCCTGCAAAGAATGATCAGTCCGGAGGCTGGTGGCCAATGGGGACGGATCATCCGCTACGCGAACAATTCGGCAAATCCTGCATCGCTGGAAGACCAGCCATACAACTTTTACCCGAACCTTGGGACGTTCTTCGGGATACCCGACGCTTTTGGATACCACAACCTTGTCCCGAAATCCCGGTTTGATCTGCTCAGGGATATCCAGGAGGAGTCAGTCATCAAGCGGCGTGGAATCGCTTTTTTCACTCCCCCGGTTGATCTTTACGACAGAAGGCTATTTGACATGGGTATCAGATATGTCCTGTCTGATTCCAGCATCGAGGGTCTTATTCCAAAAAGTGAGAGCGATAATTTTTTTGTTTATGACTTGTATGACCAACCGGGTTATACAGCACAACCGCCGACAAGGCTATCTATCATTCCATCTGATGAAGCATATGTTGAGAGCGGGAGCAACGATCCTAATTTATTATCCCAGCCTGAAATAAGACTGGATGAACCGGGATTTTTTGCGGCTGAGACCCGCTATGATTTTCCCGGTCTTCTCGTTCTCAATGAAGGATATGCGCCCGGATGGACGGTTGAGGTCGATGGAGAAGCGCGTGAAATGAAAGTGCACGGGAATTTTGCGATGGCTGTTGAGATCGGGAGCGGCGAGCATACGGTAGAATTTCGCTACCTCATGCCAGGCTTGAAAGAGGGCATGTCAGTGGCGATGATCAGTATTTTTGCCTGGGTAGTAATCGGGATTTTCATCACTCATCGAAGTATCAATATAAAAATAAACGATCAATCGTCAAAACAGGAATAGAATTATAGTACTTCACTGCTGTCCAAGATGATTTTTCACTTTATCAACAACTCCAGGACGCGGTCGGCACCGGTCAAAATTCCAACCGCGGGACGGGGTTGGCATTCCAGCCCATATTTATTAACCCTTATTAAATAAAATTAAATCCGATTTTGATGGATTTAGCCTGGGTGCCGCCAACATGCGACGTTTGGCTTCCAGCCATACAAGCTTGTTGGTGATCTCCCAGCCAGCCATTAAAAAATTTTCAACCCGCCCATAATGATAAGTCCTCAATATATTTTTCAGGCAGATTGAAATGGCGTGCGCCCGTGAGGATTTTTTCGAGATAACCATCTTTAGGCGGCCCCGGATCGGTTACGGGATCAATATAAACCAGGGCCTCTTCTGTTCCACCTGAAGATGTTTCGACTGATACGAAATCTCTGTAATAGATATTCGATTTAACCCCTTCGCATTTATCCAGTGTGCGTTCATGTTCCTCGCCGATAGACCACAGCACGCCGTAAACCGATTTTCCTTCATCACGGGCGATCGTTGCCACACCACGGGAATTTATAAGGAACCGGAAATTTTTGAGGATTCCGATACCGATGGGGCTTGCGCCGGGACATCGGAATTCCATCTGGGACGGGTCCATGTTCGATCCATAAGCGAAATATGTGCACTCCGGTTTCCCGGTCATTGTACAGCCTCCTTTATGCACGCCAGGTATAATCGAAAATCGCTGTTATCGTTGAAGGACCATCCGCTTGACCTCGCTGACCAGTCTCTCCGCGGTAATTCCATACTTCCCGAACACGACTTTCCCCGGTGCGGACGCGCCGAACTTGTCGATCCCGATACATATCCCCTGGTCGCCCACCCACTTTTTCCATCCGTATGTCGATCCCGCTTCAATCGAAATGCGGTTTTTAATCTGGGGCGGGAGCACTGATTTTATATAACCTTCGTCCTGTAAACTGAACTCCTCCATGCACGGCATAGATACAACTCTGACCCGGATACCGTCTCCCGACAGGATTTCCTGTGCTTCAAGAGCGAGTTCAACCTCCGAGCCTGTCGCGATGATAATCGCGTCGGGTTCATCATCGCCGCAATCGGAAATCACGTACGCGCCGAATTTCAGGTTCGATGCGCACTCATATTTCTCGCGGTCAAATACAGGAACCCCCTGTCTCGTTAAAATAAGAGCGACAGGATTGTTGCTCTGTTGAATTGCCCATTTCCAGGCCTCGACAGTTTCATTGGCATCAGCCGGACGCACGACTGACAGGTTGGGGATTACCCTCAACGCCCCAAGGTGTTCAACGGGTTGATGAGTAGGCCCGTCCTCGCCGACCCCGATTGAATCGTGCGTCCAGATGTATATAACAGGCAGGTTGTTCATCGCGGCCAGCCTGATCGACGGTTTCATGTAGTCCGAAAAAACGAAAAATGTCGATGTGAACGGCCTGAGTCCCTTGTGCCAGCAGATTCCGTTCGCGATCGCCGCCATCGCGTGTTCGCGAACACCGCACCTGAGATTCCGACCCTCGCCGGTATCACCATCGAACGAACCTCCATCGTTGATCTTTCCTTTGGTGGAACAGGACAAATCCGCGTCCGCACCAAAAATGTACGGCACTTTCGCGCCGATCGCGTTTAACGTTTCACTTCCCGCGATACGGGTAGCGATTTTTTCACCGGTCGAGTAAGTCGGTAAATCAGAATCCCAGCCATCGGGAAGATCACCGTTTATCGCCTGGTTAAATTCGTTCCCTAGCTCCGGGAATTTTTCAGTGTAAGAATCGAAAACCTTCTGCCACTCATTATTGGCATCCATCCACCTGGTAGTGGAATTTTGAAAATGCTCGCGTGCCTTGTCGGGGACATAAAATGTCTCGTCCGGCCATTCCCATCCAATCGCCTTTTTAGTCAGGATGGCTTCATCCTCACCAAGTGGAGCGCCGTGCGCCGCTTCCGAGCCGGATTTATTCGGCGATCCATATCCGATCGTCGTTTTAAATTCAATTATCGAAGGTTTCGAGAGGTCGGATTTCGCCAGGTTCAGGGCGACCTCAATACCTTTCAGATCGTTATTAGCGTCTTCGACACGAATTGCCTGCCATCCATACGCTTCATACCGCCTGAGAACATCCTCACCGGTGAACGAAAGCGAGGTCGGACCGTCGAGAGAAATATCATTCGAATCGTACAGGAAAATCAATTTTCCGAGCTTCAGGTGTCCGGCAAGCGATGAAGCCTCGGCGGAGATCCCTTCCATCAGGTCTCCATCACCGACAAGCGTGTACGTGAAATGATCGATAATTTTATGATCGGGACGGTTGAAGCGGTTCGCGAGTACTCTCTCCGCGATCGCCATTCCGACCGCGTTTGCCGTCCCCTGTCCGAGAGGCCCGGTTGTGGCCTCAACACCCTCGGTCATAAAGGATTCCGGATGGCCGGGCGTCCTGCTGTTCCATTGCCTGAAATTTCTGAGGTCATCGAGAGTAAGGTCATAACCCACCATGTGGAGAAGCGAATACAGAAGCGCGCTTCCGTGGCCTGCCGACATAACGAAACGGTCGCGATCCGGCCAGTCGGGATTGCCGGGATTCTGCTTCAGAAATTTCGTCCACAGGACATATGCGAATGGCGAGGCGCCGAGCGGGAGCCCGGGGTGGCCCGAATTCGCCTTCTGGATCATGTCGATTGAGAGAGTTCTGAGAGTGTTGATGCAAAGTCCATCTATTCCATCTGGTTTTTTGGTCATATAGCGAGAAATCTCCTCGGGAATCTCGTGTATTTTCAAGAACGCCTGCAAAGGATGTATCCTATGATTTTTTCGCGCGAAATACTACCGGGAAAACCATAGTTATCAAAAAAATCAGCCACCCGATACCCGAAATCCACCCTCCTGTCGCCAGCCCCGGTGTTTTGTATTCAAGCCTGATCTCATGCTGACCCTCGGGTACCGGAATCCCCATGAAAAGGTAATCCGCCGTCGCGATCTGAACCGTTTCCCGATCCACGGTCGCGGTCCATCCGGGCATGTTGCTTTCGCGGACAATGACCCAGCACGGTTCATCGGTATTTACAGTGATATATAAAATCGGCGCGCCACGGATATCCCGCGTAATTGCTGTTAGTTCATGCGACAGTTCCGGATCGAGTTCATTACCGCCGATCGCGGGAATTGCCGGCTGGAATTCCTCAACGGGTGTAAGCACATCCCCCCATTGGAAACCCTCCGGAAATTCAAAGGTCTCGTCAACTTCAACACATACCCAGTCGCCGGTTTCATAATCTTCCTGCGTGATCCAGTACTTGAACCACTCCCAGTGATTTTCATCCCAGCCCTCGATATAACCGGGGATGCTGACATACGGCACAGGTTCCGGAGTCGAGAGTACATGCCAGCCTTCAGGGAACATATCGAGAATCCGGGTCGATACTTCGCTGAAACCGTCACCGCCATGAAATGTTCCAGGAGCGATAATCGCGCTGGCACGCATGAGTGCGAGAACTTTTACAAGACGATCGCTGGCGATTTCGATATCGTCTAAACCCCTGGCGGCATATTCCCTCGCAACCTCGTGCCATCGGTCGGTGACGAGCGGGGTATATGCGTTCAGCACCCCGATTTTCCCCATCGTGATTTCATTTCCTGTCGCCGGGATTGGAAGTCGATCGCCTGTCGAAAATGGCTTTGTGGAAATTCTTTCGAGTAAAGGTTCCCAGACATTCTCCTCATATGAAATCAGAACCCGCGGCCACGCATATTCAAAATCCTGATTTCGATAAATGCCATCGTTTTGAGTAATTTCACCAAGCATTCGAACGAAAGCGCTTCGGTTCATGGTGATTGCGGATTTCAATGGGATCAGCATTACGAAATGGATCGTGAACCAGGCTGCCAGAAGCCCTATGAGCCAGTTTTTATTAGGCTTTCGGAAGAATCCGGCAAGGAACGCGGCAACCAGGACCGAAAGAACTACAAGTCCTGCCAGACCGGGAATAAAAAGACCCGGATGATTTCCATTTTCAAAAAATATGAGCCATACAAGAAGAATTACCGAAATTATTACCGTTCCATAAATCCCATGCAGGCAAACCTTCCCGTTCTTTACATTCCGGGTAAGTTGAAACAACGAATCAAGCCCCATCGCGGCGATCGCGAATAACGCGATGACGGTCGGGAGAATCATACGTCCCATCGCCCGGAACAAATTGAATCCCGGAAATACGATCAGGTCTTCGTTGATGAAAAAATTCAGTCCGAACGAGAGCATTAGTCCGAAAAACAAGAGGAAAAATGGAGGGAGCAGGGGATTCATGAATCTTTTGTACCGGTTTATCGCGACACCAACAAGCAAAAGCGGCAGCAGTCCAATGTACCCAAGCGATGTGACATAATAGAGAATTTCACTCGTATCGTTAACGGCCGGGAACATGAAAAGGCTTGAGAGACGCGGCAGTGTGATCCAGGTCCCGATCCTGTAATAGCTGTACCCGGCTTCATTCACTCGCCACGAAAGTTCGGAAAATAACGCGGTCGGGATCAATTGCACCGCCGACAGGACCACGGAGAAAATTGTAATCGACACAAATATCGCTCCGGCCCAGCCCGCACGCCGCCCGGGATGGGGTCCGGATAAAGAAAATCCGCACAGGTATAGAAACCCTCCGACCATCGCGTAAAACGCTATCTGGCTCGATCCGGCGAGAAGCATGAACGCTACAATCACGGAAGCGTATAACATCCACCTGTGCCAGCCGGATTTCAAGGCCGATTTCAGGTCCTTCCCCGTGATTGCTGAATTCACACTGCGTTCCAGCATCCAGAAAAATCCTGGAAGCCAGCAGACCGCCTGGAAAAGCCCGACCGTTTCCATTCTTAAAATCAGTCCCGGCAGAAACTGGTATATTATTGAAAGCCAGCCCGATGTCGCACGGGTCGCGCCGCGGTTTCGAAGGTACATGTACATCAGGCACCCGGTGAGTATCAGGTGCAGCACGACATTCCATGAAAGAAGCACCGACTGGTCCCCCGACGCGAGCATCATCCAGTTTCCCGGATAAAAAAACCCGCCCTCGCCTTCCGCGATCTGTGGGAATCCACCAAACATGAACGGATTCCATTCCGGCAGGAATCCGTGGCTGTATGCGTCTCTCGCGTAATGGTGAAAGGGTAGTATCAGGTGAGTGAAATCAAATCCGGCGAACACGTTCAGACCGGTAAGTTCACGCCAGAAAAAAATGAGCGGGAGAAGAATCGGCCCGAGCAGCGGTATAAATTCCGATTTCGTGTCCGCTTTTTTCATGCCTTTAAACCCTTCTCATACCGGTTCTTTTTCGGGATATCAGAATCGTTAAACCCATCAGAATTGCCCATATTATTAATCCCGACAGTGACCCTATCATTCCGACCGGCACCGATCGCGGCTGGTATCGAAATTCGATTTTATGCTCGCCTGCCGGAACTTCGATCCCCATGAGAAGGTAATTAGTTTTGTGGATCTCAAGTTCGTCACCATCGATGTACGCTTTCCAGCCGGGATAGAAATTTTCACCGGTCACTAAAAAGCCGCCTTCCCCGCCGACAGACACATCGAACGTCATCCGGTTGTAACCCCGATCGCGATCGATGACATTTGACATTCCACTCCTGTAGAAAATTGTTTCATTACCCCCGTTCGCACTCATTTCAATCCCTGCATTTTTTCCGATATCGATGTATTCATCTGACAGCCATCTGAGGTAACCTGCATAGCCGTCATAAAAATTGAAATAAGCGATATCCACAAAATAAGCATCCACGATCATCCCGCCCTCGGCACGGTACGCGCACAAGCCGTCATGATAAGGAAGCCCAAGATCGGTTCGCCACAATTCATATCCCGGGACCTCCCAGTCATCACCTTCAAGAAGGAGGATATCCGTGCCCAGCATACGGATAATTTTCATTGAGATCGCATCGGGGATTTTCGCCTCGCCAAATTCCCGGGCTTGTGCCAGCACTGTATCCATTTTGGCTTGAAGGGTGTCGCGGAGGATAACCTTCCAGTCATTCTGGTTGAGCGGCGTGAGACCGCGGAGCGCGGTCACGTTTCTGAGTCCGGACGCGTTTCCCGACATGTTATCCCAGACATTATCCAGAGCCTTGAATCCAAGATGATCCATGGCATTCGGGTCCATCAGGTAATGGCTTCCCGCGAGAAGGACCCGTGGGATTTCATCATCGGATGGAAATTCGGCCTTGATGTCATCGAAAAATTGAAGTGACTCGTCGAATTTTGGCCGGTTCTGTACGAGTAGCCTGCTGAATGGGTAGGTAAGCACAACCTGGGCGACGATACTTAATATCAGTAATGAACCGAGAATTATTCCCGCCAGCTTTTTATTTTTTAGTTCATTGTTTACTGGGCGTAAAGCTACTGAAAACATGGCGAGCAGGATTCCAAAAAATAATACGGGAGCGCTGCCGGCCTGAACGATCCCGCCTTTTACCACCCCATAAATTCCTGTGAGAATAATGATCCCGGTCCCAACCACCATCAGTGGCCACCAGTTTCGATTGCCCCTGGTTTCATTATTATTAATTTTTCCTAAAAGATAATCCAGTCCGGGCGCGGCAAGGATGAGAAATACCGTCAAGGCTACATGGGCCATCCGTCCCGGATACCGGAACATCGAGAATGGTGGAATTTGAACCAGTAAATCATAACCGGGAAGATTACGCCCGAATGCGAGAAGCAGCGTCACAATTCCAGTCAGTACTAATGGAAGCAGTTCCCAGCGTTTCTCCTTCCAGAATGCAAGTGATGATAATGCGAAAATGAACGGAAGGGCGCCCAGGTAACATAGGCTGCTTCCGTAGTGCTGGATATCCGCCGGATTATCGAGAGCTGGAAAAGTTACGAGTGATCTGAGCCTTGGAATATTTAACCACGTGCCCATGTCATAAAATTCAATCAGGTCGGATGCCGACCGTTCGGAGAACTGGGTAAGCTCAAGGGTCGGCAGTATCTGGATCGCTGCAATTACCGGGGCGAGAATGATCGGGACAAGCACCGGTATAATTCTCCAGAATAAATTTAACCTTGGGCGGCGGCCGCCGGACGCGATAATTTTCCCAAGGCCGTATAAAACCAGCCCGGTTATACTGAGGAAAGCGGCATGGATCGATCCGCTCATGAGCATGATTCCAAATATTAATGATAGCCACAATCCGAATCTAAGTGGTTGTCTGCTGATTATGCCTTTATCGAAAATCAGGAAGAACCATGGCAGCCACACTATCGATGTGAAAAGTCCCAGGGTTGTTATATGAAAAATCAGGAACGGTGTTGTCGAGTACGTTATCGCGAGAAACGCGGATGTCAGTTTCTCATGGCGTCGAAATCGCATCCATGTATAAAATCCCGATGCGGCTATCATAAAATGCGCCACGACCTCTATTGAATACCAGTGAAAAAAATCTCCGGGGAGATGGATGAAAATATTTCCAGGATAAAATAAGCCCGATTCGCTTTCCGCGAGATGTGGGAAACCCGCGTACATATAGGGGTTCCAGAGTGGAAGGTGTCCCGCCGCGAACGCCTCGCGGTCGAATAACCTGAACGGCATGTTAAGCCTGGACGAATCGATCCCGGCGAACACATTCAGCCCGAGAATTTCAGGGAGAAAATAGATAACTGGCACCAGCAGCACCGCTACGAGCCACCAGTCGACTTGAAATTTTTTTTTCTTATTGGACGGGAATTCGTCAGGCATGGTCTGGTTAAAGATTGTCCACTTTTTCCACTAATAATACCAGTTTCAGCGTTCGTTGAAATTATACCAATTAATGAAATTCTTTACTCATCGGTCATGCTCATCTCAGCATCGTCCGACTGCTGGCGTCGGAGGGCCATTTCATACGCCTGCAGAACATCCGACCTGGTAATTATCCCGACCATATGAGTCGGGTCCTGGTCGGAGACAACCGGAAGCCTGCCGATATCCCTAATACTCATCTTTTTCAAAGCCCCGCTGAGATCGTCTTCAGGCGACACGGTCAGTGGTTTATGAGAGCAGAATTTATCCACAGGGGTGAATTCCGGATAATGGGCTGCGTTGTAAAAATCGGTCAAAGTTACCACACCGACAAGACGTCCTTTTATATCCAGGACCGGAAATCCGTTGTGGTGTAACTCAGTGAATAATTCATACAACTCGCTTTTCGTGGTATTTTCAAGGACCGTATGTACATCAATTTTCATTACATCCCTGACTTTCAGGCTCTCCAGTAAATCGACATTAGCTCCCCATCGCAGCCTGACACCTCTCCTGACCAGTTTCATCGTGAACACGGACTCATGTACAAAATGGTTTGAAAGCATCGTCGCAATCACAACCGAGGCCATCAGCGGCAGGATCATATTGTAATCCCCCGTCATCTCGAACAGTGCGAAAATTGCCGTTAATGGGGCATGGGTGACCGCGGAAAATACCGCCGCCATTCCGACCATAACATATGGGGGACTTCCCGCGGTGTGTTCCGGTGCGATTGCCTCAAACACGTTACCGCAAACCCCGCCGACCATGGCTCCGATAAACAACGCAGGTGCAAAAACTCCACCCGATCCACCGGAACCGATAGTCAATGCCGTGGCGATAATTTTCACGACCATCAGGACCAGCATTGTCTGCAAAACAAGATTCGTATTAACCGCCTCGGAAATCGCTTCATAGCCGACACCCCTGACTTCGGGATAGATTGACGCCACGATTCCAATCAGAAGCCCTGCTATCGCGGCTTTTACGACAAATGGGACTTTTTTAAAATAATCCATGATCCCCGCTACCCAGTAAATTGATTTTGTGTAAAGAATGCCGACCGCTCCGGCCGCGACCCCAAGAATCACGTACCAGATAACTTCGACATTGCTTTCGAAAGCGTAGGGTAGGAAATCAAACGTGGACCCGTCACCGAAATACATTCGTCCGATTACCGATCCCGAAACAGTAGCGAGAACAACCGATGCGAAACTCCGTAGTGTCGAACCGTGTAGGATAACCTCCATCGCGAAAATTACTCCGGCGATCGGCGTATTGAATGTTGCCGCGATCCCGGCGCCCGCGCCGCACGCCACCAGCCATCGACGCCGTTCGCTGGACATTTTCAAAACACCGGCAAACACCGACCCAAGTGTCGCTCCGATCTGGACAATCGGTCCCTCGCGTCCCGCCGATCCTCCGAACCCGATACATATTGAACTGGCGATTGCTTTTACGACTCCCACCCGACCCCTGATCCTCCCTGATTTCATCGCGACCGATTCCATCACTTCCGGAATCCCGCTGCCACCGACTTCCGGCGCCACGTACCGGACCAGCAGTGCGACTAGAACCATGCCGATTATCGGTACCGGCACAAACGCGAATTTCCCAAGCCACGGGAACCAGCTTTCTAACATCGGATTCCCTGAGCTTCCCCAGAAATCCGTGACTGTTATCAACATCCAGCGGAAAATAACAGCACCATAACCCGACATGATCCCGACAACGATCGCCAAAATGTTGGTTACAGCGCTTTCGGACAGGTGAAGATGGTGTGCATCGAGCGTGCCGGCTATTAATTTCCAGACCTTCTGAAAGAAGGGCAAGTCGGGCCGGCTGCGGAAAATTTTAAATTGTTCCCTGAGGCGTTTCATGTATGGATGCCTTAGTTAAGGAAAGGGACATTGTCAGATCGGGTTAGATTACCACCGCGAGTGAATCCGGGCAATCATAATTGGATAAGGATCCTTCATTTACTGTCTGAAATTAATGCGTCATAAGTACGTACCGCGCCAAAATTTCAATTCACTGCCGATAATATGTATAGATAGCCGTCATTGACGACTATCAGGATTTGGCTTGTTTGAAATCCATCCGATTTGATTTTCAGGCTTGCCGATGATACGCTTTCTTGTTCGATTTTTGAACGGACCAGGATGAATGGGTGGGTGTAAAAAATTTACCTGTTGAAGGTTAAGCGTATTTTGATACGTAAATCCAATCAATTTAACGGCAGGCGGGGATTATTGTTCTGCCTGCTGCCAATTTTCATCTGGCTTATGCTTGCCGGGCCCGTTTCGGCGGACGTTATCTACGTTGTTGAGGACGGCGATTCAGCCTGGTCGATTGCCTTACGGTTCGGCGTCGGCCTGGGCGATCTTTACGCCGCCAACGGATGGGCATCCGATGAAAACCCGGTTCTGCAGATTGGACAGTGCGTCGCAATCCCATCCGATCGCGGCGAGGATTCCACGGACACCGAAACGGATAATGAAGAATCGGAATCCACCAGGGAAACGACCTATATCGTCCAACACGGCGATAACCCCTACATGATCGCGCACCGTTTCCAGATCGGCACGCTTGTCCTTCTCGAATTCAACGACCTTACCGAAGATGACCTCATCCAGCCGGGTCAGATGCTGAGTATTCCTCCTTCCGATTATGAATACCAGGGGAACGCTGAATCCGCTGAGGATACAGAAGAAATTTCCGAACCGCTACCCGAACCCCTGCGCTACCAGGTACAAGCGGGAGATAACCCGTGGACAATCGCCCGGGAGTTCGGGGTCGGCGTCCAAACGGTTCTTTCATATAATAATCTCACCGAGGGTGCGATCCTGCATGTCGGTGATGAACTCCTGATCCCCGCTGACCTCGACAACCTCCAGTCACGATCCTCGACCTGGGAAAGTTATATTGTCATTTCAGGGGATACGCTCAGCGAAATCGCGGAACGTAACGAAATCTCACTCGCTGCCCTGACCGAGGCCAATAATCTCATGGTGGACAGTTTATTGCGCGAAGGGTCCGAGCTTGTAGTTCCTACCTACCGGTCAGCTCCGATAGTTAAATCACAGCCTGACCCGATCGTCCCCGATCCACCCGAGGATTACTCCGACGAGCTGCAACCATTGCAGCCCATTGTCATTGAGGAACCAATCGATCAGTTCGAGGATCTAACGGGCTGGCATTCTGAAATATTCGATTTTACCCTCATCACGCCTCCTGAACTTTCAACACCGGACCCATCGCCTGTATCGGAAGATGGTCTGTCAAATGACGGGACATTCAGTGACGGAACCCCCTACCATCTCTATACCGTACGCCGCGGAGACACGATCAGTGAAGTCGCTCATGCGTTCGAAATCACGCAGAGTGAACTGAAGGACCGGAACGGACTTGATATCAGGACATCCCTGAGGATCGGGCGCGACCTCAGGATACCGCTGCCCCGTCCACCTGTCCCCGCGCCTTCATCGGGGAATGTCAACTATGGCGCCCCGGATACCCCAATCGGCTCCGGCTCCGGTTCATCGACCGGTCAGGCGGTTGTCGAGGAAGCTATTAAATATCTTGGCACGCCTTATGTCTGGGCGGGCACGAGCCTGACCGGTGGCGTCGATTGTTCCGGGTTTACCATGGCCCTTTACTCGATGTTCAGCGTTTCCCTCCCTCATCGCGCCGTCGAACAGGCCGACCATGGCGCTTCTGTTGACTATTCCGACCTGCTCCCCGGCGACATTGTCCTGTTCCACACCACCCGAACAGGAATCAGCCACGTTGGTTTATATATCGGAAACGGTGATTTTATTCACTCTTCAAGCCACCGCGGCGGTGTTGTTATAAGCCCGCTGGACACCGGTTATTACAACGACCGGTTCGTGTGCGCAAGACGTGTTCTGTAACACCGGGACCATGGTTAAACGGCACCATTACTTCCATCCCATAGTTTAAAATAAATATGTCACAAATTTACATAAGCGATCTTCCGCATTAATTATCATGAGTACCTTCCGCTTCTGAGCTTTCCCGATCAATACGGGCAATTAGCGGGATCGGCTCGCCAGGAATCCCTGAAATCCCTTTGGAACAGGCATAAACCGGGTCAGGTCGCGCATTTACCTTGAATCATCGTTCAAAATGTACATTGACAGTTTGCTTGATAAATAATATTAAAAATCTGGAATTATATACTGACATCTTGGACATTACGTGATAGAATACTGTCCGGTTGACGGGCCGATAGGAGTATAAACCTTCTGGTATTAATAGAAATTATGTTGGGGAATTAAGATTTTTTTTATGGATTTCATCCGGCATCTTTAATAGATGTGTCAGGATAAAAATATATATTACCGGGACACAGTTCCCGGTAAAATGAAATGAGAGAGCACAATGGAAGAAGAAATCATCTCGACGATCTTCAAACTTGACAACATGCTTCGTCGCATGGGCAACAGGATTGCCGGAGTACTCGGAGCTACCCAGCAGCAGTGGGCTGTTCTGGACATTCTTAACGATTCCGGATCGACAGGGATCCCGTTAAGCGAGCTCGGTAAGCACCTCGATGTCACCAAGGGTAACATTACCGGCTTGATTGACAGAATGGAAAGGGATGGACTTGCGAAACGCAAGGACGATCCCAAGGACCGGCGCGTCATCCGTGCAGTCGTCACCGCGAAGGGCAAGAAAGTTCTTCGCGACATCCAGCCTGTCAAGAACCAATGGGGAGACCGGCTGTTCAACGGTTTCAATGTCAAGGACAAAAAGGAACTAAACCATCTCCTGAAACGTCTGATGGCACAGGTTACCGAGCTTGAAAACTGACCGGTATTTCTCCCACTCATCAATTTGACTAAAAACGTAACCGCTGAATCACCAGCGGTTTTTTGTTTTTAGAATTTTTTTTTACTCGGTATTGAATGGGAACATCCTCGATGTAAGACCAATCTTAGATTCAGGGACGCCTTTCCATGCTTCCAGCATTGAAGGTGTCCCGTGTAACTAAGAATTCATGGGGACACTTTCAACGCTGGAAGCATGGAAAAGCGTCCCCATGAATTCAAAGCATCTAAGTTTCCGATCCTGCTGCCGACCTGCCTGATTTTAAGCCTTGAAAGCCTTGACACATCGGTTTCATCAGTGTATATAACACCCACGGAACAGGATTCTATTTATGTGAAATAAAAATGTCGAAACCGTTTCCAAATTTCTTCGTACTTCACCTCGACCTTCTACGGCCCGCATCCCGTTGATGTGGGCCAGGCACAACCCCGGCACGTGTCCGTCGGTTCCCCCCTTCAATAACAGGACGCATCCAAATCAGTATAATATCGAACAGGATCAGTAACCAATCATCGCCATGGTTTTCTGTTCGAGTTCTTTAAGGAGATTACAGAGATTTCAATGGAACCGAAATATAACTACCAACTGGTCGAGGAGAAGTGGCGGAAACGCTGGACGGAAGACCGCCTGTTCGAAACCGAAACAGAGCCCGGTAAACCAAAATATTACGTCCTGGAAATGTACCCCTACCCATCCGGTTCAGGCCTTCACATGGGCAACACGAGGGTGTATGTGATCGGCGATGTTTTCGCGCGCTACAAGGCATTGAGAGGATTCAACGTCATCCATCCGATGGGTTTCGATTCATTCGGCCTGCCCGCTGAAAACGCGGCGATCGCGGAAGACGCCGATCCCGGTCCCTGGACCGAGGAGAATATCCAGTACATCCGCGAGCAGATTACCGGAATGGGATTCTCGTACGACTGGCGAAGGGAAGTCGCCTGCCATCGTCCGGATTATTACAGGTGGACCCAGTGGATGTTCAAACTGATGTTCGATCGCGGCCTTGCTTACCAGAAGGAAGCCCGGGTCAATTACTGCCCGAAGTGCCAGACCGTACTGGCGAACGAGCAGGCGGAATCCGGATCCTGCGAACGATGCTCCACCGAAATCGAAATCAGGAAACTGAAGCAGTGGTATTTCAAAACCACTGAATACGCTGAACGCCTGCTGGATGACTTACAGAAACTTAAGGGGGGATGGCCGGACAGGGTAACCGACATGCAGCGCGCATGGATCGGACGGAGTGAGGGTTGCATGATTTCATTCGAGGTGCCCGGATTCGACCATGATATCGAGGTTTTCACCACCCGTCCCGACACTCTGCACGGATGTACTTACATGGTCCTCGCTCCCGAACACCCGTATGTCGAACTACTGACCGTTCCTGAAAAATTGGACGAGGTCCGCGCGTTTGTCAAAAAGTGCATCATGCAGTCCGAGATCGAACGTACGAGCGAGGACAGCGAAAAAATCGGCATGCACCTGGGACGAACATGCATTAATCCGATCAACGGTAAGGAAATTCCGATCCTGATCGGTAATTACGTTCTGGCCGAGTACGGTACTGGAGCGGTCATGTGCGTTCCCGGCCATGATACCCGCGACTTCATGTTCGCCACACGCTACAACCTGCCGATTATTCGGGTTATCAAACCCGAAGGGAGCGACATCGATCCCGACTCCCCGATAGAAGAGGCATTTACCGAATCCGGTGTGATGGTCAACAGCGGTGAAGAATATGAAGGTATGAAATCGACTGAGTTCATGGGAGTTGTCGCTGATAAATTAAATGAGATGAATATGGGCGGTCTGACAATCAATTACCGGCTGCGTGACTGGCTGATCTCGCGCCAGAGATACTGGGGTACGCCGATCCCGATTATCCATTGCGAAAAATGCGGACCTGTCGTCGTGCCCGAAAATCAGTTGCCGGTATTGCTGCCGCCGAAAGAGAAAGTTGATTTCATAGGCGGCGAAGGAAGCCCGCTTGCGACCGCGCACGACTGGGTTAATGCCAACTGCCCGACCTGCGGCGGTCCCGGCAAACGCGAGACCGACACAATGGACACCTTTGTCGATTCATCCTGGTATTTCCTTCGATATTGTTCGCCGGATGCTGGCGATGTCCCATTCCGGAAGGAGGATGTCGAATACTGGTGTCCGGTGGATTTGTACATCGGTGGACCCGAACACGCGATCATGCACCTGATGTATTTCAGATTCTTTACCAAGGTTCTGTATGACGCCGGATGGCTGAATCATGACGAACCCGCTCCGAAACTCCTGACCCAGGGAATCGTAATGTGGGGCGGAAAGAAAATGTCGAAAAGCCAGGGCAATGTCGAGGATCCAAAGAGCCTGACAAAACTATACGGCGCTGACACCACCCGCTTGTTCATTCTGTTCGCGTCGCCCCCGGAGCGGGATATTGATTGGGAGGATCATATCGAACGCGGCCCGGACGAGCCAAAAGATACCTATCCACCATCGGTCTACCGCATGACCGGCATGGAAGGACAGTACCGTTTCCTGAACCGTATATGGCGTCTGGTTTATAAATATCGTGAGGAATGCGGCGGCCTGGTTCCGACCGATGGCCCGGTTGGTGAAATCGAGGATGAGGATGTCAGGAGGGCTGTGCATTACGCCATCCGGGAAGTAACCCTGGATATCGACGAGCGCATGACATTGAACACAGCGATCGCACGGATGATGGAGCTTTACAACACGCTGGCGGATTTTGCGTCGAAACGGTATGACTCATCGAACGAATCGAACCGCTCCGATCTGGCAAAAGGTATCGGAATTTTATTACGGCTGCTGTCGCCATACGCGCCGCATATCGCCGAGGAATGCTGGGAGGGTCTCGGTAATTCCGAAAGCATTTTCCAGACTCGTTGGCCTAAATTCAACGAGGAATTTCTGCTTCGGGACACGATGAAAATCGCGATCCAGGTGATGGGTAAACTGCGGGACGCGATTGAGGTCCCGGCCGATATCAGCAAAGCCGACCTCGAAGAAGCATGTAAAACAGAAAAGGTCAGAAAACACCTTGAAGGCAAAGAAATCGTGAAGGTGATAGTTGTACCGAACAAACTGGTGAATTTCGTCGCGAAATAATGAAAATATAATCAACAATAAGGACAGTTGAACATCATTGAACAGTTTTTACCAAAGCTGGATTGTAGAGTATGTAAATGTTGATTGAGGGGGATTAAAGGAAGCTGTAAAAGCTAAATCCTCATACACCCCTACTAATGTAGGCACCATTGGTACAGGTGCCGTGCTGATATATTGTGGATCAGCAGGATTGGTAAAATCGTAAACCCTGACATGGAGAGAATAATCCGCAAGGTAAACATGATTCCCTATCACCTGCATGTCTGTGCCTTTCATTCCTGTGATTTTACTTATCACGCTGGGAATCGAAGGATTTGTCACATCATAAACTGAAAGACGTGCATCTTTTGTATATGAATCCGCCTCAAGTAAAAATATACGCCCCATTGACGCTTTTATCATATATGGGGTGGAAGTAAGATTGATAGTGTTCACGGTAATTGGGTTTGCCGGATCGTTAACATCAATTATCTGCATAGTATCGTGATAGTCTTTATCTACAATATACGCATAACCGTTCAATATTGTGACACTCGTCCCCCTCCAAAATTCCAGTGTACTTAGGATTTCAGGATTAGCAGGTTCCTGAATGTCTATTGTAAGAAACTGAGAATTTTTTTCAAATATTGGGGGTTGAGAAACATTCCCGCATATATACGCCATCTCGTCGTGAATTGTAATACAGAAACCAGATCCCAAAATTGTATGCACGATATGTGGCTGCTCAGGTTTGCTAATGTCAAGTACCTGCAAGGCTGTATATTTGCTTATAAGATACATGTGATCCTGGTATAAGGCCAGACCATGACAAACTCCCACTGCCCCCATGGTCCAAATGAGCTCAGGATCTTCAGGGTCATTTAGATCGAAAATATACAGAGCCTCGCCATAAGAAACATATGCATAATTTTTATAAACTTCTATCAGCGCTCCCCTTTGATAGGGGTAGTGAAAACTATCCGTATCAAAAGTCCCAATCGTAGTAATGTTATCGGGATACCCGATGGATATTTCAACAGGGTCCGAAATAGTTTCCCACCCGGCAGAATCTGTCACTGTAACGCTGGCCTCAAAAGTCCCTGCTTCAATAAATACATGGGTGGTTACCGGATCAGGGCTGGGTCCGGTCATTTCTCCATCTCCCCAATCCCATAAGTAAGTTAATTCATCCCCGTCAGGATCGTACGATTCGGAAGCATCGAAAATCAGCTCCATCCCCGGTTGCCAGCCACCTGGCGCTTCATAATAAAAAACCACTATCGGCCCGGACCCGGGCCGGTATATCTCGATGGTTTGACTGCTTGAATTTTCCAGTCCAACGATATCCCTGACTGTCAGGACCACTTCATAGACACCTGGATCGGTGTAGATGTGAGTCATTATTGAGTTACCCGACGTTTCCAACTCGCTCTCATCTCCCCAATCCCAGGTAAAAGTCAAGTCATCTCCATCGGGATCGGACGTATCGGAAGCATCGAAAACTATCTCCAACCCCGGGTGTTGGCCATCAGGCGCTTCAAAGGAAAAAAACGCCACAGGTTCGGATCCTGGCGGATAAATTTCGATTATCTGTACGCTTGAATTTTCAAGGCCAATATTATCCCTGACAGTCAGCATCACTTCATATGAACCCTCATCAGTGTAGATATGAGTCACTATTGAATTTTTGAATGTTTCGTTCTCGCTCTCATCCCCCCAATCCCAAATATATTCAACTATCCAGAGCTGTGGGGAGACTTCGGATTCGGAAGCATCGAAATAAATAATATTCCCCGGTTGACAGGTTGTGGATGCGGTGTGGGTAAATATAGCACTGAGATCGTCGTCACTTGATGGTGTGACAGTCCCGTTAGTGTTCGAACATCCGATCGTAAGAAGAATTACAGAACATAAAAAAAGGAGAAAGGGATTTCTGCAACACATAACATGCCTCCAAACTGGATTAAATTGTTTGCCTTGAAATCCCGTTATCAATCTGATTATAATGCACAATCCATTTAATGCAAAATGAATGCCAACACAATGATTATATATGTAATGAAGTAAATATGTTGCACAAACCTCAATTTAAAATTATAAGATAACCAGTATGAGTCCAGTATTAATAAAACGTCTTAAAGTAGGTTGTTTATCTGTCATGGCTATTGTCATTGTCCTGCTGATCATCCTTTTCGTTGGGGCTTACAAACTTTCAGAGAGAGCCTATGTACTACCCCAATATGACAGGCTAATCCCCGGGTCGCCGACAGATGCTCTCGGTCCGCTGGCCCAGACGGTCCGGTGCCTTAACTCCGAGGGTGAATATGTGCCTGGCTGGTATCACGAAGGCGAAAACGGGGCCGCGATTCTTTTCCTCCATGGACTGGGTGGGAATCGATCACAACTTAAGGAGCACGCAAGGCTTCTGCTGAATCAGGGCTATGGCGTGCTTTTGATCGACCAGAGCGGTCACGGCGTACATCCCGCGCGAATCAACACGTTTGGACGGCGGGAATCGATAGACGCGCTCGCCGGGATCGACTGGCTCAGGGAACGTGACGATGTGGACCCGCACCGGATCGGGATTTTCGGGTCCTCCATGGGCGGTACGACAGCCATTTATGCCGCGTCGCAGGATCCGGACCTTGCCTGCGTCGTCGTCGATTCTTCATATGCCGATCTTGAGGAGCAGGCGTATCACGATCTGGCGGAGGGGTTCAAGGGATTTCGAATTTCCCGAATCTGGCGCCCTACGTTTGTAAAAACCTTTTTACTTATGGCGCCGATTTTTATCGGTAAATGGGCCGACTTCGAGGACCCGGTCGATGTTCTTCCCGATATTCAATGCCCATTGTTTCTCAGCCACGGCCAGGAGGACACAAGGATCGATGTCGACCAGTACTTTTTACTTCTCAATGCCGCCAGGCAGAACGGAATCGATGTTACAACCTACCTTGCCGAAGGTCGGGACCACACGACGTATGTCCATGACCAGGCGTATCTGAACAGGATCAATGTATTTTTCCGAAGGCATTTGTGGGATACGGGTGAGTAATTTTTGCTTTTTATTTACTTCAGGCTTCCAGGCAGACCGAAGAAAATTGATGCAGTTTTGTCCCTGGTATCCCATCCAAGCGAAACCTGGAACGAATCGAGTATATAGGTCATGTGATATTCCTGATGCTCGAAGTCATCCTTAATAAGATCCCATGCCCAGTCTATCCCAGCACCCCACCGCCGGCTGATTCGTGTCTGTTGCCTTAGTCCGATCACTTCCCTCACTCCAGGGATATCGAACCTGAACGGCGTTCTACCCCAGTCGCTTAAATAACTGTACGTCAGGGTTACCCCCCAGTTGGGAGAATCCATATATCTCAACCTGAGTCCGCTCTCGAGAGTGGCATAGTTGTGTCCCCGCTCATAAAATTTATCGAGGTACGCAAGCGAACCTGTCAGCGAGAAATCATCGAACCTGATTCCGGAATGCTCGATTATCGCGCTGTATCCCCAACGGTCAAGGTCGGTACCGGTAGTCATATCGCGAAGATGCCCCCAGAATCCCGATAGCTGGAAACCAAACCGGGAGTCTCCTACCTGCGCCATGTCCCGTCTGATCGTAATTTCAGGTTCCGCGCGGGTCGGCACTGTGTACCCGTCCCAGTTTTCTTCCCTCCTGTAACCGGTCCTGATCTCACCGCTGTAATCTCCGAGATCGCCTTCCAGCCTGAGTTCCGGATATGAACGGTCCCATGGGAACAGATCCAGCTCAAAAATCAATTGCGGACCTACCTCGAATGTATCCAGCACGAAATCGTACGCAACCGACTGTGCGATATGAAATCCGGCATCTTTTTCGACACCGATCTCAGGCAGTGGAAATGTAAATCCCGGCTCGGTGATTCGAAGGAAACTCCGGCGTAACGGGAATGGAACCAAGTTAATCCTGTTACCGAAAATTGTAACCGAGACATTCGATGTTGCGGCGCGAAGGATTTCGCGATTTCCGGTTAACGGATGTGTCCCGACATCAAAATTGATTTCGCGGGAGTCAAATGCAAGGTCGGGATTATCGAGATCGCCAAGTGACAGGCAGGGACGCTTGAGGATCGCCGAATCGGTTCCAAGCCACATGATATCCGCGGTGAAGTTGACCTCATAGGTTTCAGATATTCCATAACCGAAATCAGCGGGTGACACGATATACGACCCGCGGACATCGGTACAGACCCCGCTGTAAACCCCGACCTCCTCTTCTGACTTCGGGAAATCGATCACCATGTCATGGCACTCGAACCGGGCCTTGCCGTCCATGCCCGTAACTATTACCTCCGGACCGGCTTCAAGCCTTGAAACCTGCTCACCGTCGAAAAGTGCTTCTATATGGCCCGTCTCGATCAGGATGTCGCCAAACGACGCGGTCACGTTACCGTCCCATAACGCACGTTCCCGGAGCACAAGCTCACCCTCAATTTCTTCATATGCCTGTTCGAATATAAACTCATCCCCCTGTACCGAGAGCATGTCGCCTCCGGGGAGCAGAAGATTGGTTTCCTGCGCGAGTAGAATGACAGGCAAGGCGACCATCGTGATCGCCGCCAGGATCGATGTGAATGTGTTTATGTGGCGGTATAACTTCAATTTGTTTATCGTATCTATTCGATTCCCGATGGATTATACCACGGTGGTTACGCTGATTGCGGATATCCGTATCCATTTATGCTATTGTAAGCTTAGTTTTCCAGGGAGGTTCACAATGGACTGGATCAGCCTGATAGGTGGATTAATACTGGGCGGTATTGTTGGGTTCCTGATAGCGCATTTCGCCGGAAAAGCCAGGGTAGAGAAAGCTCGCGGGCAGCTCGATGTCCGCATGCAGGCAGTCAATGATCTCACACTGCGGATCGAGGGCATGAATGAGCGTATTGATGTGTTAAATACAGAACTTAAAGAGGAAGGCCAGAACCGCGTAAAGGCTGAATCGAAACTCGAAGACCTCCGGGACCAGGTAAAATTTATCGAAGAAGCTAAGAAGACACTTGGCACAACATTTAAGGCGCTGTCTTCGGATGTTTTAAACACCAGCAATGAAGCATTCCTGAAACTCGCGAAATCAACGCTTGAAAAATACCAGACAGAGGCTAAGGGGGATTTAACAGAACGCCAGAAAGCTATCGAAAATCTCGTCAAACCTATGAAAGAGAATCTGGATAAGTATCAGAAATTGATTTCGGACATGTCCGAGAAGCAGACGGGACAATATACGAGCCTTCAGGACCAGGTCAAGGCTCTCCTCGAATCGGAATTATCCCTTAAAACAGAGACTAGCAAACTTGTGACCGCTTTATCATCACCGAAAGTCAGGGGGCGATGGGGAGAACTGACGCTCAAACGTGTCGCGGAGCTTGCAGGCATGGTCGAACGATGCGATTTTTACGAACAGGAAACCGTGGATACCGAAGACGGGAAACTACGTCCCGATATGATGGTCAACCTCCCCAACGGCCGTCGGATCGTGGTCGACGCGAAGGCTCCGCTTGCGGGCTACCTTGAAGCTGTCGATTGTGCCACTGATGAGGAACGCACTACCCACATCACAAAATACGCTTCTCATGTCAAAAAACATTGCCTTGATCTGAGCAGAAAAGAATACTGGGACCAGTTCGATGAAGCGCCTGAATTTGTCGTGATGTTCCTTCCCGGCGAACAGTTCCTTGGTGCGGCATTGCAGGAAGAACCTGGACTATTGGAGGATGCCTTCCGCCAGAAAGTGATACTCGCGACACCCGCCACCCTGATTGCACTGCTTAAAGCTGTCGCGTACGGCTGGCGTCAGGAAGCGCTTGAGGAAAACGCGAAACAGATTTCGGAGCTGGGTAAAGAACTTTACGAACGTCTTTCTGTAATGATCGATCACTTCCAGAATGTCGGGAAAAACCTGGATCGCAGCCTGAAAGCCTACAACGAAGCTGTCGGATCATTAAACACACGCGTAATAGTTTCGGGACGAAAATTTAAAGAGCTTGGCGTATCAAGCCCTAAGGAACTCCCCGACCTGGAGAAGATAGATACTTCCACAAGGTCTATCACCCCAATCGGCTACGATGTCACTCCCCCCGAAGATCAACCATCCGCCCAGGCGTAACATGTGCATTCTGCGCATTGAAGTAACTGATTTCTTGAAGAGCGCACGTTTGTTAATACTATTTTTCTATTGGATCAGACCGGGTTGATTCATTTTGAATAGCGCCACCCACGGAATTCGCTTCCGTCACCCTTCGGGCCGGGATATAGCTCATCAATGCAGCGCCAACCCCGATACAAGCTAATCCGAACAGTACCAGCCAGCCTAGAAATGGAATCACGAGTAAAAGCATCAACGCCGAAGCTCCGTACAATGCGTGCTTTATTCCGGTCGATGCCGGATCAAGCACGTCACCCGCCCATCCAACCATCGCCGTAATTTTGAAAGTCCCCAGCAGGAGTAAAAATGCTGCCAGTATCAAAACCGCCAGTATCTCAGCGCCTTCACCTGCGTTGGAAAATATGGCGATAAGTATAAAAGTGACAATAAACGCTCCAAGCCCAAAAAAGAGGCTGCCGACCGGCATCCGCTGCGCGATTTCCCTTGTCCATTCAGCCCGTCTTGGAAAAAGCGCTCTCCAGATAAGTGAAAATGCCGCGATTCCCATGACAACGAATATGAAAATTATCGGCAGCATGAACGGCATAAGATCACCACCCCGCATTAATGTCTGCCTGCCAGATGTTGTCTCAAATAGTGATCCCGGTTGTTCCATCTCTCCCGGTTCTTCCGTCACCGGCTGATCTGTTAATGGTTTGTCCAATTCGTCCTGCGCCCAGGCATTATCGCTGATCGCAAGGAATCCGGCCACCAGCATAATGATTACCAAAACAAGACCCGGGAAATTTTTTGTTGTTTTATGTGTCATGGTTGCACCTGTATGTATTTTGTCCTGTATTTTTTTCAAATTTTCTTTGTTGCCTTGCTGATCGGCCGGCATGTTCATGACATCGGATGTCTTTCATTACATGTTACAGTTTGAAATGGAGTAAAGTTTCAAAAATGTCCCTTAATAATATCCAATCAATTTTAAATCCTGGCACCCGGATCAAAACATAAGCACTTTTGGAACTTTTAAATAATTCTATTCGTAAAACGCAATACTATAATACTTGTTTTCATATGCGGCCTAATCTTGGTATAATACCGTACAACTTTTTTGTTATTGTAAGGAGCTGACATGAGACACTACGTATTTTTATTTTTGCTGCTTGCTGGAATTTCATGCCTGATATTTTCAGCATGTACACCGCCTCCGGAGGAATCGCCCGACCAGGATGATCCGAACGGGGTTGAAGAAGTGGATGACACCCTTGGAGCCGATGCACTTGAAGACGCCAACGGTGAAGAGCCCATTGAAGCTGAGGGCACCAGTCCAAAGGGCAACCCGGACGATGGGCCTGGAAATGATGAGGACTCCGGTGATGTTGATGCGGAGGATGAAGTAGAAATTATTGAACCTGAAACTGAGACCGAAGAAGAGGAAACAATGACTGAAACAAATGAAATTCCCGAAAACATTTTCGGACATTATGAAGAATGGCCGCCCGAAGCAATTACGGATGAAGAGGTTGAACTTCTAACCAGCATCCGGGTCGTCTTCGAAACCACGAAGGGAATAATAAAAATCCAGTTATTCCCAAATGAGGCGCCGATTCATGGCGCCAATTGCGTAAAACTCGTACAGGACGGCTTTTACGATGGTTTAATATTCCATCGAGTAATTTCAAACTTCATGAGCCAGGGTGGCGATCCCGACGGGACAGGCGGTGGCGGACCCGGTTACACACTCCCTGCCGAAATTGAACTTCCACACCTTGCGGGCAGCATGTCTGCGGCAAGGACAGGAGACCAGATCAATCCTGAAAGGCGTTCATCGGGAAGCCAGTTCTATTTCGTCCACACCGATCAAAGCGGAGTCAGTTTAAACGGGATGTACACCGTTTATGGCAGGATAGTAGAAGGGCTGGACGTCAACCTGTCGCTCAGCGTTAATTATACCGGTGCAGGCCCGATTCCAGGCGCCGAGACAGACAACATTATTAAAGCCTGGGTTGAGATGGGCTGAATTCGATCTTAAGCAGTCTGTAGACAAATTTGTTGCTGCATTAAACCTGGTGCGGAAAAAACTCATGAGATCTCATGTGAGGATAAAACTTGCCGGGACCATTCGTACAGAACTCGATGAGTTTGCGGAACGATGGGTTAAGTTTACTCGGGCAAATGAACTGGTCCTGGATGACACGACCGTGGAAGAAGCATCGAACCTTGCCCGGCTCGGCCTTGAGGTACTCGCGAACCTCCTTGAAGGAGCTGAATATTCCGGGTTCGAAAACGTAATCCGCCGGCTGCTCCACGACTGGATCAACAGCACGAATTCGTACACGGACCTCCTTAAACTGGAGGAAGCTTTCCCGTTATTCATTATTCCACACCTTGATATCGACCCTGACAGCGAGGAATCGGATGAGGTCTTATACGCACTGGGTGAGTTTTTCCATTCAGACCTCAGGGCCTGCCTGCTTTCCGATTACCTCCAGGTCTATGAAGAGATCATCGGAAAAGAGAGCTCACACACTGGTTATATATTGTCGCATTTCGATGCAATCCTGAACCTGACAGCCATTCTTAACTGTGCTACCACGCGTTCCGATATTCTCGACAACCTTTCAACTGCCCTGTCCGGCCTTTTTGAAAACGTAATTGGGGTCGCCCTCTGGACGGAATCGGAAAATGGCCTCCGGATTTATTCCACTGTCATCCTGGATGAGAAAGTTCCAGGACTGGTGATGGATCAGGAGTTGCCCGAGAAAATCGAGGAAATTTATAATCTTGGTGAAGCACGCTGGGTCCGGGAAACCGATATCCCGCCCGGCTTGAGGTCTCTTATTGATGTTGAAACCATGTCCGGTCTTTCGGCATGCACATTACCGATTCGACCCGGTGAAGCCTACGGGGTCCTTGCCATGATTGTGATCGGCTCCGAGCAACCGGGCACAATGGAGCTGTCACTCAGCCGTGTGGCGTCCGCGGAATGTGCCCTTGCATTTGACAGAGTTAATGAAAGATCGAGAATCGATTCCGTAAATCAAACCATCAGGGATATCCTGTCTCTAAGCCGCGAAACCGCCTGGGGAAGTGGAAGCCGGGAAACCGCCGATACAATAATCGACTACCTGCTCGGGCTCACAAATTCCAGCAAGGCAATATTACTCGGGCTACCCTCCCGGAATACCGGGAGTGAACCCGTCATACCCCTCGCCTGGCGCGACCTGCCCGATGACGCGCTGGAAATGTTCCAGAGGGCTTCAAGACTTCCGGCAATCGTATCGATCGCGGTAAAAAGCAGGATGCCCTTACTCATCCTTGCGAACAGGCTCAAATCCGTGCTGGGTGGTAAAGAACCGCCCCCCGGCTTTGCACCCACAGACAGGGAGGCCATCGGAATTCTTCCGCTCGAACGGCACGGAGAAATCCTGGGGGTATGTATCTTCCTCTGCTCGTGGAAATTCGCCATCGAGAGCGAATCGAAGGACCTCCTTGCGATTTTCGGACGAACCGCGGCTGACTCTCTTGCAACCGCCCGCGAATTTGAACGAAGCCTGAAAATGACGAGGCTCGTTGAAGAGGACCTAAAGCGTGTACGGATTCTGCAGGAGAAACTTACACCGGGGTTTTTACGATCCGGTAACCTTGTTTGCTGGGCGAATTTCATGACAACCACTGAGCTTGCCGGCGACGTTCTGGTTATCCGGGATCCGGCTGAAGGGATTATTAACTTGTGGATGGCCGACGTTGCGGAACATGGTGCTGCGACTGGCTGGTCGGTCATGTTTATTCGACAGCTTCTTGCGGATATCCCTCACAAAATATCCAATCCTTTAACTGCACTGAACGGGATCAATTCCAGGCTGAATGAGATCGAGAGTGAATCGTCGTCCGGAATTTTCGCCAGCCTTATTGGAATTCACCTTGACGAGGATCAAAAAACCGGACGGTTTACACGTGCCGGGGCGCCCAGGCTTTTCAAAGTTGCCTCGGACGGTAATATCGAAACATTTGATCCTGAAGGCCTTCCGCTCGGGTTATTTGATGACGCCAGGCTTGAGGAACTGGAATTTACATTCGCGCCTGGTGAAAAGCTCGTCTGGGCTTCGCATGGGCTTCTCGGGGCAAGGAACGAATCCGGTAGTAACTGGGGAGAAACAGGTTTATTGAATTGTATAAGAAAGGCTTTTTTCCTCCCGGCAAAAGCCCTTTATGACAGCATACTTACAAGTGTGGGTGAATTTTCACCTGGCGATGATATCATCGAGGACCGCAGCCTGGTTGTTATCGGTTACGATCCGCCGCCTGGCTGGGAAAAGATATTTACTGGAAATGAACGGCTTGACATGATCGATCCCTGCCTTAAATGGCTGGGTGAAAAGCAGGTGAGCGGATGTGATTTCAACGCTTGCAGGCTTCTGCTTAATGAGGCTATCCGTAATGCACACGAACATGGCAATAAATTAAACGGCAACGCTAATATTGAATTGAAGGTCCGCCATTCAGCGAACCATGTTCAGATCAGTGTTCGCGATGAAGGTGGAAAACTTAACGATCGGGTCACCAGCCCGGTACTCAAACCGGAAATGATTTTGGAAGATAAAGGCAGGGGGTTCCTGTTGATGAGGCATGAATCCGACTATCTATGGGTTGAAGATACCAGCGGCGAATTAAATACTGTCAGGCTGCTGGGTACGGGGGTATGACATCTTTATCGAATTCAGGAGAACTATTCGTGGAAAATGAAAGACAGGGTTCCCAGGTGCGGTTGAAAATATCCGATGAGACCCTTTCCGACATAGTTGCTATCGCCCTCCGGCTCGATGGCGTCCCGGTTGAGGACGAACCATCCGGCAATCCCGGCCTTTTAATTGTCGACATCAACGAATTCTCTGAACTCGACACGAGCTCCCGGCCAAATGAACCGAATAACCGTACTTTGATCCTGATCGAAGATGAAGAAGACATCCCCGACGGCTTTGAATATCTTCTCATTCCAAGGCAGGCCAATGATTTCGATCTCGATCCTGAATTACTCGTTAAAAAAGTCCGGGTCATGCTTTCCGGACGCCGGCCATCCGCTGAAAAAAATCCAGTCACCGGCCTTCCCTCCGCTGCCGCCTTTGAGTCCGAACTCAGGGAACATATCAACACCGGCGAGAGATTTGGAGTGATTTTCGCTGACCTCAATCAATTTAAAAATTACAACCGCGCGTATTCATATTCCCGCGGCGATCAGATGCTCAAAGCTGTCGGAGACCTGATGCTGCTCGCTCTCGATGCCAATCCGTGCCCCCAGAATTTTCTCGCCCATCTGGGGAGCGACGATTTTGCCTTTATAACCAGCGAAAAACTTGCCCCCGTCATTGCTGAGAGAATTGTAGACTCCTTCGATGAGCTGGTGGCGGGTTTTTATGATATTTCCGACCTGACCCGCGGCACGATCATCGTAACCAACCGGAAAGGTATCGAAATTGAATCCCCGATCGTCACCATCGCGCTTGCGGTCATACAGTCTTCACGGCGCGGTTTAACACATGCCGCGGAGGCGATGGAAATCGCTGACGAGCTTTTGGCTTACCTGAAAAAACGGGATGTTATCGAATCCTGCTGCATCGTCGAACGTAAGACTGGCAGGTAATTAATCCAATTCCCCGCATAATGCTGCTATAATTTGATCCTGACATGCTCCACAGGATTGCATACCTGTTAGTATTCTGCTGTTTTCTAACCCTTCTCGGCGTCCGTGCCGATGGAACTATGGCTAACCATAAGCAGGACACCGGCAAGGGCTGGAATATATCCGCGACCGCTTCCACTACTGTCGAATGGGCACTCGATCTGGTCCTGGCTGAATACCCGTCAATTTCCGCCAGGATTCTTTCGGTAAACGAGGGCGGGTGTTTTATCGATGCTGGAAGTCAGGACGGGGTCTCGGTGGGGCAGGTTTACGAAATTTACCGTATTCAACATAGCGGCGGGCAGGAGGAGATCGCCGGGGAAGTTCAGGTCGCCTGGACCCGCGAAGACTACAGCTTCGCTGAACCACGCGACTGGACCAGTATTGCCGACCTTTCAACCCTCCATTTCGCAAGGCTCATTCGTCTCCCTCCCACTATATCCCTGATCTCGAATCCATCCGAAGGTTACGCGGAACCTGATCTCGACAGGCTTCTCCAGGCCATACACGGTTTGCTGAACGTACGGGCTTCAGTTCGTCCTGTGCTTGGAATTTCGTCGGAACCATCCTGGAAACTCACTTTCACGCCTGATTTCGAAGGCCTTACGATCAGGATCGCAGTTAACGCCCCCGGCGGTGAAACTGTCAGCAATATCGTACTCGATCCACTGTCCGGCGAAGTTTTCACCGCGCAAAATCTTCTCGATCCCTCTTACCTGACAGGTCAGAGTTCACCGTTCGAGCATTACATCGCGCCCCCGGGACGGCGGGTGGTCAGTATCGCGTGCGGAAATATCGTTCCCGGACTCGCCGATGAACTCGTGGTCCTCGATGGGTCCAATCTCTGGATTTACGATCTTTCGTGGGATGAACCCCGGTTATTAAATTCACTGACCATTTCGATCCCACCGGGACCTGTACGGCATCGCGATGATGGCGGCGCTCTTCAGCTTGTCGATCTCGATGGAAATTCGCTCGCTGAAATATGCCTCGCGCCTCCGGGTGGGATGCGAGGGGAAATCTGGAGCCTTTCAGGTGACGAATGGATCCTTATGGGATACCTTCCCTATCCGCCAGTCGCTGTCGACACACACTCACGGGGCGTCCTGGTCGCGCCGTACATGATAAACAGTGTCTCACTCGATCCCGCGCTGGTTTCCTGGAGGTATCCACTCTCGGAAAGGGATTCATCCAGGTTGCACATTAATTTTTCTCCCGTCGACATCGCGGTAATTCCGGAAACCAAGGCGGGCTTCCCGTCCCTGGCCGCGATCAATATAGAAGGCATATTAAGCATTTTGCCCCATTCCGGAGGGATTGAAACTCTTGACGGCGTATGGGGAACGCAGGTTGAAATCGCGATCCACCGTAACAGCCCGATCGCGATTCTCACATCCCCTTCGATTATTTCAGATAAATTAACCCTGCTCGAACTCTACTCGGGGATCATTTTCGCTGAGTTCCCGGTTCCCAATGGACCCGTTATCGATATCGCTCTTGGTGATATCGACCGTGACGGTAAATCCGAAATCCTCGTGGCTGTTCTAGAAGAGGAAGGTGTGAAAATCTACTACTGATGTCTTCTTTTCGTGACATATCCACGGCACCGGCAAACCGACCCTCAATATCCCTGGTCGCGTTGTTAATTGCCGTCCTTATTTTTTCGCCTTCGAATATCACCGCCAAAGGGATTGTCCCGATCGGCGGAAGTCCGGTTGTGGGCGTCACATCACAATGGTTGAGCGATGATTACTCGCGTCCGGTACCACCCCTGAATTCAATATTAATGGACGAAACCTGGCAGACCTTTTTCCCGCTTGGAAATGGAATCCCGCTGGCGGCCTGGGAGGAAACGGAATCTGGCGCGACAGTTATCAGGATCTCAGCCAATATTGTATGGGACGACGCCCCCGCGAGGCTTATGACTGCCGATGAGGTCATTGAATCACTGGAAGCGCGTGTCACTGAAAGATGGGACGCACGATGGGCGTTGAGGGGAATAAATGGAATCGACGGTCTCACAGGATTAAACGCGGTGGGACCGCATATAATAGAAATTGATATCGCCGATGGCTTGACTAAATCCGATCTCGATCGCGCGTTCAGAAGTCCGGCGCTTCGACTTGTGTCCACAGAAATTTCCCCCGGAGATGGAACCGGGCCGTTTACAAATTCGCAGCCATCCATGGACCGTCGCAGGTTTACCACCGCCCTGACACATCACTCCGGACGGGCATACCTCGATGAAGTAAGCATTATTTCCTACACAACCGCCGAGGACAGCGTGCTCGATTTCGTGCGGGGAAGTCTTGATGCTTTACTGATCACATCGAATGAACTCGACATGTACACCGGTTCTTCACGCGCCGTTCCCGAAAGAATTGAAACTGTAGGACAAGGTCTTATTGTTCTCATGTTCAATCCGGCAAGAGTTCCGGATTTAAATGAACGCCTATCACTTGCCCAGTCTGTGGATCGCGAGAGCATAGCCAGCCTTATCCTTGGCCGGGGTGCGCGAATCGCCGGGGATTTCGAGGGGAATCCTGAACTCGATGATGATAACACTTCAACAACCGATGACCGTGAATTATCTGAAAATATCGCGAATCCTCTCGATAAAATTGATCTGCTGGTTTGCGACGATCCCGCGGCTATCTCAACCGCCGGACGCCTTCGCGCGAACTGGGAGAGCCTTGGGATTCAGGTCGAGATCCGGGAGATGGCTGGTCCGCTCGCGCTTTCAGCCTCAGCGGACGCGATCCTTCTCTCATTTAGAATTCCCGAAGGCGGTGAGGGAGTCCTGCCCCAGTGCCTCACTTTATACGATCGCAGTGGATGGTGGGATATCGCGGGCCTTGCTTTGAATTCTGGTAACCGGATGCTGCTTAACGATGTCCGGTCATGCAAACCCGATGCCGACCTTACTGAGCTCGGAAATGCCCTCGTGGATTCCGGGTTATTACTTCCAATCGCGAGATTTGATATCCTTTTCGCTCCGGGACCCGACATCGCTCTCGTTCCGGGTACAATTTACCCCGGTCCGGTTTTCTGGCGCGCCTTCATGGGATCGCCGGATATTCTGGTCGATGAAATTCCCGGGGAGCAGGACGAGTAACCATGCGTATAAGCATTTTCGCGAAACTGGCTTTAACATTCCTCGTAATCGTCACCGGACTTGTCATATTCCTCTCATTCAGCGCGGCACGGGAACTCGACCAGAGTTTTGCCGATCTTGTCCAGGATCGCCAGGACCAGGTTACACGCGGTCTCGACATTGAGGTCGGGGCGCTCCTCTCTGAAATCGAGGGAAAACTCACCAGTATGCAGGAAAATCCCGATTTCCGGTTGAGCCTTTCCGAACTAGAACGTGTGCTCGCGGAGATCGCCCGTAATTCTGAATCCGGCGAAAGCCCGATGGACCCTCACGCTGAAAACGCACAGGTGCTCGAACTGATCGCGAGGCTCGGGGAACTCAGGAATATCGCGTTCCTTGATAAACTCTGGCTTGTCTCACCTGACGGCATACTCCTGGCAGCCGGTCACGACCAGTATGCTTTTGGCAATAATATGATCGACCCGCCCGAAACCTACAGTGCCACGCTTGTAAGGGCACTGGCCGACGAAACCATCAGCATGGTCGGGGTCGAGACAATTTCCGCGTCCTCGATTTTCACCGCCGAAGTTTTTCTGCCGGTAAAAATGGTCGACAGGTTTTTAAGAACCGAACAAATTTATGTCCTCTGGGGCGCCCAGGAATTCGACAAGGAGTTCATCACCAGGATGGCCGACCTTGCGGGCGCTGAGATTGTCGCGAGAGCGCCCGGACTCGACCCGATTGTAAGCTGGTCCGAACCCGATACCCCGGTCGATTCAGACCTGATGGCTGCGTTGGCAGGCGGCGGAACTGAAATTACCCTAGGTACTGAAACATACCAGCTCGCGACCATTCCGTTCCCAAGGTCACAGGCCGACAGCACACACGACCAGGTAATGATCGACCTCCTTATCCCGAAATCCGACCTCCAGGCTCGAAAACGTGCGCTACTTGCCGGTATGCTCGTAGAGGTCATTATCGGTGGAATTGTCGCCATCCTCCTCGCGTTCCTTATCTCGAAAACCATCACACTCCCCATCGAACGCTTGAAAACCGGGGTAACCGCGCTGGCGTCGGGCGACCTCACAAGGCGGGTAGAGGTCCATTCGCGCGATGAGGTTGAGGACCTCGTCAAATCATTCAACATAATGGCCGATGAACTCGACGCGAACACCAGAAGGCTGGTCGAGGCCGAAAAGCTGGCCGCATGGAGGGAAGTCGCCAGACGTCTCGCGCATGAAATCAAGAACCCGCTTTCACCCATCAAACTGTCAATCCAGAACCTCTTGCGGGTTTACAGTGCGAACCCGGGTAATTTCGAAAACACCCTGTCCGATACGAGCGAGACGATCCTCGAGGAAGTCGATCGCCTGAAAACACTCGCCGATGAGTTTTCCAACTTCGCCCGGATGCCGAAACCCATTCTCGCGCCAAACGATATTTGCGAACTGATCGGAAGTTCCGTCGCGTTGTTCGACAAACCGGAGATCGGCGCGACCATTGAGTTCAGTTGCCCGGAATCAATCCCGACCGTTCTCCTGGATCGCGACGCCATGAGCAGGGTTTTGACCAACCTTATTAAAAATGCTGTGGAGGCGATGAGCGACCGTGTTGGAATAATTAAGGTGCTCGTCAATAATGTGGTGCTTGGGGATGCCCCATGGGTGCGGGTTACGATCGCCGACCAGGGCGTGGGAATGGATGAAACCGCGGTCAAGCAGAGTTTCAATCCGTACTTCACGACAAAACGCGACGGCAGCGGACTGGGTCTGGCGATCGTTCAGAATATTTTGTCGGAGCACAGGGGCAGGATCTCAATCGACAGCGAACCCGGCGTCGGTACCGTCGTCATCGTCGAATTACCCGCAATGCGCGTCGATGCAAAGGCTTAGATAAAATTTCCAAACTCATTATTTTCTGTAACGCCCCAGGGTTAAAGGTGAAGCCACGTACAAACCCGGGTGCCGCCAACATGCGAAGTTCGACGCCAGTCGGACGAGCTTGTTGGTGCCTGACCTTATGGTGACTCTGCAATATCCTCCCAAATTCCATAATTCAACATAAGATCAGGCACCTCGAAAATCACGGCAAAAGTCGATGTATCGTTTTGCTATTATTGCTTTCCGTTATATAATATTAATATTGAAAATTGCCAAATCAACCAAAGAGGAGAATAGGGATGATTCGGTTAATTACCAGCTTACTGTCAACTGCCTTGATTCTTGTTGTGATCATGGCTTTCAGCACAAGTTGTTCAAAATCCAATCCGATTTCACCCGAATTCAACAATGGTTTCACTGTAAAGTCAATATCACAATCACCAAACCGGGCGGTAATATCCAACGGCACGATACGAATTTCGGAAGACAGATCATCTGTCGAACTGGTCCCGGCCCGATCGGTTGATTTACACCTGAATGTGCTCCGTCTCATGGAGGGCAAAGCCTGCGACCATTGCTTTCAGGTCGAAAACTTTGGGTTTACATCCAGTGGAGTACTTTTCTGTGATGTAACGCTCACACACCCGTTCCCGGGACTCGATGAATATACCGCGTTCGATCCCCGCATGATTATGATAACCGGTTCGGATTTCACTTTCCCGGAGTCGGGACATTCGATTTCGTGGAACGGCGATCACATAAAACTGATGTATGCCGACGGCTACACAGATCTTTTCAATCCTACAGATTATCCGGTAGACCTTCCGGTACCGTTTGCGCTTAAGTACACTCCCGGTAATCTCGCGACTGGCGGGGATCTTTCCGCGACTTTGAATCCATACCTTGCGTTCAATCGCAGCGCCGAGAGGCGAATTTTCTATTCGGCTGAAGCATCAACAGAAAAGCTGATGATGAAACTCCCTGACGGACCTCTTGAATTCGGTTATGCAGTCGATGTCTGCTGGACTCCAGTTGAGCCACCTGTTAACAACCCAATTGAAGATTTTCCGCCGGAAGCGAATTGCCGCGAGGCATACCAGATCTATGTACATCAGGGCGCTGGTTTGACCGACCTGATCGGAAGCGAAGCGTCGGTGCAAATTGAAATATGGGACCACCAGGGAATCGAGACGGTATCGATTGTACTAATGGAAGCTCCCGATCTGTTTAATGAAACAGTTGAGTTGACTTTGTCAACAACCATGGACGAGAAAATTATTTTTAAAGGTATCATGGTAAACGAGAATGGTGCAGGTTTTGGCGACTATCCGGTGTTAACAAGGGTCATTGATTTCGATGAAGACGAGAACCTTGGACCAATTGATGGATGGAATGTTACGAATTTCAAAATAACCGAATTAGGCTACCCATTAAATGACCTTGCCTATATCCCCGCTGGTGAGTTTTACATGGGGGTGGATCTGGAAAACTGGCCAAATGGGCATCCATGGGCCGAACCCGGACACATGCATCCGACGGATGCGTACTATATAGGGAAGTACGAGGTGACGTGCCGGGAGTATTCATCCTTCATGGCTGTGGGAGGTTATTACAATCCGGTGTGGTGGAGCGAGGAAGGCTGGGCATGGAGGATGATAACCGGTAAGACTGAACCACATTCCTGGAATGTGGGTCGAGGAGACCACACACCTGATTTACCTGTAGGCATCACTTATTATGAAGCGGAAGCATTCTGTACTTGGGCAGGCGGCAGATTGCCGACCGAAGTCGAATGGGAAAGAGCGGCACGGGGGGAGGACCACCGGCTGTACCCGTGGGGAGACGAGTGGGATCCATCCAGGAGCACGACAGGCGAAAACCCGGAATTCTGGCTTTATGCTATTGGCAATAAGTGTCCGGTTGGGACATTCAGTCCGGAGGGAGACAGCCCGTATGGGCTGGCGGATTGTGCGGGTAATAGCTATGAAATGACCAGTTCCTGGGCATCGGAGTTCAATGAATATGAGTTTTATATCTATGAGCAGTGGGCGAGTGGGAATTTCGATCCGATTCCTGGCCCGGATCCAGGATATCCACCCAGGAAAATTAAGAAGGGTGGCAGTCATTCCGGGGACATCGAAAAATGCCTGACTTTCATGCGACGACGAACCAACCCCATTGAACCACCCGCAAGCTGGTCAACCGGATTCCGAATTGCTTTCGATGCCGATTGATAAAATTTGATGGGGTTGTTTGGGAGAACGAATCTCATCATTAATTCCACTTAATATACTTTTGTTATTTAATTCAAAACCTGCATGGGAGGCCCCCCGGTACTGCCGGGTGCCGCCAACATGCGAAGTTCGACGCTAGTCGGACGAGCTTGTTGGTGCCTGACCTTATGTTGACCCCACGATATCCAATTCACTCCTCCCTGCCGATAAATTCAACACCGGGTTTCAGGACCACTCCCGTACGGCTTCTCCCATCGGTCGCGATTCCGATCTCTTTATCGAACGTCAGTAACCTTACATGCTCTGTCTCGAATGACGCCGGCTGGGATTCCAGCCACTCCATATCGAGCGTGCCATCCCTGGTTTTTACATCCCTGTTAACTGTAATATATGGAATCCCAAGCGACGTGATGTTGTGGAAAAAATGCGCGCCCTGCGACGGCTGCACCGGTACTCCCTTGATGTCGGTCTCGATAATCGCATGCGCTCTCGAAATCTGCGCCCAGTTTACCGGGATCCCGAAAAACCTGTCCGCCGTGCCCCACCGCCCCGGCCCGATCAGCACGTAATTCCGTCCCTTACTTTTCAGCTTATCGTTAATTTTTTCAATTTCACCCGCGATCTCGACAGTTTTCTGCCGGTCGAAATTATCCTCCCTGACATAAACCAGGTCAAAGATGCCGTTGACATATCCCTGCCCCAGTGCGCTGTTCGACACACATATCGCCTGCTCGACATCAAAATCCCCAGGGTGCAATTCGAACGATTCCTGGCCGATAACAAGCGGTCGAATCTGCAAAAACCCGATTTCATTCTGACCCTCATCCGGCTTCTTGAGATTTACCGCGAATTCAATCTCGACCGGGCACGAAAACGCTTTGCGTCCCATTTCGAGAAGGAATTTTATAGTATCGGCAAGCGGGAAAACGTCATGTTTCAAAACTCCTGCCATCGTAATAAGGCGCACACCCTTACGGGAAGTGCCATCGTAAACCGTGTCGTTCTCAGCGACATATGTCGATGCGAGCGCGTGTATCGTGCCATGTTCCTCGGCTGCGTCCAGCCCGAGTTGAACGACATTTGAATCACCCGCGTCACTATCATCCCAGTTGGGACCGGTCTGTGTCATATCAAGCGCGTAAAATTCCCTTGGCGCATGTTCGAGATAATCCTCCACGCCGGAGAACTGGTTCAACTTTCTGGGATATTCAGGCGAGAACCGTATGCATTTCCCGCCATCAACAACCGTTTTTCCCAGCCCCAGTGAAACGTGAACAACCCCATCCTCGGATTTACGGCCGGATACCGGGTAAAAATCATACGATCTGGCCGTACCCGAAATATCCGGATATTGGTAATCGCCGTGACGTTGCCCTACCACTTCCTGGATAACAACAGCCATCTTTTCCTCTTCCAAACGGTTCGGGGTTACCTCGAAATAACTCCTCGGATCGGCGTAGTAGGTGGAAGCGTAGACCATTTTGACCGCGTTACACAGTTCAACGAGTCGGATTTCCAGGTCGTCATCATTGTTCGGAAGCATGTACGTCTGATACATCCCGGCGAACGGCTGGTATGACGCGTCCTCCTGGAGGCTCGATGACCTGACCGCGAGCGGGTAATTTACCCTTTCGAGAAAATCCCTGAGCATGTCCTTTGCGTCATTGGGAATTTTCGCGTTCAGAAACGCTTCTCTCGTTATCCTGTCGTCCGTCTCAAGCAGAATTTTATCCGTAAGCTCATTTTCCTCCATGAACCGGTCGAAAACCTCGGTGGTCAGGACAGTGGTTCGCGGTACGAATATCCGGACGTCAGGGGGATTAAGTTCCGCGATGTATTTCTCAAGCTGCGAATTAATAAACCCAAGCCCCCGGCCCTTGCCGCCAAGGGACCCGGAACCGATCCTGACCAAATTGCTGCCGGGATGAAATGTTCCTGTCGAATAATCGGCAATCACACCCGCCCTTTTCTCAATCAGGTGTTCGTCAAAAAGGCCTATCAGGTATTCCCTGATACCCTGTATGTCTTCAAATTCCTGGACCTGCCGCGGACGCAATGCCCTCGCGAGGTCGAACTCCGTGCGGGCCATCAGCCAGAGTGAGAAATGATTTCGGGTTACATGATATAACAGCGACTCATCCGGGACTTCGTGGAGTAACTCCGCAAGGCTCTGGAGATTCCCTGCCCGTCCGACAATTTCACCATCCAGCATACGGAAAATAAAATCCCCGAAGCCCAGGCGTTCGCGGATGAAATCCTGCACATCCCGCAAAAGCGTCGGTGAATTCTTGTTGATGAACTGGGCACCCAGATCGTAGGCCGCCTTCCTGTGCACATCATCGGATGACTGCACCAGCACCGCCCTGTCCCATGTTTCAGCCCGCACCATCTTCGCGAATTTCAACCCCGCTTCCTTATCCATCTTCCCACTACATGGAAAGCTCACATCCGTAACCACACCAAGCACATTGTCCTGGTACTTCTTGTACCAGTTCAACGCTTCCTCCCAGCATGTGGCGAGAAGGATTTTCGGACGGGCACGCATTCGGATGAATTTCTCTATCCGGTTCAGCCCTTCCCTCATTAGCTCCTGTGTCTGGATTACAAGCTCAGTGTAGAAAATCGGAAGATAAGACGAATAGAAACTGACATCGTCCTCGATCAAAATAATGCATTGTACATCCGCGACCCTGACATCGTGCTCAAGGTTAAATTGATCCTCGATATACTTGATTATCGCGAGGAACAGGCGGGTATCCCCGTGCCAGGTGAAAATCCTGTCCACGACATGTTGATCGTCCATCGCCTGAAGGTGCTTTAGCTCGCGTGTGTGGTATGCAAGAAGCACCACCGGCAGGTCCGGCCTGACTTTCTTAACCCTCTTCGAGAACTCTATTACATCCATATCCCCGACACGGGGCATTGAAATTATCAAATCGAAAGAATACTGCCCCAGTTTTGAAAGCGCTTCATCAGCGGTTGAAGCCCTCGCGATCCTCGGTGCGTATCGAAGGTTTAATTCCAGGTATTCCGATAGAAGAATCTCCGTCAGGCGACCATCCTGCTCGAATGTAAAAGCATCGTATGGGCTTGATACAATCAGTAATGTCCGTACCCGTTTCGGCATAAGCGAATACAAAGGTACGGAAATTCTTGACGGTAGAACCGGTAGACTCTCTAAATACGAATCGGTCATTTCAAACCTTCATTAACTGCCAACACAGTATCTCACATATATATATCCGGAACACCTTTCCACTCGTCGCACCCGGGTGCCGCCAACATGCGGAGTTCGACGCCAGTCGGACGAGCTTGTTGGTGCCGGATGTTTTCCGGGTGCCGCCCACATGCGTTCTACCAACATCCTTCGTGATATTTAACCTCTACATCGCTTCCCGTATTCCTAAACTCCCCAAACACGATAAGCTTGTGGGTGAAATATCCATAAATATCCAATTCAGCTTAATCTATCACCGGAACCTCATCTGACTGGTCCTCCCGAGGAGTAAATAAGTCCGGCTCAAATCTTTCAGCCTCCTCCAGGGCCTCAGCTTCAGCCTCCATCTCCTCCGTACTCAACCCTGTCAGACGCCCCGTTTCCCCCGGACCGGCGATAAAGTAAAAAACTACATGGCCCATCCTGGCGATTTCCTCGAATCGCTCGGAGAATAATTCATCGTCCGGCAAATCGATCTCTATCCTGTACTCCTGCCTTTCTGCAACCGCTTCATTTACCAGCAGAAAATTACAGCCAAGCTCATTGAGCCAGTCATAAAGTTCCTGGCTTGATGACGCGTGCTCCATGAATTCAGCATGATCCGCGTACCCGAATAACCCTCCGATAAGATGGCAGTCGACTAGGAATCTCCGGCCTTCGCAGCTTAAACCGTAGATCCTGGTTTCATTTGTCAAGACCAGGCGTCTCGGATCGACATTTCCGGTGGCTACCATATCTTTTCCTTTTTGAATCTGGGTATTAATTACCTGATCTATAATTAAATACTCTGTTAACTGCTCCTTAAGATACCACGTCCTCGTTTCGTCGAGGAATTTAATATTTGTAGCGCCTGTTCCAAGTGAACTTGTTGTCCGGTAAAAGAAACTGAAGCCTAACGTTAAAAGCAGAACAACAGCCACGACGTGAGCTTTGTTTTTTACTGTAAATTTGTCGAGATGAAAAACTTCAGTGACGCCCCAGGCAGTCACAAGACCGTGGATCGGATACGCGCTCATCATGTACCTGAGGTGCTGGATCTGTTCTCCAACCAGCCAGTAAAGGTAAAAAACCAGGCTGAATATCCCATACAGCACCGCTGATTTCCGCCACCTTCGCACTAAAATCAGTACCGGTGTTAGTGCGAGGAGAAAAGGCCCTGCGGCACCGGTACTGTCCCTGAGAATCCAGGGGTAATTGTGATGGAACGTAAGGTCCCAGGGGGAAGTCAGAAGCTTGAGGAATGTCAGGTCGAAATGGAAGTATTTGAGCATCTCCGCATGGTCGATTGCCGCGCTTTGCTTGTACTGGCTCAGCGTTCCGAATGTAAGCTGACCGAAAATGTCCTCGTAAAACGGGAAGAACGGGTTCGCGAACAGCACTATATTCCTGAGATACCACGGGGAGCCTATTATCGCTGTCCACAGGATTACAAGCCCGATCGATCCGATTAACCCAATTGGCCTCAGGGGTTTTACAGGTTTGGCGGTTTTTGTTATTTTGGCCTTAACCTTTGGTGATAGCTTCACCTCATTCTTCTTGTTATTTTTCTTTATCTTATTATTCTTTTTATTCGTCTCGATGTTACTCTCTTCAACCTCGGGTTCTTTAATTTCCACCGGTATTATTTCAGTTTCCACTCGTTCCCATTTAAACCTTGGAAGGAAGTACGCGATCGCCATTATTAAAACAACAAACAGAACCGTTGGAATCCCGAAATACTTGACGCCGCAGGCAAGTCCGCCTGCCGATCCGATCAGAACGGCCCAGCGTCGATCTTTCGTTTCAGCCCATACAAGAACTCCTTCCATAAGGAGCAATGTGTAGAAAACCAGGATATTTTCAACAAGCGCCACTTTGCTGTCCTGGTGAACTTCCCTGATGAGCAGGAACAGGATCGCGGCGATCGCTCCCGAACGCCTTCCAAAATATCGTTCTCCGGTTGTATAAATTACCGCCGCACTGAGTATGGTATAAAAATACGAGAGCGACCCCCCCGGATCCTTTATCACCATCATCTGCAGCATCAACAGCATTTCCTGCAATTGCGGGAAGCTGTTGAAGTGAATCCATGGATGATAAATGATCGCATGGTCGTTCAGATAATACCTTGGGGCTACCAGGTGATAGGTCAGGGAGTCGTAAGTAATTGTCGGATTGCAGACCAGGAAAAATGCGTTTGCAATTATAGCGGCGAAAAGCACGAACAAAGTCCAGTCGAGAAGGTCCCAGTCGAGCGGTCTGAGGCCTTTTTTCATAATTTTCCACAGGTGGATTATGTGCTTGTAGCCGCCCGCGAGCAGGAAAATAAACAGTAATACGAAAATAAACGGATACAGGAGCTTCGCGAGGCCTGTAAGGTAGGTGAGAACAGCGATCAGGCCCATTCCGATTCCGATCGCCCAGAGGCTTTCCTGGAGATCGCTTTTAAATTTCACACTCCCGGCTGTAATACCGAAAAACATGCGGCCGAGAACATATCCCGCCAGGGCAATCACGAATACCAGGACCCACGGAAGTATCATGTATTTTGTGAAACCGGCAATATATTCAACCGCGACACTGAAATCGTACGCTTCACCGGCCTGGTAACGGTAAATGTACTGCGACACCACCCAGAGGCAAAATACGCCCCATGCAATCAGGAGTTCCTTTCGCCTCGATTTTACTATTTCAACAAAATTATCCATGAATATTTATTTCAACTTGAATGTCCATACGTAATAGTACGAATTTATCAATTCAAAATACTGTTCCCAGTCGGTCATAACAATGTCCCTGTAACCCGGTACCGCATACTGGCCTTCCTCGCCCAGACTTATGCTCGCATATGGAACATTAATTATCAGGTAATCGATGTCGTACTCTTTCAACCAGTCATAAAGCTCACGGGCGGTGGAAGTGCGGTTCCTGTAAGTCTCATGATCCGCATACCCAACCTGGTTACCAACCAGTGTGAACTGGGCAAACCACCGGTACTGCTCCATGTAAAACCCGTACATCCTGACATCCCACGGGTCGCCTTCCTCCCCCACCTCATCACGGGCTATCTCGTTCATGTCCTGCACAACCTGGTATGCGTTCAAATGGTCGTTATAAAATTTAATTTTTTCTTCCTGAAGTACCGGGAATTTCCTCCGGGGTTCGCGGGGTATGACCATCCCTGCGAAGTACGTGATCAGCAGGCAGAAAATTATCGTCAGGGAGAGCCATTGGCCCACGCTGCGGAATTTAAATGAGTCCGGTTTCAACCCCTGCCAGAAAAGGTATCCCGCAAGAACCGCCTGGATTGAAAAAACGGGCATCATGTACCTTAAATGAAGCATCTTCTCGAAAAAGAACCAGTACCCGTACGTCGTGACTATCAGCGCGACAATCACGATTAAAACTTTCGGTATTCTTTTTAAGAATATTACGAATGGAAGTGACAAGAGAAACCATGGCCCGACAACCCCTGCACCTGCCTTATCATACGGACCGAATGGTTCAAACGTGAGCATGTAAGGGAGGCTGAGGAACCAGAGAATTGTTTTTCTTGCCCCCAGGCTGAACATCAGGAGCATACGACTGTGCTCGATTTTCAGATCTTCAATGTACTGCGCGTATATACCGCCATCCGTTGGAAAAACTCCTGAGAAAAACGGAAACACGGGATTGTGGAACCATACCCAGTTCCGGATGTACCACGCACAACTGACCAGGACCAGAAACATAATGGCCAACCCAAAATCAATCGCAAGCCGTTTGAACTCCTTTTTCCCGACGAATTCAAAAACCACCACCAGAAGCCCCAGAATCAGCAGGGTGATTAACGCGGAATATTTTATCCCGCAGGCGAATCCCATCATCAAGCCAACAAGAATGGCAAGCGGCTTCGACGGTTTTTCTATATACCTGATCGTTGCGTAAGTTCCCAGGATCACCATGAGGGTAAGTCCCTGGTCGATGAACGCGAGAGTGGCGAAAAGGAAAACCTTCCTGATCAGAATGTAAACCAGGGTTGCGATCAGTGCCGATCCCCTGTCGAAAAACCGTTTCGTCATCGCGAATACGGCCAGCGTCGTGACCAGGTGACAGATTCCCATCAGGAACTGCGCGGCTCCCTCGGGAAGTATAAGCATCGACTGCAGGAACCACATCTCGACCGTCTCGGGGAAATTATTGAAATTTATCTCCGGATGAAATGAAATCCGCCCTTCGCGTATGTATGTCAGGGGGGCCGGCAGGTGGGAGTTAAGGCTGTCGAAGCCGTGCAGTGGAAAGAAAAATGTCGGCAGGCCCCAGACAATGATCCCGCCGATCATTATCATTATGAATAATTCAATTCTGCTTAATTTATTGTCCTGGAACCAGGATTTTTTTAAGGCCCCAAACAGGTTAAGGATTTTCCTGTGTGTCAGTACAACCAGGACCACTCCCAGGCCCACGTGAAGCCATGCCTGGAGAAGCCCGATAGAACCAAGGAGGAAAGTGCCAAGCCCGATTAGCCCGAATCCTGTAGCGATACTGAAAATTATATCGTCTTCGAGACTATCTATATCCTGTGAAATCCTCCCCAGATCGAGGACGAATCGTCCGAGACCGTAGGCGATAATCACGAAAACGATCCCCCAGACCGCCTCGATTACCACATTTATGAAAAGGAATTCAGCGATCCTTGGGAGATCGGAAGGGATGTTTTGAAGGCTGTGATGCTGATGGATACTAAAAAGGGCAATAACATAACCGGCCCACAATATGAGGGCGATTTGCACAATTCTTCGTGTTAAGGGTAACTCGATAAATTTCATCGCCGACTAATAGCCTCTTCGGCGGTTTGAAAAATTACTTCAGACCCTGGCCGAAACAAGGCAGTTTACCATAACCCTTCACTATTGAAAAAACAAAATGGAGTAACATTAATGTTTATATATCAGTCTTCCAATAAAGTATTGTAATTTCCTTACATCAATGAATGTATCCAAGCGCGTCAAGACTGGCGCGTTCCTCCGGTGTTATCATCGTTTCTATCTCATCCATGAGACTGGGTGGTATCGACCACAAATATATTCCGTGGCTGTTTGTCAATCGCGCGGTCGGATAGGACATCGATATCCTTTCATCGACCATCGTCACCGACAGCCCGGTGCCCACGATCGATTCGTTCGACGCACCGAGATACCAGTCGAATTCCTTGGATGGTTCGTCGATATATTCCGCTGTGAATGTTATAGTCGCATCCTCGGGCGTAACATTGAAATCCAGGCTGATATAACCCGTTGCACCGAATTCGACCTGGACCACTATCAGGTCTGATTCCAGGGCCTCAGCGATTACTACCCCGTTTGAAGCGTGGACGATATCGCTGAATTCCCCATTCACTACTGTCGCCACTAGCTGGTATTTCTCAGGCGTTCCATATCCCTCGAAGTTGTACATCCTTGCATGAAATCCAACCGATGTCTGCGCGGAATACATCAGGAGCTGCCTCACCAGGGATTCTCCAAGATCCAGCCTGGTGAGAAACCTGTTGGATAACTCCTCGGGATCGCTGGCGAGATAGTAAAGTTCTGGTTCCCTGCTTTCACCAAAATAAACGATCTGCTTCCAGTCTCCCTGTACGCACGCGCGTCGTTCGGTGGCGTGAATACAATCTTCGATGAACATCAGGCGTGTATCGAGATCATCGTGTTCCGCAAACATATCGAGTCCGACAACCCTTTCCGGGACCGGCAGCCCTGCCCACGCCAGGCAGGTCGGCATGACATCGATAAGGCTCATACGGCTCTCGAAAATTCCCGTGGGAATCCCCGGTAATTTCATCATTAACGGCACATGCGTTACTTCCTCGTAAACCGCATGGCCGTGCTCGAATGCTCCGTGCTCCCAGAACTCCTCCCCGTGATCTGCAAAAATAATTATCGCGGTGTCATCGTAAATTCCAAGGGATTTAAGCTCGTTTATGAACCTGCCCAGTTCGGCATCCGAGTACGCGACCTCCCCGTCATAAAGCCCCCTGAGCTGGTCCTTTTCTCCATCGGTCAATATAACCTCTCCGGCACGCACCTCGTTTGGCATGTCGAATTCAGTCTCGAACTGACCGTAGCCCTTCCGGTAAGTCGAAAGGAATGGCTCAGGTGGAGCGTATGGCACGTGCGGATCGAAAAGGTGAATGTAAAGAAAAATATCTTCGTTGAAGTGGCGGTCTATCCATTCAAGTGCGAGGTCCACCTGGCCGCCCGCCGGATTCTGAGGAACGTGAGACATGTATTCATATCCCTGGAACATCCCCACATTGGCTGAAACATACGTATTATTCACAATCGAAGCCGTCCGGTAACCCGCTTCGAAAAATACTTCCGCGATCGTCGTTTCTTCTTCCCGCAGCATTTCGGTGACACTGTCCGCTCCGATCTGTCCCGGATACATACCTGTTACCGTCGCGGCGCACGATGGAAACGTCCATGGGCTGGCGGTCTCGCAGTTCGCAAACCTGACTGAATCCTGGGCGAAATTATCCAGGTTTGGGGTGAGAATCGATCCTGCTCCATAAGCCCCCACTCTATCCGTGCGGAGCGTATCGATGCATATCATGATAGTCCGTTTCGGCTCCGTTGTTTCCGGAATCAGGTAACTTGGATTGGCAAGGTATGTCAGCAGACTGGGGCTTTTTATATTTGGCTCGATCGTCAGCATTATTTCCAGACCGACATACTCCTCGAGGTTTATCTCAACGTAATACCAGCTTGATACTATCGATTCCCGTACCCATACTGTTTCCAGTTCGGTTACAACCAGGGATGGCAGTTGCCGGCTGAAAGTGAACCAGGTGTCCGGGTTCCCGGAGGTTTCCATCTTGCACCCGATCGCACATGTAAATACACTCCCCTCCTCAACCATCGGAATCTTTACGAAAATTTCACCCTGTCTTGGAAATCTGACAGCTTTACGGGTCTCCCCTCCAAGCTTAATGTCTTCAATCTCAACATTGAGGGGCTTGAATGCAAGCTCCGCCGTTGGATTACCCATAAGGTCCATATCCTGGAGATAATCGATACTTCTCGGGACGATCTCCGGGCTTTCTGAAGGACACCCGGTCAGGAAGACCAAAAGGAATGGGATCATTAAAATATTAAAAAATTGAAATTTTTTTACACGCATCGCTGTATTCGCCATCCTGAACAGGCTCTTTTTGTCTATTTGATTATTTAAATCCGTTAAAATGCCGTTTTTTGAACGCCAGCGGAAAATTTATTATAGCATAATCATTCATGACATTTATTCATCAAGGGCGCCCAACCCTCTTGATTTCTATTGGGTAAAAGTTCACAATCCAGATTCCGTTACCAGGGAGGACCTGCTATGACAAATGGAATCCTGAAACCCGTACGGGCCATCCTTTCAGTCTACGATAAAACCGGAATCGTGGATTTTGCGAAGGCTCTGCACGGCCATGGAGTCGAGCTGCTTTCATCCGGCGGGACGGCGAAAGCAATTTCGGATGCCGGCATTCCAGTCATCGAGGTCGGCGATTATACCGGCGCCCAGGAAATGTTCTCCGGACGGGTTAAAACACTTCACCCCAAAATTCACGGCGGGATTCTCGCAAGACGGCCTTTCGACAGCAACACCGGTGAGTTCCCTGATGACACTCCTGAAATGGAAAAACACAATATCCCGAAAATTGATATTGTCTGCTGCAACCTTTACCCGTTCCAGGATACCGTCGCGAAACCCGATACCACCCTTCCGGAAGCTCTCGAAAATATTGATATCGGCGGACCGGCAATGATCAGGGCTGCCGCTAAAAATTACCCTTCTGTCTGTGTCATTACAAATCCCGCCCAGTACCAAAAAATTATCGATGCCATGAATGAATCCGACGGCATCCCATTGATAATGAGAAAGGATTTCGCACGGGTTGCGTTTCATCATACGGCGATGTACGACGTCGCGATTTCAGCCTACTTCCGGTGCCTTATCCCCGATGATTCCGACCCGGATAGGATTACAGATAAAATTTTCCCCGACTTCCTGCCGGTCGGGCTTAGAAAAATCAAGGAAAATCGGTACGGTGAAAATCCCCACCAACGGGGAGCGTATTACCGTATAGAAGGCGAACGGGCCGATTTTCTGTCCGATTCCGAAATTCTCCAGGGTAAGGAAATAAGCTATAACAACCTTTTGGATATCGATTCGGTTGTACGAATCTGCCGGGAATTTCCCAATCGGATTTGCGCGACCGTCGTCAAACATCAGAGTCCGACCGGAGTCGCGATAGCTGAAACGGCGGAAATTGCATACCGCAACGCGCGGGCTGTCGATGAGCTTGCCTCATTCGGCAACGTTACCGGAATCTCGGGAATTGTGGATGAAGCCGCCGCCCTCGCTATAAAAGAAGCTTTTGTCGAGGTGGTTGTCGCGGTTGATTTCACCCCGGAAGCACTGGAAATCTTGAGAAAGAAAAAAAATCTTCGTCTTGTAAAAACCGACCTGATTTTACCAATGGATATATCCGGACGATTGGAAGCTCGATCCCTTTCGCACGGCGTACTGATCCAGGAAATAGACACAAAAATCTGGGACGATGAAAATTTCAGGATCGCGTCGGAACGTCAACCTTCCGATGATGAATTGAAAGCGATGGACATCGGCTGGCGTGTTGTGAAGCACGTGAGATCGAACGCGACCGTGCTTGCCAACTCAACACAGACTCTCGGAACCGGCCCGGGCCAGACATCCCGTATCGCGACTTTCGAAATCGCGATTCTGAAAGCTGGTGATAAAGCGAGTGGCGCGGTCGCGGCTACAGACGGTTTTTGTTTCCCGGATTCGGTCGAGGTATCACACGCGGCAGGCGTAACGGCAATAATCGAACCTGGCGGCAGCAGATCGGACAAGGACACGATCGCGAAAGCCGATGAACTAGGCTTAGCTCTCGTCCTCACCGGCATGCGCCACTTCCGGCATTGAGAATTAACTGCACTAAACAGAGCCACGACCGTAAGGGAGTCACATGCGATGGACCTTCCCACCCCCCTCCTAACCAGCACAGGGCTGGTTATGAGGGGCCACCAGTCCCTTGTTTTTCTTTGTTTATCTTGTTGTTTTCCTCCTTCGATTTTTTTTATTATTTTCAGGAATCCAGCGCGCGATAAGGCAATAGTGCTTCTCCGAAAGTCGCACCTTGTCCGACAGCGTTAGCTGTTGAACGGCCATGTAAGATCGACCGCTGGCTTGCCCCGGCATTGACTGGGTGTGGCAGGCTCCCCTGGTACTTCCCCGCTTTCGCATAAGCTACGGCGGGCGTCAAGCCGTAAAACTTCTCCGCCTACCCGAAGGTGGCGTGGTTACAAGCGCTCAGCTTCAAGAGCTGGAAATCGCGCGCCGGATTCCGAATGGAGGGTATTCCCTGCAGTGGGTACAGAATGCCCTTCCATAGTGAGTATAGCATAAAGATGGGATTTTGTCAAGAGTGGACAAGGGGAAATGGGGATTTTTTTTTGGGGGAGCCTAAGAATGCACTTCCCAGCCTACTTACTACTGGCTATTCCTTTAAGTAAAGTTTATCCCAATCTGGGTATTTACCAGACATTATTATTTTCTTGATAATGTCAGCACAAATTTCAATGGTTTCACACTGGATTTGCATCGGATCTCTATTCGGAATTCCCTTGACTTTTTTAATCTCTCCGCCATGAACTGCAACTGATCGAATGTCTCTATAGTATGTTTTGATTACTTTTTTTACATGATCTCTTCTCTCAGGATCGTCATTGAAAAAGTATGCAACTCGCTGAGAGAGTCTATATCCTAGTTCGACGTTTGTATCTGGTAATAACAGTGCTTCGAGAGCGATCCCGATTTCTATTGCCATGTCTCCTATATAATTTCGTTTTATGCTATTCCTTAACCTGCCTATAGGAAGTTTCAATCGGTGTTGAATCTGCTCACTTAATTCCCCATATTTATTAATTAATACCTTTGCCTGGACGGGATCGAAATTCCAATGTGCTCTCTTAAGTAATGATAATATAAAATGAGGAGTAATTTCACTCAATCTGAGTGATAGTCCCATTGCAGCATCTCCTAAAGGGGTATCATCAGAATAATTAATCCATTGATAGAGAACGTCAGGAGAGCAAGGTCCAATTACGCTTAACAAATACACCATCTGCTCTAATTCATTCTGAGTTTTTTCGATCAAGTCTTTCGCATGTTTCTTTTTATCATCTGCTTTCTGGTTCTTTGAGTTTAAAAACGGGTTTAGGTTATTCTTTGAAACAATTGCGCATTCTGGTTTTAAATTCCGGGAAAATAAGATGGCGTCTGGTGATTTAAGGAAGTTTTTGATTTGATTTTTTTGATATGAATCGGGCAAGTGATCATATGGAACGAGGTGGGTAGATTCTGTAATCTGCACCGGCTCATTTACACTTATCCCTTGTAATGTATATATGACTGATAGATTTGCCTTGTTTTTTGATGTGGGAATTTCCAATGCCTTGATGGTTGCATCAGGATCATTTTTGAAAAACAAGTAATTTAATACCCATTCAGTTAATTTCTTAATATTAATTCCGACACTAAAGTTACCCTGGAAGAACCAACCGTCCTCGAATTGCTCTGAAATTGCAGGTTCGTTACTCAGGAATTCATGCAGTGAATCCCGAATATTAACTGGTACATCAACCTTGAAATTTTCCGTAAATTTAAAAAATGATGTGGATTCTGATTGACCTGCCTGGTCTTTCAGTTCAGAAGTGCCCTTCTCAAGGCAGGTGAAGAGGATATTTCTTAATGTGAGAGCGTCCATCTTACAACCATCACTACATTACTTTAAATTTGAATACAATTTATAAACCTTTTCTTTGTTTAAATTCATTAAATTTTATTTGGAAATTATATATGTATTCAATTATTGCGTGAATGAGATCTAATACATCCTTCGAATCTTCCTTCTTTACAGTTGATGTGAAGTCATGGGCTGCAATATTTCCTAATAATCTTAACGCATCTACCCATTCATACAGCTGATCGTTAATGATATTTTTATTCTTTAGGTCCTCAAGTTTTTGGATTAATGTACTCCCAGTACATGAATTGTTGTGACAGATAGCTTCTAAAACCAGTCTACACATAATGACCGATGGTGTATATAAACCGAATTTGAAGCAATCTTGGGCTTCTTTAAAGTTCTTTAGAATATCTGCTGGAATAAATGAAGAGAAAGTTAATTCAGTTCTAGGGTAAAGGATATGAGGATCATCATAAATATCAGATCCTAGGTACATTTGGATTATCAACTTGGGGTGTCCACACTCCAAGCATTTAACCAGAGAATACAAATATAAAGGCTCTCCTCCTTGCCAGTCATCGCAATATTTTAATGAGCCAGCAATTTCACATGCAAGATTAGCTTGACAATTTTCACAATAAACTATCATTGTTAATTCTCCTTAATACGACGCATCATTCTCGCAGTTTTCGACGTGGCATCTGGCCATATTGGGCTACCTCAATAAAATTGATGGGAATAAAATCCGGCACTTAACCTAGTTGGGGGAATTATAGATGTATGGAGGGGGAATGGCAAGGCGGTTTCGGTTATGGCGTACCCGGCCCGTTTTCTTAGACGCATTGCCATGCAGTTCTACGGAGGCAGGCCCATTTTCTTAGACGCATTGACATGCAGTTCTACGGAGGCAGGCCCGTTTTCTTAGACGCATTGCCATGCAGTTCTACGGAGGGGGGCCCGTTTTCTTAGACGCATTGCCATGCAGTTCTACGGAGGCAGGTCCGTTTTCTTAGACGCATTGCCATGCAGTTCTACGGAGGCAGGCCCGTT
>CBDURU010000002.1:0-117330 GCA_965369865.1 uncultured bacterium | reverse complement strand
TTAGTATTGCAGTTGAAACCTTAAGTTAGTGCCATTGGGGACAGTGACCTATTGATTTTGATAATAACTAAGCTAATAATCTAATATGCCCGGAACGGCTCGAATTGTCGTGCCGGGAATCCCGCATCATGCGACCCAGAGAGGTAACAATCGTCAGGGGGTTTTCCTCGATGATTCGGACCGCGAGGAGTATCCCGGCATCCTGAAATAATATTGCGACCGCTATTACCTTGAAATACAAGGCTACTGCCTGATGCCGAATCATGTGCACATCGTTGCCATACCACTGCACGAATCGTCACTAGGAGATGCCATCGGATATGCGCATCGCACATACGCCCAAAAGTACAACCGCTGTCATGGACTGCCTCCACTTGATTAAAAAAACACAAGTCCGACATGCTTATGAATTCCGCGATTATAAATCACCTGACCTCAAAAGTCAGTGTGGCTGAGTATCTTTCATACTGGCATTTTCCGATGTGGTCATCCTCCGGCGGACGCTCGATTTTCGCATTGAGCATCTGCGGTCCCCAGTGGAGGATACGTATGGCGCCGTATCCGTCCATGCCGACACCGGTTGAATAAGCCATATCCATTCCGGAGGAGAACCCGGAGTACGTGCTGGTCACCGGGGTAAACGAAGCAGGTCTGCCCTCGAAAAGCACCTGGAACTCGAACATGTCGCCGACTTTCAAATCACGCGGATCGGTGATCGGCACAATTTCGAGATCATGATTTAGTGGTTCCGCGAAAGCGTTGTCTCTCTCATCGCCTACAAATACAAGACACTTCGCATATTCCTCAAAATAAGCACTGATAATGACATTCTCCTTATTTTCCATCGATTCAGGAGAGTGATGCATCTCGCCATTTTCCATGTACATAGTGTAATAACCGCTGTTGCCGATAACGGAAACGATATGAGATCCCGGCATCTCGAACTCAAGTTCTGCGGCAGTATATCCGCCTATAATTGCTTCAAGCGGAGTTATTCCGCCCTGCGGGTCGATCAGTTCGAATACTGTCAGCAGTTCCGCAGGGATGAAGTCATCAACTGGAAATCTGTGTCCCCATCCCAAATATACTTTACTGTCATGGAACCCCGCTTCAGTCTGCTGGACATAATGGTCGGTGCAGTTGATCCACAAATCGTGGGCGGTTGCCGCATGCGAACATGCAAAAATTAGAAAAAGAATCAGGCATCCTGATAATTTTTTCATCTCATACTCCTTACAGTTAAAGGTCCAGGAAATATCCCGTTTATTGCATGATACTGAGACTCAATCTCAAGTATAACGTATAAAAACGGCATTTTCAATCATCAGGCGCATTTCTTGACATGTAAAAATAAAAAAGGGGACAACTACCTATTGATTTTGATTAATAACTAAGCCAATATTCCCATATGCACGGGACGGCTTGAAATGTGATGCCGGGAATTCCTCATCATGTGAGCCGGAGAGGTAACAGAAGTTCGAAAAAAATAATTTCAAGTAGAATTGGTATGAATTACTCTGACAGGGTCTGGATGTTTTCAACTATCGACTTCGCGCGTGGATGGTTTAACCGTTCCGCCATCTGAAGGCATGGCAGCGCTTCGCCGATCCTTTTTTGCATCGCCAATAAAGATCCCTTGTTAAACCAGGCGGATGCATTACCCGGGTTGATCTGAATGGCCCTGTCATAACAAAATATTTCCTGTTGAGTATTACCCAGCGCACCATACAGCGTTCCCTTTCGCACCCATGCATCTGAATTGAAATATTCAATCCTTAAAACCTCATCGCAGCATTCGATCGCCTGCTCGAACCTGCCGAGGTTCTGAAGGGCCATTGCCTTTACGGTCCAGACCCTTGCCAGTTCCGGATTGAGTTCGATCGCGCGGTCCAGACATCCCAGAGCTTTCCGGTACTCACCCATGTTCATCAGTGCCATGGCTTTGTTACGCCATGCGGGCGCGTACCTGGTGTTATTTCGAATAGCAAGATCGAAATAATTAATCGCCCGCGCATACCGTCCGGCGTTGGCAAGTTCGGTCCCTTTTTCCGACCAATTTCTGGATACTTCATGCATCGCATGCTCCCGGTGGATCCCAGGATTATTTTACCACGAATTTCTCTCAAGTAAGCGCCGATACCAGTCTGCTTCGCCTGAAAAATTAAGTACAGGACTTTAACGTTCCCCATCGGGTATAATACCAGCCTTGATTTATCCGATGCGCGGTACGCAGTAATGAAACACATCGATCCATACAGGCAGCCCGGAACATTACAGGCACTTGCCGCTAAAATAAACGACCTCCCATTACCTGACCGAAAGATCAACTTTATGGAGGTCTGCGGTACACATACCATGAACGTGCACCGTCATGGTATCAGGGATATCTTACCGGAAAATGTGCGGCTGATAAGCGGACCGGGTTGCCCGGTATGTGTAACACCGCGGAGTGGGCTGGACACCGCGATCGCGTACGCCCGTGATCGCCGGGTAATCGTTGCCACGTTCGGTGATATGATCCGTGTGCCCGGAAGCACGTCCTCCCTTCAGGATGAGAGGTCGAAGGGTGCTGATATCCGAATTGTTTACTCGGCACTTGATTGCATCGAGATCGCCCGGGCAAATCCTGATAAAATTGTCGTTTTCCTCGGAATCGGATTCGAAACCACCATTCCCGGTCATTCACAGACAATTCTCTCGACAAAAAACAAGGGCATTAAAAATTTCGGGATTCTCAGCCTGGGGAAAGTTATTCCGCCCGCGATGGAGTTACTCGCCGATGATCCCGACCTTAACCTGCACGGGTTCCTTGCGGCAGCCCATGTGAGTACAATCATCGGGTTAAAACCATATGAGCCGGTCGCGGAGAAAGGCATACCGGTAGTTGTAGCCGGATTTGAACCAGCCGATATCCTGACAGGAATTATCGCACTTCTGGAACAGGCATCAAAAGGGGAATCGAGAGTGGAAAATGTCTATACACGCGTTGCCCGTTCAGATGGTAATCCCAAGGCGGTTGAAGCGATCCACCGGGTTTTTGAAATCGTCGATTCCGAATGGCTCGGATTCGGAATAATTCCGGGAAGCGGTGTAAGAATTCGCGATGAATTTGCGGATTTCGATGCTGAAAAGCTTCATCCGGTTGAAGTTGAGGATACAAAACTAATCACTGGATGCAGGTGCGGGGAAATTCTGAAGGGTCTGATAGAACCTCCCGAATGCGATCTGTTCGGAAAGGAATGCGACCCGTCGCACCCGCAGGGCGCCTGCATGGTATCAAGTGAAGGCACCTGTGCCGCGTTTTATAAATATCAGGGACCGTTTGAATAAAATGACTGATAAAAACAACAGTGAAAGAATTACACTCGCGCACGGGCATGGGGGTCTGGCCAGCCACCATTTAATACGTGATATTTTCGCATCCGCATTTTCATCCCCCGAGCTTGATCCTCTCGATGACGCCGCGAATATTGACCTTCCCACAGGTGAAATTTCCTTTTCCACCGACAGCTTTGTGGTCCAGCCGATTTTTTTTCCCGGCGGTGATATCGGGAAACTTGCCATAGCCGGCACCGTAAACGATGTCGCCGTTATGGGTGCAAAGCCGTTATTTATTTCTGTGGGATTCATTATCGAGGACGGGTTTCTGTTTTCAGACCTTGAAAAAATTGTCGGAAGCATGGCTGACGAATGCAAGCACGCGGGGGTCCGGATCGCGACAGGTGATACTAAGGTGGTGCCAAAAGGTGCTGTGGATAAAATTTTTATCAATACAACCGGGATCGGGATTCGCAGAAAAGGAATAAAACTGTCCGGAGCATTTGCCAGGCCCGGACAATCGGTAATCCTGACCGGACCCGCCGGAATTCACGGTGCGGCAATTATTGTCGCAAGGAATGAATTGAATATCATGGGCAAAGTTTACAGCGATTGCTGCTCTCTCAATGACCTGGTTGAACAGCTTCTTGATAAACTCGGAAAATCAATTACCGTCATGCGCGATCCCACCCGTGGCGGAGTGGCTACCGCATTGAATGAAATCTCGCGTGCAAGTAAGGTTGGAATTGAAATTGTCGAAACTGAGATTCCGATCGGTCCGGAAACCATGGCGGTGAGTGAAATACTCGGATTCGACCCCCTTTACCTGGCAAATGAGGGTGCATTGGTAATAATCCTCGATGGAGATGCAGTCGATAAAGCCCTTAGGATTTGTCATAGCCATCCGAGATGCATGGAGGCAAGGAAGATCGGGGAGGTCCGCGACGATCTCGGTGGAAAAGTGGTTCTGAAAGCGGCAACGGGCGGACGAAGGATCGTTGATATGCTTGCCGGTGAGATGCTTCCGAGAATTTGCTGAATGGCGGCACGATGCGATTGTCCGGTATAATTCCGATCAAGGCTGGTGCATTATTTTACAGAAGATTTACATAAGATGGGACCGAATACTTGTAGGACTTACCGTAATTGTGGGTCTTATCGGGGTTGGGCTAATTGCTGTAGCGACCGCGGATGCACCGTGGACATTCTCAAGCCATGCGGTCAGGCAGTCGATTTATCTTGTCCTGGGAATGCTGGTCATCTGGATGGTCGCAAAAATCGATTACCGGTTCCTCTGCCGCTATTCATGGTGGTTATATGGCGGGATACTTCTCCTGCTTGTCGTCACGCTCATACTTGGGAAAGTGGTCGGTGGATCCCAGCGATGGATCGAACTTGGGGGTGTGCGGCTGCAGCCAAGCGAATTCGCGAAACTTGCGCTTGTGTTTTCGATGGCAGACGCAACCGCACGAATTAAACATGGAATAGGATGGATATGGGCCAGCCTCGCCGGAATCTTTATCGTTATTCCTCTCGTTGGGCTGGTGCTGATACAGCCCGACCTCGGTACCGCTCTGGTATTTTTCGCGATCTGGTTTGGAATGCTTTTTATAGGCGGTATTAATTACAAAATCCTTCTTGGATACCTTGCCGTGGGAATTATCGCTATCCCGATAGCCCTGCCATTCCTGAAGGAGTACCAGCGCGACAGGCTGACCGCGTTTCTAAACCCCGAGGCGGATCCGCTCGGTGCGGGATACCAGATCATCCAGAGCAAGATAGCTATCGGGCACGGCGGGTTATTGGGGCAGGGGTTTTTCCGCGGAAGTCAGAACACTCTCGGATTTATTCCGGGCGAACATACGGATTTCATTTTCGCGATCGCCGCCGAGGAAACAGGCTTTGTCGGGGCCGGCCTGATTCTGCTGGGGCTTTTCCTCCTGATACTGGCCGGACTTGCGATCAGCGAAGTGACCGATGATTTCCTTGCAAAGCTTGTTGCAGGCGGGCTTCTTGGGATGATCACGTTCCAGGTGATAGTGAATGTGGGAATTACACTGGGCCTGTTGCCGGTGACAGGCATCCCGCTGCCGTTTATTTCTTACGGCGGAAGCGCGTTCCTGACCAACTGCGTTGCGGTAGGAGTGCTCGTGAGTATCTATCGTCGAGCGGCAACGAAAGGCCAGATCATGCTTATCCGCCGCCTTTAATCCCAGCTCCACCATAATTTCACAAATCAATAACTGCGGGAACTTCCAGAATACCTTAGCAGAACGATAGTAATTGGTATCGAAGAGAGTGGATAAGGAGCTTCAATTATGTTGCGTTTTGATTGCGTTCATCTTAAAGAAGTCACTAACGACCACATCCTCGAAAACCATCTTGGTTCATTGAAATGCGCTGTGGACCGTGCATGGCCGGACAGTACACATAAGGCTGGCATAAATTGCCCGGCACAATGTGAAAGGTTTCATGCCAAATCGGGAAGCGACAGCACTTCCGCATTTGCGGCGATTAAAAATGCGTTTTTCGCCATTCTCGGCAAGGGTTGATCGACTGTTGGGTAATCCTTAAGCGGTAACGACCTGAATTTCCTTTAAAATTCCGTACGGAATAAGCTGCCCCGATTCGTTTATGATTTTCCCGTTCAGCATTGATTATTTAATTCCCCTGTTTTATATTCGTTAAACATTGGAACACACGACAGGCAAAACTAGCCCTCCTGAACGTCCGGACTGGATCAGGGTCAGGGGTTTGAATATCGATGTGCAGCGTGCCATGGCGGGTAAGCTGCATGGCAGTAACACTGTCTGCCTTAGCGCTAAATGCCCGAATATCGGCGAGTGCTTCGGGCGTGGAATCGCGGCATTTATGATAGCCGGCACAATATGCACGAGAGCATGCGGGTTCTGCGGGGTAAAACATGGCGTCCCCGAACCGCTCGATCCCGATGAACCAATCAGAATCGCCGGTAGTGTTCATGATCTCGGATTGAAATATGTCGTGATCACCGCTGTGACCCGGGATGATCTCGACGATGGGGCCGCAGGGCATTTCTCGGCAACAGTAAAAGCTATCCGTGAGCTTAACCCGGGTACGGGGATTGAAATACTTATTCCGGATTTTGGAGGTAAGGAGGAACCTTTACAAATCGTACTCGATTCCGGACCAGCCATTCTCAACCACAATATTGAAACTGTACGAAGGCTTACACCGGTAGTCCGGAGCAGGGCATCGTACGATCGATCGCTCAAGGTCCTGGAAATGTCAAAGCGTTTATGCCCTGGTATCCCAACCAAAAGCGGGATAATGCTGGGGCTTGGCGAGGAATGGGATGAGGTTACAACCACATTGCAGGATCTCTTAGATGCCGGATGCCAACTTGTTACTATCGGGCAGTATCTCCAGCCCAGGTCGGGGCAGGAACTTCCGGTTGTAAGGTACTGGACACCGGAAGAATTTGAAAAGTTGGGTAAAACCGCGCGTGAAATGGGTTTCAGCGGAGTCGCATCGGGTCCGTTTGTACGGTCGAGTTATTTTGCGGATGAACTTGTAAAAAATATTAAATAAGTGCAAGGGTTTAGAATATTTTTACAACCATTTGGTAATCTACGGCTGTCTCGTAGAACAAATTAAACAACCTGATCGGTGGGTCGTAATGCTCCGGTGAGATCACAATCCTGTTACCTTCATACCCTATGTATCCTGTAATTGATAATTGAGAGCCAGGATCACTATTAATTGTAAAATCAGCCACATTCCAAAGTTCTTCAGGGAAGGGTGGTGGAACACATGAGATTAGAATATCACAAGTATGATTTAAGGGATCATAGGATGCGGAAATCAAATTTCCGTATTGTGAAATAGGTTTTGCCCTAAGTTCTGGAATTTGATGTGAATGAGAATTACGGGGATACCATGGATAAGCCGCTTTATCTTGGGTTATTTCCAACCAGCTCTGAAGTTCCTGGGCTGCAAGGACCACAAATGGTTGTATCTCCAGGTAATCAAAATAATCAGGATGGAGGGGATCAGGAAGAGGCAACGTTTCAACATCCTGCACGAATTCATTCATCGGGACGGTCCATGATGATATTCTTTCAGGACTCGAAATATACGTATTAAGGAGGAATTGCTTAATAATCTCAAGAAGTCGTATATCGTATGAATAATAATCTCCATACTCATTGAGTGACATTTCAATGTTATCGAAAAAATTCAACATTTGTTCGCCGTAATTTGCACGGGCTTCATATAAATCAGTGGGGTCAACATTCTGGTTTTCTGTAGACGTAACTCCGGCAGTCTCTACGACAACATTACCAGAGCTGTCCATTCCAGTTAATCTCAGATCGAACCTGCCCGGTTTAAACCTTTGCACGTCATCGAAGTTAAATCTGAAATCACCGGTATTAAAATCGAAATATGAGTAATCCTGAGGTGAACCATCCTTAAGCACCATTTTGAATGTCTTGATTTGTGAGTCAGCCAAGTGCACGTCGACTTCTAAGCTCACCGGTTCCTCAGGATCGAAACCTGTGTCATCAACTAATGTACCGGTAATTTTCAATTTACCTTCAGATAGAATATCCTCATCATCCGGAAATATTAAGTTACTAAACACTGGCGGATTGAAGTCATCTTGGGCTGTTCTGAAAAATTTAGACCCCTGTTTACCGCACCCGGCGAACATTATATAAACAATAAATAACAGAAATAAGATCGTTATTAATTGGATTATTAACGGTATTTTTTTTGACATTATAGTTTCCTTACCATATTAATTCGTCAAGTTACTCGTAATCGGGAAGCGCTCCTGCCCATGCATCCCAGCATGCCCACATAACTGTACTCTGGGTTCCCCGTCCTGCTCCTCCTTGGTCCGTTGCCCGACGATAGATCATTGATCCACAAGACCCGGGGCAAGCATTCATTAAGGCACTAAATTCAGCACAAGTAGTCGTTAAACCAAGGCAAATACATGTATCAGTCTCAAATTATAATCACAGTTACACCATTCACCTAATTCCTCCCAACAATCATCATTTTCACTTTCCCTGGCTAATTCAGCTAGAGTGGCACAAACTCCTGGAGTTGAAGCTCTTGTACAACCGCTATATACAGAAATAACTACTGTCATTGTCAAAATGGTAAAAATCAGTAATGTATTAGTCGGCTTGTCCACGTCTCCAATTATTTTACCACTACATTTGACAATCTATAAAATTTTTTTTTTACGGATTGGATTTTTTGCCGGGTTAAAATTCCCTCGAAACGATATTATTCAGCATACTCCTGAAACTGTCGCTGGCACGACCGGAAGGCAGTTTATCGAGGTTCTCAAAAGCCTTGTCAGCATGATTGTTAACAAGTGACTGGGCGTATGACATAGCCCCGTTTGATTTAAGCGATGCGGCAATCTCCTCGATTTCATCCGGTGTGATATCCCCACGTTCGAGAATCGGCCGGAAATCCCGGTTGAATTCCTCATTTACGGCAAGGGCATGAATCACGGGGACAGTATAGATTCCACCCTTAATATCGGATCCGCGCGGTTTGCCGGTATCTTTTTGGTCGGCGAACAGGTCTAACAGGTCATCGGATAACTGGAACGCAAGTCCGAAATTAAGTCCAAATCCTTCCAGGTTACTCGCTTCTTGCTTGCTGGAGCCGCCAAGGTAGCCACCGATAGCCATCGCGCGCTGGAAGAAACAAGCGGTTTTCAGCCTGATGATATCCAGGTGCGTACCCTCGGTAACATTAAGGTTACCCGTATACTTGATCTCTTTCATTAAGCCTTCGGCAAGGTGTCTGCAAAGGTCGATATTAAGGTTAATGATCTTGAAATCTTCCTGTTTGGCGATAAGTGTGTAAGCGAGCACGAAGAAATGGTCCCCCATTATCACCGCACTCCTGTTTCCCCATAAAGAATTCGCGGATGGCTTTCCCTTACGTGTACCGGAATTGTCGATTACATCATCGTGAAAAAGGCTCGCGGAATGGATCAGTTCGGCGGCGGCCGCACAATTGACCGTGGCTGGAAGGATTTCTTCTTTCAAGAGGTTCTGTGCAAGAAGGATGAAAATTGGACGCAGACGCTTGGCGTAACCGAAAAGCATATGATGCCCGATTGTGTCCATCATGGGATTATCTGAATGTGCGACCTGGGTGAGAAGGTCCTCCACAGGCTCTGTAAGTTCCCTGACCCAGTGATCCGGCTGGAAGTAGAATTCAGCCTGTTTCACCTTCTGCTGAGGGGGTTCGGTTACTATCTCGGTGGACTTTAATAAGTCCGGTTTTACCGATGCATCCATTGAATAACCTTTAAATAAAAGCGGAACCGGATTATAACATAATTAGTAGATATGGGCATGTTTCAATTTGGTAAAATCTTATTTGGAATAAGCGTTTACTTGTCATACGCCTGTATGAATGTGTTTTAATCCCAGAGAATTGCCTGATCAATACCTGATAATCCGGTTCAATCCCCCCCTAATGCTTATTGAAATAAATCGTGTCGTTAATTGTAACCTTCCTTAAATGATATCTCAAATCAGCTTATGTTTCACCTGAAATGGCAACTTGTCTCCGCGCAATTATTTCACTGGACTTTTCTCATGTCCTCTCGGCCTGTCAACGGGTTCCTCAAGCCCCGTGAGATAATGAGAAAGGATTTTTAATTCGCTCGAGATATCCACCGGCATACATATGACCTCCGGTGGAGGCTTGATACTGACCGGTGCGAAATTCAAGATCGCTTTAATCCCGGCCTTTACGACCAATTCAGCGGTTGCCCGTGCTGAGGGCGCCGGCACGGTCAGAATTGCGATCTGTATGTTCTTTTCTTTTACAACTTCCGGAAGGTCGTCAATATGGTAGATATGAACTCCGGACCTTGAACTTCCGACCTTCTCAGGATCGTCATCAATTAAGGCCGCAACCCTGAAACCCTTCTCATTCAGGCCTTTATATCTTAACAGGGCCGTCCCCAGGTTCCCGACGCCAATGATTGCGATTGCCCATTGACGGTGAAGCCCAAGGATTCGCCTTAATGCCTCGGCGAGCCTTTCAATGTTATAGCCCATACCGCGAGTCCCGAACTCCCCGAAATACGCCAGGTCTTTCCTGAGCTGTGATGGTTTCAGGTGCAGTTCGTTTGCCAGTTCCTCGCTCAAAATTGTTTCGGAACCCTCCTCGTGGAACCGTTCAAGCACGCGCAGGTAGCGGCTTAACCGTTTTACAGTTACCCGCGGTACACGTTTTTGAATTCCATTTTCAGTCATATTGTCCTCTGACTCCCATCCAAATTGTATTTACTTCAAAAGCAGCTCCTGTAGTTTTTCGTTTACGAGTTTCGGATTTACCTGCCCATCGCTCTTTTTCATTGCGGCACCGACAAGCGCTCCGATAGCGTTAACTTTTCCTTTTTTAATTTGCTCAACAATCTGTTCGTTCTCTTCAATGATCTGTTTGACCAGCTTCGTCATTTCATCCTCATCCGTAACCTGGCTCAGACCTTCCCGCTTTACAATATCCATGACCCCGCCGCCACCCCCGAGGATCAGGTCGATAACCTTTTTAGCGGACGTACTTGAGAGTTCATCCTTACCAACCATTTTTACAACCTGGGCGAGTTTTTTAGGGGTAAGATCTGTCTGGTCAAGAGTGGTACCGGTTTTATTCAGGTATTCAAACACCGATCCGGTCATCAGGTTCGCCGCCTGTGTACCGTGAGCGCCGTGAGTCTCGATAGCCTCCTGGAAGAAATCCGCAACGAAGTATGGATCGTCCCGCGGAGCCCCGTTGCCTGACATTAAGAGATCGGCCCCGTACGCCGATACACCAAACCTTTCGATCAAAACCCTTACCCTCCTGACCGGAATGTCCTCAAGATCAAATGCCGATTCGTCCAGAATCTCACCTTCGATAGCCATCTCCGGTAAATCAGGCTCGGGAATGTAGCGGTAATCAGACGATGTTTCCTTGTAACGCTGGAGGACAGTTACCCCGGCTTTTTCATCCCATCCGTATGTTGCCCGGCGTACAGGAATTCCTTTTTTCAGATCAGCGGTCTGGCGTTCGATTTCATGTTCTATGCTTCTCTCAACCGCCCTGAAGCTGTTTAGATTTTTTATTTCCACCCTGGTGCCAAGTTCCTCCGTATCGGATGGATGAACCGACACGTTAATCTCGCAACGGAAACTCCCTTCCTCCATGTTGGCATCTGAAATCCCAAGGAACCTCAGCAGCCTGCGAAGTTCTTTCAGGTATCTAACAGCCTTCTCAGCGGAATGAATTTCGGGTCTCGTTACAATTTCAAGTAGCGGGATCCCGGCACGGTTATAATCTATCAGGCTTCCCGATTTCCTGTCATGAATCAGTTTTCCACTGTCCTCTTCCAGGTGGACCCGTTCGATTGCGATTCCCCCACGAAGTTTATCGTGCTCATCCAGAAGCTCAAGGTTCCCTTCAGTTCCAATTGGGAAATGCCGCATTGTGATCTGGTAGCCCTTCGGGAGGTCTGGGTAGTGATAATGCTTTCTCGCGAATTGTGCAACAGGCGGGATGTTGCATTTGAAAGCACGGGCAGCCATGAGCCCAAGGATCAGCGCCCGCCGGTTGACTCCTGGCAGGCTTCCCGGCAATCCAATACAAACCGGGCACAAATGCGTGTTCGGCCGGTCACCGAATCTTGTCGAACACGAACAGAACATTTTCGACTCGGTGTCCAGTTGAGTGTGGACCTCGATCCCAATTGTCGGTATGTACTTATTACTCATAGCATCACGATTCCAACTAATAAACTACTCAATAAACCTGTAGGCCTTGTATTGCTCCTGTGTCCCGACGGAAACCCAGGGCCATGCCCCTACGGACGCCTCCGTAAAAAACCTTTCGACAAAATCATTGTCGAGGCTGTTGATTACATTCTCACCTACCCAGATCTCGTTATCCCCGGCCAGGAGATGCAGGTTTTTCGCTATATGCATTGGCGGTCCAAGCGGTACCAGGGCACTCATACCCTGCCGGCCAACCGAGGCAATATGGATTTGCCCCTGGTCGATCCCGATCGAGCACCTCAACCCTGGATTGAGAGTTTGCCCGATAAAACGGTCGGCGATATGATCTATGAAATTTGTCATGTACAGGGCAGCCTGTATTCCAGCTTTCGCGCCGGATGATGCCTCCCGCTTCTCATACCCGAACAACGCTGTTATCTCATCACCGGACGAGGTTATCAGCGATCCGGTGAAGTCAGTAATGATCTTCATAACAGTTGGTACCACGGTATTCAGCAGTAACGCGGCGGTGGGATTGTCTTTTCCTGTATTTGTAAGGTCGGAAAACCTGATCAGGTCGAAACAGAGAATGGTCGAGTAATACTCGTTGACCTCGCCGGCAAGGAGGTTTCGTGGGAGAGGATTCAACGTTCCCTGTTCGATTTTCATCATGCGCTTGTGTGCGGAGCGATGGTTAGCCAGCATATCGTCACGCAGTATGTCAAAGTAATCCTGCATCTCACTGGTATCCCTGTCGGGATTAACTAGCTATGCTCCCTTTCAAACGCCCGTGCAGCCTGGAAAAGCTTTGATTCGGCGAACGCGGGAGCCGTGATATGTAAACCAATCGGAAGCATCTTTACAGGCTTCCCAAAAAAGTTTTTCTCTCTGGATTTGACCAGTTTTGTAGAATTATCGTCATCCAAATCGGTCCAGCCGCCGTTTATCGAAATCCCGGGAACTCCCGCCATCGACTGCAGCAAAACAAAACGGTCGGCTTTGTACATGTCCATCGGATCATCCAGCGCAGAGCCGAGCTTAAATGGCGGTGTCGGTGATGTTGGATTGATTATCACATCACAATTCCGCCAGAGTTCACCCAGTTCAGCACAAACCCGTGTCCTGACTTTCTGGGCACGGAGGTAATAGGATTCGTAATGCCCGGCGGAAAGGGCAAAGGTGCCGATCAATATTCGCCGTGTGACTTCCGATCCGAATCCCTGGCTACGATTTTTTCTGTAATAGTCAAGAAGGTCCGAGGCTGTATTTTCATCGACGTCCCTGCCATCACCGGCGAAATCAACGCTTGGGCCGTACCGTATCCCGTCGTAACGCGCCAGGTTGCTCGAAGCTTCGGACAGTGCAATTATGTAATAAGCCGCTAGAAGCAGATCGAAGGATTCAATTTTCACTTCCCTTACTTCCTTCGCGTGACCCTTAAACCATTCCACATTCTGATCGAATACCGTTTTAACCCTGTCGTCTACCCAGTCCGCATTACTGGCATCCAGGACTCCGATGGTCATTTCCTCGATGCCGTTCTCTATTGTTTTTAAATAATCTTCCTTTGGAATGTCAACAAGAGTGCTGTCGCGAGAGTCGGGTCCTTCAATGATTGAAAGCGCGTGTGCGGAGTCCCTGACAGTGGATGTGATCGGTCCAATCTGATCGAGTGACGACGCGTACGCGACAAGTCCCCAGCGGGATACACGGCCGTATGTTGGGCGAAGGCCGACATTCCCGCAGAAGGCCGCGGGTTGACGAACACTTCCGCCTGTATCGGTACCGAATGCCAGTGGCGCATAACCTGCCGCTACCGCCGCTGCACATCCGCCGGATGAGCCGCCCGGCACCCTTGAAGTGTCGAATGGGTTGAATGTGGGACCCCATGCAGAATATTCAGTGCTCGATCCCATCGCGAATTCATCCATGTTGGCTTTTCCAATAAGGCTGAACCCGGCTTCAGTTGGACGGCTGTCGGCGGTTGCGGTGTAGGGAGGGACAAACCCATCAAGAATTTTACTCGAGCAGTTTGTCGGGATACCGGTCGTGCAGATGTTGTCCTTCTGGATGTAAGGGATTCCCCTGAACGGCTGAATAACCGACCCGGAAATATCAATATCGTTGAATGCGTGTTCGAAAGTTTCCCGGTTAAGGGCATGGAGCTTTGGCTCGATAGAATCTACCCGTTTTTTTATCTTCCGGATGAGCTCGCGCGGGCTGATTTTGCCTGCATCGAGTTCAGCTTTCAGCTTCTCAATTGATAATTCATTGAATCCTTTCATGATCTTTAAACAATCAACGTTTTTCCGATTCCTCAGGCTCAAGGATTTTCGGGACCTGGAAAAATTCCTGGGTTCTTAGACGGGAATTAGCCAACGCTTCATCCAGGGATAGAAAATCCACAGCAATGTCCTCACGTAACGGCAACTTTGCCGGATTCACATGGATTGTCGGGTCCAGGTTCGAAACATCAACCTGGGCGAGAACACTGAAATGATCGAGGATTTTTTTCAGGTGTTCTTTCTGCAGTGTCATGGATGGACCAATTGGATCCAGCCTTGCGAGAACAATCACATTCTGAAGAACGTCATTGGTAATTTCACCTGGATGAACGATCTCTTTTCTTTTATCCATGGTCAACAAACCCAGACATTATTTAACCAGCGCACAACAGCATCCTGGCGAATTTACCAGGATTGGGCTAAAAACCAAGATTCGACGATACAAAAATGCAGTCGGGGTATTATAACAAAATTAAGAATTACCTGCCCCGGATTACACATAAAAGTGAATTATGTCACAAATATAAAATCCTATTTTCCTGAGATCCGGTCTTTTGTCCTGAAACGCTTATAAGATCGCCGTGGAAGCTCATGCAGAAACATTGACTGCCCTCTCCAGCGGCCGTTCCTGCGCCGGGCATAGACTAAAGCAGCCCGTTTCCTTGCACGTGTAAGCCCCACGTATAACAGCCTTCTTTCTTCCTCAATTTCCAATACTGTCTTATTCATTGCCAGGCGGTGCGGAAGATTACCCTGTTCCATACCGATGATAATCACCCTGTCGAATTCAAGGCCCTTCGCTGCATGAAGCGTCATCATCCTGACAGCATCCTCGTCGGATTCGAAATCCCCATCGGTGAGAAGGGCAATATGTCCGAGATACTCCCCAAGCATGATTTCCGGATGCTCATCTTCAAGACGTAACGCTTCCTCCCGCAGCATTTCGATTCTCCCGGTCAGTAAAGGATTACCCGGCGTCTCCAGGATAATGGACCGTGCCAGTGTTTTCAGTATCCCAATGATATTTTTCAATCCACCGGGTGTAAGGTCGTCCTTGATTGTTTCGATAAATGGATGTTTTTCAATCTCGCCGTCATATGCGGTAAACCTCCGGATCGCAGCCTGGTTGATAAATACAGGGTCCGATTCCCGGTTATCATCCACTGCATGTGCCAGGGCCAATATCAAGGGGAGGTCTGAAAGGAAACCCCTCGCCCGGAACGATTCATCGATCTCCGTCAATTTCCTGAATACCTCGATATTTGTCCGGACATCATCCAGGGCACGGTGGGCGGTGCCGGTATCGATCCCGAATTTCTCCGCAAGCACTGTCAGCCGGTGGGGTTCATCCGGAAACAATCGACGTGATAACGGAAGTGTATCGAGTGTGAGATTCTGCACGACGCGGTTGAGAAGCTCCCCTGCATAGCGTTTCAAAATCGGAAGGTCGAAAGAATCGATATTATGGCCGGCAAGCGGAGCGTCTCCGATGAAATCAAGGAATCCAGGAATTATTTCCGTTGCGTGAGGAGCATCGCGGACATCGTCGTCTGAAATCCCGTGTATCGCCTGGGCTGATGCTGGAACAGGCTTGTTTGGTCTAATAAGACTGTGAAAATGCCCCAGTTCCCTTATGTCATCTCCCTTCAAGTGAACTTTCACCGCGGCGATTTCAACGATCTCGGAACGAAAAATATCCGTTCCGGTTGTCTCAAGGTCGAAAAAGACCAGGATTTCATCCTCACCGCCACCCGGACGATATCCGGCGAGCTTTGAACTGAAATTCAATGAAGCAAGAACCAGCAAGACATTTTCTTCCATTACGGGATTTTCAGGCTGGTGATCGGAAACACCCTCACCTGTTATGTATGTCGCGCGTGGAAGGAGTGTCTCTGGCGGGTAGAAAATATCTGGTGAAGAATTTAAACCGATAATGACTCCGGGCCTGGAATCAATATAACTCGAACCGATCTCAGCCCGATCGAAAGGTACCGGTATTCGTTCAGCTTCAATCCCAAGTATCTCCTCACACAAATCCATGAGGATTTTTGCCGCCAGGTACGCTGTGATGGTCGGACCGTGAAAAATCCGGATTCCATCATCGCTCGCATGCCACTCATCAAGAATTACCCCAGGTGAAATTTTTTCGAATCCCTGCATTATGGATATTTCATTCGCGAGCCATTCGTCCTCAGCCTTATTCCAGGGCGACCTGTTTTCATCCAGATGTTTGACCGCAAGATTCAGTAGTTCCGATGGGGCGTCCTTGTCGGCCCGGTTCCTCAGCTTTCGCACAAATTTATTCAACCCGGCAAGTTGAGAACGCGCCAGCGCGCTCATATGTTTGAATTTGGACGGTTGATTTAATAACCGGTACAGGGGAGCGTCATCTTTTCTGGCGGCAAGCCTTATACGGAGGTCATCGAGCTCCCCGAGACGGTCCCTGGGAAGGCCAAGCGCACGGTCCCAGTCCCATTCAGTGTCGATTACCGCCAGTTTTAAAAGGGGAAGAGGATCACCCGGGATTAAATTCTTCTGACGCTCGGGCAGCAACCTTAGCGTTGGTATGCCGCTGTCGATAAGTATGCTTTCACATGCATCTGCGATGTAGTGCACCCTGTACAGGATTGCGATTTCACGGTATTCACATCCAGCATTAATCCAGCTTTTAATGAGCTTCGATGCAATTTTTGCTTCTTCCTCTTCATCCTCGACTTCAAACACCCCGATGGGCGGTTTTTCACGGAGATCATCTGGAGGATTCGGCGCCCGCTGGTAAAATCTGCCATTGTTCGATATCAGCGATCCAGCCGCGTACAGGATCCCGGCATCACACCGGTAACTCGATCCAAGAGGAATCAATGCCGCTCCGAAATCGGCTACAAACCGGTCGATAAATACTCCCGACGATCCACGGAACGCGTAAATTGTCTGGTCCTCGTCACCGACAGCGAAAAGGCTAAGGCCCGGGTGCTCCAAAGCGTCAACAATCCGGTACTGTGCCGAGTTAATATCCTGAAATTCATCGATCAGCAGGTGCTCGATCGAACCGGTAATTTCCTCACGAATGTCCGGGTGTAAATAAAGCAACCGCAAAGCCGTCAGCAATATGTCCGAGAAATCCAGTACACCCCTCAAATCAAGTTCCTGCTGGTAACTCCGGAATATGTCCATCAATGTTTCAAAATGTTCGGGATCGTAGCGGATATCCATCAACGGACAGGCGACCTCTGATTTTACCCGATCGAGGTGTTGCTTTAAGTGCCGGACAGGAGCAGCTTCTTCGGGGATACGCCTCTCGGCAAGGATTTTGCGGAGGACCTGCTCCTTAGCATCATCATCGAAAATCACGGGCTCACGATTGAACCCGAGCGCCCTGTGGTACTTTCTAACAAGCCTGTAAGCCCATGCATGGAAAGTAGCCACCGTGACTTCCGATGCCGGTGAAATAGGATTTTCTAAATCACTCTTACCGGATTCAGGAGCGCTGGCTTTTACTGTCTCGAGCTTACGAGGCAGGAGCCTGCTTCGCATTTCAGCGGCAGCGCGGTTGGTGTATGTTATCGCGAGGATTTTTGATGGATCGACGCCCTGGTATTCCGTCAACCAGCGAACGCGTGATGAAAGCACCCTGGTTTTTCCAGTGCCTGGTCCGGCGACCACCATTACCGCCCGTTCAGGAGATTCCACTGCTTCACGTTGAGCGTTATCGAGCTCCAATGGCATGAGGAGATTATAATTGTTTTTACGGCATCATGAAACATGGCTCGAAGGTTGTTACTTTGGTAATCCGAAAATCCAGGGGACGAGGTAAAATTTCAAAACAAATGTTAAGTCAAGTTACGAGGCAGAATTATGGGATAAAACATGATCACAGGGGGAGATCAGGAATAACACTCTTTATTACACGTTAAATCGGAAAAAGAAAATATCGCCTTCCCGGACCACGTATTCCTTTTTCTCTACCCGGTATTTCCCTGCCTTTTTGACCTCTTCCTCACTGCCATGTTCTTTGTAGTCATCGAAACTCATTACCTCGGCCCGGATAAATCCTCTCTGGATATCTGAGTGAATTTTTCCAGCAGCGTCCCAGGCAGTGTCTCCCCGACGGATCGCCCTCGCTGCAGCTTCTTTCGGACCGGCTGTGTAATACGACAACAATCCAAGACGTTCATAAACTGCAACCAGAAACCTGTCACGAACAGTCTCAGCGATCCCAAGTTCCCGGCTGAAATTTTTTCGTTCATCCAGATTAATTTCCATGACTTCCGATTCAATAGACAAACGGACTGCGCCGACTCCCCATCCCCGACTTTCACATAACTGCTTCACATCGGGTGGAACACCGACACCGCCTCTCCCGAATGCAGCATCCTCATCAACATTCAAAACTACAATTCCGGACTTAAGTGTCAGGGGTTCAAACCGTGATAAAATTTCCGTCTCCTGCTTCGACCATTCAATCTGGCTCAGGAACATATCATCCCCAAGACTGGCGATTGCTTTTTCGAGTGTATCGAATTCCGGTTTCAGGTCCTTATCGCCCCCGTTATACGATCTACTCGTCCTTTCAAAACGCCCCTCAAGTACTGCGAGATCCTGGATGACCAGGTCACTGAAACAGTTGTTTAAATCTCTCATGGGGTCAATCGACCCAAGGGGATGCATTATCGATGGCGATTTAAACGCCCTTATAACCAGAGCGATCAGGTCACATCCCCTGACCATGGCCAGTAGTTCGGCATTCAGGCTTTTCCCTGACTCTGGAGGAAAGCCATCGGGATCGAGAAAATTAACAATTGCGTAAGTTTTTTTCTCGGCATTCTCATTTTGAGCGATATATTCAACACGTTCATCCGGAACGAGAGCACGCCCGAGTCTCCGGTGGGGTTTTCCCGATGGTGCATCTGGGGCCTGTTCGGACAGGGTGTGAAAGAGCGAAGATTTTCCACTTTGTCCGAGTCCTGTTATTCCAACTCTCATAAATTAATAAACTCCAATTCAAAAAAAGGGAATCCTACACGTTAGACTCCAATTGAGCAAGAAACATAATCGATTTTTTTAAAGTGCTATAAATAAATCGGGAGGCACCCATCCATTTTCAGGTTATTGGATTCTCAATAAAGATCATAAATGTGCAGTCCGCCGGTTCCGGATTCATACAATATTCCCTCGTGTACGATTAAACCGCGTCCACTGTGAGTTACTTCATCATAGAAATCACCAAGGACTTCTGGACTGTCAGGCGGGTACACCCGGCACGAATAGAGTTTCTCCATCGGCCCGTCAACATATGCAAATTGCCCCTCAACCGCGATGTACCAGAACATGTTATTTTGGTCTGGCAGAGCTGTAGATCCTAAAAACAAAGGTGCGGTGGGGGTGCTGATATCCGCTATCTCAAGGAAGTTCTGACCAACAAGATAAAGAAAATTATTCCTGATTTCAGTATCTGAGTAACCGGTTGGATTAAAAGAGTATGTGTCGACAAATGCGGGAAAAAATGGATTGGTGAGAGAGTAAATATCGATATTTGCCCCCTGCGCAATGTACATTAGATTATCAACGAAATTGAAATCCCTGACACCATTGGCGAGGGCAATCGTGTTTTTATAAATTGGCGTCGAAAGGTCTGTGATATCGTAAATTCTCACCGGGTAGCCCACCATGCTTACGTAGATGTATGCGGTATTGTCCATTACGGCCAGTTCATATATGAAATCACTTTCAAATGTCTGGCTCTTGGGAATGATATTCTGCGGATTGGTTACATCCATGGTTACCCAGCTCTTGTCCTGGCTGGCGGCAATAAGTGTGTTACCGTTGATTGCAAGATTGGTTGGCCTGAATCCAGGGTACATTTCGTAGGCAAAAGTGAAATTTGGCTGATTGGAAATATCCAGCACCTTTATCGCGCTGAACCCTCCCTGGCCTAGTTCAGCAATGATCAGGTAGTTATCCTTAAGGACCATCGAATATGCCGAATTAATTACCTGCAATCTTGCAAGCGGTGATGGTGATAATGGAATGCTGACGTCGATAACCTGCATTCCGGCATTCCAGGGAATGATGTAAACATAGTTCTCATTTATTGCCAGATCGTATCCAAAGCCGATCAATCCGGTAGTCGATACGTACGATGGGCTGGTCATTGTTGTCAGATCGCATATTGTCATACCCTCTAGCCCTTCGGCTATATAGGCATAGGGCCAGTTGAATTCAAGGTTTCTGCCATCACCGGGAATATCTTCAGATCCTAATAACCCAATTGAAAATGTCCATTGCTGAAAAACAATCAGCCAGCCATCACTCGAAATGTTAGCCGATGCGATAATGTAATCGTCATGAATTTCAATGTCCCTGGGTGCCCCTGAGCTAAAATGATAAAAACCTGTAGCAGAAATTGACATTGGATCTTCAATATTGAAACTGAAAATATCGTTCCAGGTTCCCACAATTAACCTGGTATTAGGTCCATCCGGATCAAGGACTTCCAGCAACTGGGGTTCCCCGGTAATTGTAATAGTATTCACCTCGACTGGAGATGTTGGAGTAGTGCCGATATCATAGATGATGACATCGGAACCGGCTCCCACATACAGGTAAGGTGAATGTATTTGAATACCGGATGTGTTCATCTGAGGAAAGCTTATTACCGCCACATGTTCTACTGGTGCAGAAGGGTCGCTGAAATCAATCATCGACACCTGTTCATTACCCATACCTGGAGCGTTTTCAAGGTAATACAAATATGGATACTGGAAACACGTGGCTGTGGTAACAGTTATCGGAGTTTCACTGATCTGTGTTGGATTGGATGGATCAGTCACATCATATACCCAGGTAGCTCTATATCCTGTCATATACAGGTTGTTTTCGTGATAATAAATACTCATTGGATCACAGTACAGCCCGTCAGGAGTAATTTCCACTGGATTCAGAGGTGTCACATTTACAATTTCCCCTGCTATCTCCAGTAAATATGGGGCAATCTCGGAAACATTGGATGTCCATACCCTGACATAGTAACTCCCTGGAAGGAGATCGAGATCGTCAAGGTTTATCGTTGCCCCGCCAAAACTCACATTGTCTTCCGCGACCATCGTCTGATCGTCGATGAAGATTCCAAGGTTGGTCGGTTCAGCATCAATGAATAACCTTAGATCGCCCGTAATTTCATATCCCGGATCGATTGTAAATTGATAGAAGTCCTTATAATCGGTAGTCATACATAACTGGTCGATTATCGGTTCCCCGGGTGAGATTGGAGAGGCTTCAGTCCAGTCGTTATTGGTATCGGCAGTACATTCCGGGTCGATCACATCCAGTGCTAACACATTGTAGGCGGAAACCGGGACTTCCGGCGCCGGTGGAACAGCCTGCTTGTATGTGGTTCCATCCGATGAAACCACTTCGCAGATAATCTGGTTGAGTCCGGCTCTCGATGGGATCGCCAGCCCAGTCAGGTTAGCGGTATAAATTGCCCTGTAACCATCTTCTTCAACAAAAACCGGTGAATAGTCAGAGGTGAGAAGGTCGGGTGATTTCAAACTAATACTCGCTATCTCATTTTGAATCAGCCCGGTATCAAGACCCTGCCAGTCATGCACATTAATGTTAAATCGAAGAACCCCACCACTCAGACCCGATTCAGAATCGAAATAAAGAGAGCTGACCGTTTTCGCAAACGCGATCCTGAAAGCTTCATTGCTATTAGCGGTAAACGGGAATTCTGCCGGCACATTTGAGGGAGGATTGGGATTCGGGATGTCCCAGCAGCAGTCTATTGCGTACCCATAAAGGAGATTGATACCCGGATTCATTTCGAATCTCATCGAATATCGTCGGGTATTAACTTCACCCGATGAGAAAACCGCACGTCCCTGCGGGCTGTCGAGAGGCTCGGCTCCCACAAGACCCAGGTTGCTGTTGGGATAGAGGATATCTGCAAACAGCTTGTATGGATTTACAGTGGCTGTAAGCCCACTGGTCGGGCCATACGCGATGCTTCCTATCGTATAACCAAAAATCCCCTGGGTAGTAAACTCAGTGGGATTCCACCAGCGTGAGTAACCATCGGCATTTTCAACCCGGGTTTCATTGAAGTCAGCAAATGTTACATCGTCAACCACCAGTGAGCCGGGAGTCATCATGATTCCCCTCATATCGAATGCAGTGAACTGGAGCGCATCGGCAATCGGGTGAGTAAGGGTCATGTCGAATACAATCAAGCCGGTTGGAAAGTCGCATTCAGGCAGCACAAGAGCAATCGATAATCCCGCCGTGTTGTTCATCACACCGGTCAGGTTCAAATGGATGTCGGTTGTCCTTACCGGAACGACATCCATCTCCCAGGTTCCCGTATCGATTGCTATGTTGTACAAGCCAAGCAGCGTATGGTTTTGCCCATCTGCTGGCGTGTCCTGAGCCTTGGATGTCTGGTCCGGTCCCGCAGGCGGTAAAGTCGGGTCCTTACCGCATCCGCAAATTAACACAGCCAGTAGCAGGATAGCGGCAACAAATACTGTGTGATTTCTGAACATGATCCATCTCCTTATAATCCGAAGTTTGTTGCACATCTGATCGGTATAATCGGTAACGTCAATTTTACACTAAATAAGGTGAACAAGCAGTATATATTCATGACTATCCTGTGAGGGAAGATTTGGTTAATGGTCCTGTCAAGTTGAAACGGCGGCAAGCTTGTTCTGCTGGAAGCCAACCTGCGCTTGTCACCGGCACCCGTTCATCTTATGGTGACTTCATCAATCCCTGCGGTAGGGAGACATCCTGTTGCCCGGCATGATGATATCCTCGTCATCATCAACTAGAACCCAGACTAGGCCACCCCAGCATCCTGCACCCGGCTCTTAGAACCTTTGATCAGAGCTCAGGGCATCGCCTGATGAATATTCCATACTGAACAATCCGCTCCAGTCCACTGCGGGTCTATGTTGTACTTATTCTGAGTTGTATAGGTTGAGACCAATTGATAGTCAGTTAAGGAGAAAGTGTAGGTTTGTATAGTAAAGTAATGGCAGTCAAAACGACCTTCGTTGATGTGCCATATAAAGGACGCTGTTTTATAACTCCTGCCGCTGTCCTCTTGGCTAAAGTCAAAGTGAGAATTCTGGGGCATCAGATCAACCATTTCGCCATTTCTGTTTGTAAGAATCTGTTTGTAAGAACCAGTATTGAATGGCCATTTGTAAATCCTGTTGGATCAAATGGGGTAAGCACCAGATGGACTTCGTTGATGCCGTCAGCGTCAAGGTCAGTTGGAGAACCGATGACACCAATATAGGCAAAGCCCCCATACTCTAGGGTTTCCAGTAGGTTCCATTCATTAGTTTTGGCATCAAACTTAATGGTAAGAATTTTAACAGGAGACTCCCAATCCAAACCGTACATCGGCAGCAGAATCTCCTGAGCAGGATCAGCGTCGAGATTGGCTTTGACTATTTGAGCAGGCGAATTATCATTTCGCGATACTAATTGGTAGCCATAAGGAACGAAGCTGTTAACCTCTGCGTCATTAGGCTCCCTATAAACATATTGCGGTGTGCAACCACTCAGAAAGGCTCCGATTAAAACAATAGATAATACAAAGGTGTTTTTATCCATTTCGTCTACCTAGCCTTTAATCTGGCTTTCTCAGCCGGGTGCCGGTGACAAGCGCCGTTTGGCTTCCAGCCGTACAAATTTATCGCCATTAATCGCTCTTATGTCTGTCGCTTAAAACTCGCGTCCAAAAGGGAACTGTTCAGTTAAATGCATGAGCCACTCGGCTATGCCGCTTGATAGGTTCCCATAGCACTCTTCAACATGCTGAAAAAGTTCGTCGAAATCCCAGATGCTTTCTGTGGATTTCATAAGATAAGTAACACCATCAATTTCAGGTGAACCCAGTGGCAAGAAGTCAACGCCCAAATCCGCTTTCGCTTTCTCATCAAGCCTGAATCTGAAATGCTTTTCTGCCTCTTCAATATCCTTTTCACGCAAAACAGGAATCATGTACCTCAATTTCAAAGGCTCGATCTTTTTCAAATAAACTCGCGGTTCCCTACGATGTACTTTCTTGTTTCTATAATCTTTTATTTTTTTCCAACTTTCATTAAACAGGGCAAGTAGAATACGCTCAGTTAATACTGCTGACTCAGTTCGCTCGGAGTGGTGAGCAATTGCCTTGACTTCTAGAATTCTTGCTCGTACATTTTTCTCTTTATAATCTGGCAACATATCTCTAGGATCAATTGGCAAGAAATAACTCAGCAGTGCAATATATAACTTATCTCTTGAAGATAAAAGCCGTGTCGCAACATCGCCGAAGTAGTAATTCAAGTGAAAGTCATCTATTTCTTCCCAAAGTGTAACTTCACCTTTATATTTACGCAAAGCAGATATCCAGGCAACCGCAAAGCGACATTCAAAGAAAATGCTAATAACATCTTCCAGCCATATCAATGAATTCAATTCTGGCGCGTTGGGTATGCTCCCGTCGTATTCGTCATCCATTTTCTTGAAAAACTCTTGCCGAGCTTCTAAAACAGATGTTACTTCTGCTCGTTCCTTGAGTTCGACCAGCTTGTCGAAAAAAATACCAGTGACTTCCAAGTACATATCCTTTGTCATATCCATTTTTACATTACTGATAAGAAAAGGGTCACGATTCCCCCAAGTCGCTTAGCCTGGCGTCTCAGTTGCGAATATCATCATACCCGCATGTCTGTTTCTCAGCAAGAATATCACCCCTACCAACCCTTCCTATCGCCCCTGACCGCCTTTACTCGATTATCATCAACGGTTGGTTTTCGAGGACGTTCTGCATTTCCTCGACAAGAATTTCCTTCACAACACCTGTAAAAGGCGACTGCACATCGTTCATCATTTTCATCGCTTCCATCTTGCAGACAATGTCGCCACTCAAAACCGAGTCCCCAGCTTTAACCGTAATTTCTATAATCTGGCCTGGGAGGTGTGCGGTGATTTCCCCCGATCTTGTGGTTTTGGGTGCTGATGATTTCTTTGGTGAGAGGTGTTCGAGCGCACTGGTGCGTTTCCCGGCAGTATCCGATGGAGGCTGGATTTTTTGCCGATCCGGGACAGCAGTCGACCTGGTTTCCGAACCGGATCCGGCGGCGGTTACGACCACAGGTTTAAAATCAAGCGCACCATCACCATTGACAATCCTGACCTGGAATTCCCAGCCGTCCACATCCACGGTCGCGTTATTCCCGACAAGGCTTTTTACCGTGACGGTGTACGTGTTCCCATTAACAACTATCTGGTAACGCTGCATATTACTTCCTCGTGTTCACCTGTTAAGCCGCCATTTGCCGTAAGCCGGTTTCCATCCCGCAAGTTTACCCCACCCATCGCGCGTTTGAAATCCGGTTCCGGAGAAGTTCATCCTGCTGCGCGAACTGCCTGTCCAGGGAGCTTCGGCCAGGCGTTCCGGATGCTGCCTCTCCACCGATCCGGATTCAACCGCCAGGGCAAGCGCGACCCCGATCGCGGCAGCAACCGATCCATCGCGGATCGACTTCGGCAACCGTCCACCCTTATTGTCAGGATTAATATTTCCCGGATTTACCATACGTTATTCTCAGCCACCCATTTATTCAGAGTGGGATATTCCCGTGTTTCTTCGCGGGATTTTGATCTCGTTTCGTTTTGATAATGTTGTAAGTCTTAATGATATGCTGGCGGGTTTCGGATGGTTTGATTACCTTATCTATGTACCCTTTCGAAGCCGCGATATAAGGTGTCGCGAAGAGACGGTTGTAATCTCTGATCAGTTCTTCACGTTTCGCGTCGACATCATCGGCTTCCTTTATTTCATTCCGGTGGATTATATTTACCGCGCCCTGCGAACCCATTACCGCGATTTCCGCTGTAGGCCACGCAATTACGGAATCCGCCCTCAGGTGCCTTGAGTTCATCGCGCAGTACGCTCCGCCATATGCCTTGCGGGTGATCACAGTCATTTTAGGGACAGTCGCTTCGGCGAACGCGTATATCAGCTTGGCGCCATTACGAATAATTCCGCCATGCTCCTGGTTTACGCCCGGAAGGAATCCGGGGATATCCTCAAGCACAAGAAGCGGGATATTAAACGCGTCGCAGAACCGGACAAACCTGGCACCCTTGATGCTGGAATTGATGTCGAGACACCCTGCGAGATGGTTGGGCTGGTTCGCGATGATCCCGAACGAATACCCGGCCAGACGCGCGAATCCGACAATAATATTTCTTGCCCAGTGTTCATGGACCTGGTAGAAATCACCATTGTCGACAATAAGACGTACAACATCGATCATGTCATACGGCAGATTTGGATCGTCGGGAATGATCTCATCGAGCGATAATTCAGTTCGATCGGAGGGATCATCAGTCGGAACAAATGGCGGTGATTCAAGATTGTTTGATGGTATGAAACTAAGTAGCCTCTTGATGCTGTCAAGGCATTCCTCGTCATTCTCCGTTTCGAAATGCGCTACTCCGCTGATTTCATTGTGTACCGCAGCTCCTCCGAGCGATTCAAAATCGATATCCTCGTGCGTGACAGCCTTGATGATAGCAGGCCCGGTTATAAACATCCGCGATGACCCGCTGACCATGTAGATAAAATCCGTGATCGCAGGTGAATAAACAGCGCCGCCTGCGCACGGGCCCATGATCGCGCTGATCTGTGGAACCACACCGCTCGCCATGACATTCTGGAGGAAGATATCCGCGTACCCCGCCAGCGCGCCGACCCCTTCCTGTATTCTCGCGCCGCCGGAATCGTTAAGTCCGATAACCGGCAGGCCGTTTTTCATTCCGATATCGTTTATCTTGCAGATTTTCGATGCGAACGCCCTGCCGAGTGAACCGCCAATAATTGTGAAATCCTGGCTGAAAATCGCGACCGGGCGTCCATCGATCGTGCCGGTGCCCGTAACCACGCCATCCCCGTACGGGCGATTTTTAAACATGTCGTAGTCGTGGCACTCGTGCCGCACGAATTTATCGATTTCCTCGAAACTTCCGGGATCGAGAAGATAATCAATACGTTCCCGCGCGGTCCATTTTCCGGACGAGTGCTGTTTATCGATACGTTTCTGCCCGCCGCCGGCTTCAGCTTCGGCGGATATAGCTTCCAGTTCTTTTATTTTATCTGTGGCCATTATTGGAGACCCTTGGGTAGGAAATCAGCTTAGTATGCCCGTTATAGTAACCGGGTGAATGAACCAATCGTACCCTTAAAACGGCTCAAATATCAACCAGGGAATCAGGGGCAGGTCAGGCATGTAAAAATTATGTTGAATCCGGGTCTGTAATTCCCAACTCCGCCCGGATTTTGCATCGTCAAAGTCACCACGCTGCCAGAGTATTATCCTCTCAAGGTTAATCTTAGAGTGTTGATACTGTAGCGACTCATATTTTAGAAACTGGTGAATTGTGCAGACGGTTATGAATTATTCTTCAGAATCCGGTGTTCCCGATTGTCGCGCGAGAATCCCGACCGTGTTTATCGGCCAGTACCTGAAAACCGCGCGCCCAATGATATTTTCCGCAGGGCACGGGCCCCACACGTGACTGTCGCGGGAATTACTACGATTGTCGCCCATCAGGTAATATTCCCCTTCAATCGCAGGAGTAGAGGGATCATCTTCTGCCAGCATTACAAGAGGCTCTGTATAAACGCCCGGCCATTCGATGTATGGTTCATCGAGACGGTCACCATTGACATAGACCACGCCGCGCAGGATTTCAATGGTATCCCCGGGAATGCCGACCACGCGTTTGATCCAGCGTTCAGACTCCTTGTCATTAAGCGGTGGATGAAAAACAACGAGTTCCCCGCGTTCGATCGGGTGCCAGTTCAGCGAAAGCTTGTCGACAATAATCCGGTCATGCACTTTAAGGGTAGGTTCCATCGAAGGTGATGGAATATAATTCGCCTCAGCGACATGGGTTCTGAATAAAAGGACGAGGATGAGAACGATGACTATATCCCTGGTCCAAAGGAACCATGGATTCTGTTCTTTCTTGCTTTTTTTATCCTTTCGTTCTTCTTCTGAATCCGAAGCCCGATCGATTTGAGTTTTGTCTGACATCCCGGTATTTCCTCTAACTCCATTCTAATACCCATTAACGTGACTCGCAAGTGGGTACAATGGTTCAATAACATTAATGGTAATATATTAAATTTTCAAATTTGTATGCTATAATATTTCAGAGGCGCTATCTGTGGTGCGACTGAATCATCAAACTGGCTTCAGTCTGATCGGGATGCTGATAAGTGTTGCGATTGTCGGCGTTCTTATGGTCATGATGCTGAATTCTTCCGGGTCCTTTTTCGGGACCTCATCCGGTAACCGTAATACGAACGCACTCGGTATGGACATGACCAAGACCATGATGCGTCAGCTCCACCAGGCCGAGCTTACATACCATGCAAACCACAGAACCTATGCGACGTTCGCTGAACTGATTCAATCCGGGACTATCGCCCGTTCGTATACAAACCGCGCATTAGGCGCAGGCACTCCTATTGTGCGGAATTATGATGTTGAAATTGAGGTTTCCAGAAACGGTTTTGTCATCACTGCAACACCAAATCAACAGGCCGGCGCGGGTCCGAACTCGCCAATTCTGAAGATCGACCTGAGCGGCCGAGTCGAGGAGGTCTGGCCCGAATGACTCACCAACCCACTGCATCGGATGCAATGGGAGGAGATATGGGAAATAGAGGAAATTCAGGAGAGGACGTTCAGGAACACCGTTTTACATCGCTTGAGTTCCAACTGGAACAAATCCCGACAATGTCGGACCGTATTACCCGCAAACACTGGACCAAAGCCGAAAGGGAGCAGTACCCATTCTGGACGTGCATACTGATTATCGCCCTGTTTGGTATCGTAGGAATGGCTGTACGGACGATCTACGCGATGGGGCTTCCCATCGCAATCCTTATGGTAATTTGCCTGATTCCAATAGTCATTTATCACCTCAGGTCGCTTGCCGGAAGGTTCAATCGCCAGTGGAAGCTATTCGCCGGGGATGGTGAATTGTACCGTTTCCTTCGCGACGCGAGCCTGATGCTTGGACACCCTATCGAACTCGGTAAACCGGACGAGCATTTCACCACTCACCTCGAGATCCCATTCTCAGAGGCTGTCAATGCAATTAAAACCTATCTTAAAACCACTACCCTGCCTGACCCGATACCACCGGATTCATCACCGGGGCTTAGAGTAGCCGATGTTTCACTGTCCAGTCCCGCAACCAGTGAATCTCACCATGTCATTCAGATCGAATACATTGGCTCGATTTCACGGTCGCTCGGCATCAGGGTGAATGCCGTTGACGCCGGAAGCGATGTGACTGCCGGATTCACACTCAGGCCTTCAACCTCGGAAACCCGTGACAAAGTTAAAGAAGGTCTTGCGGGACGTATCCAGGACAGGTTTATCGCGGCAAAACTTCTCACGGATATCCGCGAGGCCGCCGGTGTCGAAGCCATGAGCATCCCTTTGGTGGAATCCGAACCACCACCCATGACCGACCATGCACCCAGCAGCGCAGTTTAATGTTAATTAAAACCGTTGCGAAAGTCGCTATGGGGCGCAGCAAGCAACGCCCCTACGAATAGAATCCGTATGAATAGAGGCTTGTAGGAGCGCCGCTTGCTGCGCCCTGGTCCAAATTCAGGCTTTTGCAACGGTCTCATATTACTCTTTTTCTTGACATATTACTTTTTTTTCTTTAAAATTAATTTAGCAATTACGGGAGGTTTAAGTATGAAAAAGTTGAGCGGAATTATATCCAAATTTGCTCTTATGTTTGTAGTATTGATTGGGATGATTTGTTTATACACTCCGATTGTGCGAGCAGATGTTGATAATAATGAAGGAGCATCAATAGCTCAAACGGCCTTTCTTGAACAAGCACCTTTGTCAATGAGAAGCATTTTTCTTAAAGTTGCGCTCATTGCCTGGGCTGTAAACCAAAATGGCATATTTAAAGAGCCGAATTTGGATGAAGTAAGTAAGGCAGGATTTCTCCCAATTTGGTGCTTTGATCCATTTGATAACGAACCTATCCGGATTCTGCGTGAAATTGAACCTGTGTCCTCTCAGGTTACATACTGGCCTGTTGAAGGCAAAGGATGGGATTTCAGCTTAATTACACGTACAAGAGTAAATAACGAAAACGCCGAAGTATCTTACCTGGAATCCGCTGAATCACAAAAGGTAGTTTGGGGTTTAGGTACTTCTGCACCGACGGGGTCGGATAATAAAACGCGATTGTCCTCCGATGAATGGGATCTTCTTGTATGGTCAATGTCGACTGCATGCGAATCGATTATTGACTTCTACATCGCAGATCATGAATCCATGCCGGGAAGTCTGCAGGACCTGTTGAACGGCCAATTTTTCATCAATGAAGATTTTATAGAAAATTCATCAGAATTAATCTCGCAAGGCGCCTATGAACATTTTGAAATTGGCGTTATACATGATTCCAATCTCTTGTACACGGAGTTTGTTCGGAGAGATAATCATGATGAAATGATCCTTATCAGGAAATATAACATAGGGCCTGACGGGTATGACTCCTTTGATTCAAATAGATGGGAGTGGGTATTTACCGGCCTTCCCACGGGAGCCGAAAAATCAATTCTGCTCTCATCTGAAATGCTGAAGAATCCTGACGAATGGATTAATGGAGTAGACCATCGCCAATTAATAGATTTCTATATAAACGGAAGTTGAAGGAGCAGTGCATTAAAATGGGATGGATATTATTGGCGCCTTCTTAAGGGTTGGATGCATTATAATAAGCGGGCTTTGAATCTTTCCAGATTTTACTTCATCCTGACACAAATTTGACGTAGACCTTCCTCTGACGCGGGCCGTCGAACTCACAGAAAAATACTCCCTGCCACGTTCCCAGCACAAGACGTCCATGCTCGATAATGACCTGCTGCGACGATCCTACGAGTGACGATTTAATATGCGCGTCCGCGTTCCCTTCGATGTGCGCGTAATTATCGTTGTATGGGATCAGTTTGTTCAGGGTTTCCAGGATATCCGCGCGGACATCCGGATCGGCCGCCTCGTTAATCGTTATCGCCGCGGTCGTGTGCGGACAGTAAACGGTGACGATACCCTCCGACCATCCGTTGCTTTTAACCAGTTCCCTGAGCTTGTCCGTGATATCGACAATCTCGATCCTGGTACTTGTCGGTACTGTTAGAAATTTCATGGCTAGATCATACTCCTTGCCTTCAACCTGAGATATTCGTTGATGACAGAAACGGTCAGGTCCTTTGGCGCTACATCCACTACAAGGCATCCTGCCTGGCGTAACTGGCGAGATGCGAGTTCACGGCTGCTCGAAAGATCGCAGGCAACCGCTTTTTCATAAAGCTCGGACGCGTTTTCAGGAACCTGGCGTTCGATTTCAATAAGCTCCGGATCCTTTAAAAGGACAGCCAGCGGAAGGTGCCTCGGATGTACCGACGGGAGGTGCCCAAGCAGGACCGATGAAGCTGTCGGGTCGACCACATCGGAAAACAACGCTATCAGGCTGCGTTTTCTCCATGTCGCGAGAAATTTCTTAAATGCGCCGGCGTAATCGCTTTCAACTTCCGACGGCTGGATGTCATAAAGAGCTTCGATGATACGGTTCAACTGCGCCATTCCACGCGCGGGCGCGATGTAATGCTGGATCTTCGCGTCGAACGCGATCAATCCGACCTGGTCGCCTTTCAGGACCGCTACGTACGCAAGCATTAATGCGGCGTTGATCGCGTAATCGAGACGGGTATGTTCATCGATCCGACCGATCATCTGGCGTCCGCAATCCAAAAATAGTGCGAGCGGCTGGCTTCGCTCAATCTCATATTCCTTGACAACCAGTGCTCCTTTCCTCGCGCTTGCCTTCCAGTCGATTGCTCGAAATTGATCATCCGGCAGGTATTCCCTTAACTGGCTGAACTCGGTACCGCGTCCGAACCGTCCTATGGGTTTGAACCCGGCTGCAAACAACGCGCCTTTCCGGGCGAGAAGGTCCCACCTTCGGGTCTGGATCAGGTTTGGATACACCTGTGCTTTGGTTACGTGCGGAACCATTATTCGCTTGATAACAAATCCCAACTGGCCCAGAATCCGCAGGTGGACCCCTGGGAACACCACGTCGCCGCGCTTTTCAGGACGGTAGTGGTATGTCAATTCAACCGTTGATTTATCTGGAATTAGAAATTCAAGCCGTTCAGGATTTGCCTTGCCCGGATCGGGATATTCGTCTGCCAGCACGCCCTTAACGGTTTTCCCCGACCGGTTGTAAATATCGATCGTTACAGGATTGTCATCGAGCAGGCTGAGTTTTCCCTCACAATGCCTCATAATTTCAAAATCGTCCCGGTGAGCGCTGACTATGGAATCCAGGACGATAAACAGCAGTACCAGTCCGACATGAAAGATGAATACGATCTGGGCGAAAGGAAACACGGATTCGGTGAGAATCCATATCGCGGCAGTCGCGAGGACGATCAGGCTCCGGCGTGTAAGGAGCATAATTGAAGTTTAGCACAAGAATCAGTTTTACATATGGGTATTACAGGAAGTAAAATCACTTTATGGCATCGGTCGATCCGAGCAAGAAACCTTTCCGCTTATCCCTTCCTGTTCATCTCAGCCTGTGGGTTGGATTGGTTTCTTTTGCTGTTTACATAATGACCCTTTCTCCCGGAGTGAGCTGGGCGCATCACTCGGAAGATTCAGGCGACCTTATCACCGCATGCTGGACCCTGGGAATCCCGCATCCGACCGGATACCCCCTGTTCTGTATGACCGGCTGGATATGGAGCCATGTCGTCGCGATCGGCACTGTCGCATGGAGGATGAATTTATTCAGCGCGTTCTGGGGAGCCCTGGCGGCTGCATTAACGGTAAGGGCGGTCTGGGCCGGTTTCAGCCTCCTGGAGGTAAATATTCAATCCCGTTTGACATCTTTCCTGAAAGCTGTCGCGTCGGTTTCCTCCGGATTGCTCCTCGCATTTGCCACCGATGTCTGGAAACTGTCCGTGGTTACGGAAGTTTATTCGCTGAACCTGTTTTTTACCGCACTTATCGGCTGGATCCTGATTGAACTCCTTATAATCGCGAAAAATATTGATGAAGGGAAAAATTCCGGGGAACTCGGCAGACGAAGAGGCCGGTTAATTCTCTGGCTGGGACTGTCCTGGGGCCTGGCCATGGCCAACCACCTTACGAGCCTGTTTTTACTTCCGGGAATCCTGGTGGTCTGGATCTTCGGTAAAGTACATCCGAAACCGAAGGAAATCGGGACCGGATTACTCTGGCTGTCGATCGGTCTCCTCACCTACCTTTATCTCCCGATACGTTCTTCAATGAACCCGCCGCTCGACTGGGGTAATCCAGAAACCGCTGAGAATTTCCTCTGGGTGGTGTCCGGACGGCAATTCCGTATGCTCATGTATTCAATGCTCCCGTTTCAGATGCTTAACCAGATTATGCGGTACTCATCAATTCCAGGGGAACTGGGCAGTATCGGTGCACTGGCCGCAATGCTCGGATTGATAAAGCTTCTCCTCGCCCGTAACCGTGGGATCGTGATTCTCCTTGTCTACACTATGCTTATAACTGCTTCGAGTCTCTACAGCCTCGCAAATTATGCTATATGGGACCCCGAAGGCTATTTACTTCCGATGATCTGGGCGTCCGCGATCTGGGCTGGATGGGGGATCGTATTTCTTGTCGACGCACCTCGAAAACTGGTTCCAATCGGTAAATTTATAGCGGTTCTGATCCTTATATCGGCTCCGATTTTTGGACTTACAGGCCACTGGCACGAAGTGGATCTTTCAGGAAACCGTGAGGCGATTCAGTTCGGTGAGGAATCGTTCGAATCGTTCGAGGAGAACGCTGTAGTATTGGAGGTCCGCTACGAACGGGCTTTCACGCTGTGGTATTACCGGGAGATCGAATATGCCGATACGCGGGACGATGTCGCGGTGATTTTTGTAGAGCATGCCGGGTTCGACTGGGGTCTGGATCTCCTGCGAAGAAAATATCCCGACCTTGTACTTCCGGATGAAGTAATTGTTGCGCCGGACAAGGATGCCGATATCGCGGCATGGATAATTGAAAATAATATCGAAAATCGTCCCATTTATATCGGGGCGATCGTGAAATCCCTTTCTGATAAAGGTTACACGTTTAATGCGGTTGGGCTTATGTATCGTGTTTATCCGCCCATGGAAATTGAGAGCCTGTCCTTTTAACGTATAATAATATGCTGCCATTATGGTCCAGGAAAATAACCGGATAAAACTTCCCTCCAGACGCGAAATCATCATCGGATGGATTCTCACCTTGATATTTCTCGCGGCCTATCTTTCTCTCCCGAATATCAAGTACCCTAACGGTGATGTTCACGGCTGGGCTGGCGAACTTGAGGAATTCGCCACGATGGATGGGAACCTGTTTTTTCCCACCGAAGCCAGGGCCACAGCTCCCCGCGCGGAAAATGTACCTCTCGAAGTAACCGACAGGCTCGGAAGGCTTGTTAGCGAGGCTGGATGGTGGGCAATCTGGAACCCGCACCATCTCATGTTTGTCCCGACCAATGCCGTACTCTTCCGAATTACCAGGTCCTTTCTACCCGACATCAATTCCTGGATGTTCCTTCGTTTATGGAACGGTCTTGCATCCGCCGGAACACTTTACCTCCTTTATTTACTGATAATAAGGCTCTTCCCGCGTACTCCGTATGCGATTCCATGGTTCCTGTTCCTCGGTTCGAGCGTCACTTTTTTCCGCTACGCGACCGATGGTTCACAGTATTCGATTCCAATGTTCCTGCTCGCAATCACTGTTGGGAGCATCCACGCTTTTACCGTTACCAACGATGGGAAATATCTTGTACGGACAGGATGGTGGTTCGCGACAGGAATTCTCTTTCACCAGATTGTCAGCTTAATGGCAATTTTTATCCTTATCGGTATCGCTATCCTGGTCCATAGCAGAATGAGGATAGGAGAAAATGTCCGGTGGAGGGAATTTTTTATAATGACCGCCCTGACGATCGGAATCCCTGTTGTTGTATATTTAATAATAATCGGTAGCGCGCTTTCATCGGTCGGTGAATTGAGTTTCGTAAATATTTTCAAATACACAACCCTTTACGCACAGGGCGATAAATACTGGACCGGCGGGGGAATCCAGGGATTTTTCACAAACCTGGGCACTTTCATTGGATTTTTCTATGACAACCAGCGGACTTTTGGGTTGCTCTTCCTGAACCCTTTCTTCACCGCATTGGTTGCTGTCTTACCGGCGTTCTGGGTGACAGCCGTTCTGAATCTTAAAAAACTTACCCCTATCAACCGGTGGTGGCTGTACCTGTGCCTGTTGTGGATCGCTCCGCTCCTGGTTTTCCTTAGTTTCTGGGTGCCAGGCCACGAATTCTACCACCTCCTGCTTACGATTCCTCTTGGTTTGATGGTGATAATCGGGGCTGAATCCGCGCGTCACGGTGGCAAAAAAGGCTGGGGAGATATCGGGGTTTTCTGGGCATGGTGCATAATTTCTATCATTGTAAATTTTAGACTTGCCCTCATCGGCGTCCAGTTCGGGTCCGGCTGATTATTTAAGATTTCCTTAGAGCCTCTAACAAAATGAGTTTGCATTGAATTATCGCTTGTTGATTCAAGGGTTCAGTCTGCATCACCCGGTACCGGTGTCTATTATGCCGTCTCAGAGGCACGACCGTCAGGGAGTGCAGGGAGTGCACTGATAACTGATCTAGTAACGCACAAATGAGCCTTGCTTACGCGCGGGCTACTGTTAGTGCACTCCCTGACGGTCGTGCCTCTGAGTTACGCTACATCACCCATAAGCAAGTTAACCCATGGGTGGCACCCGGTTCATGAATTTTGCTCATTTTGTTAGAGGCTATTAATCGTTAATTCTGAATTCCGACGTTGCCACGTGTATTGGTTTTAAGGTAATGTACGCTGACTGGTGGAACCATGGGTCGGACGATTGTCGAAAAGATACTTTCTGAGCATTCAGACGTCGAAACGTGTACTGCGGGCGATACGATCCAGTGCCGTCCAGACCTGATTATGGGCCACGACCTTACGGCACCCCATGCAATTAACATATTCAGGGAAATCGGGATCGAAAAGGTTGCGGATCCCGATAAGCTCGTTCTCATCCAGGACCATTTTCAACCCGCGAAGGATATCAAGTCCGCTGAGCTTGGCCAGGCGATGCGTGAATTCGCAAAGGAGCAGGGGATAAAAAAATACTACGAGATTGGGCAGGGCGGAATATGCCATATACTTTTACTTATGGAGGGTATGATTCGTCCGGGGATGTTTTTAGCCGGAGCCGACAGCCATACAACCACAGCCGGCGCTCTCGGCGCGTTGGGAATCGGAATCGGCGCCACCGATCTCGCGGCGTTGATGGCGCTTGGGGAAATGTGGCTGGCGGTTCCGAAGACAAGGAAAATTGAGATCACCGGAAAACCCGGCCGTTTCATCGGGGGAAAAGATATAGTTCTTAATATCCTCGGGAATATTGGAGTTGAGGGGGCTATGAACGATGCCCTTGAAATTACCGGCCCGGCATTTGAATACCTTACCGTTTCAGACAGGATAACAATCGCGAACATGGGTGCTGAAACAGGGGCAACATCGGTAATGATCCATCCTGATGAAACGGTTAAATCCTGGCTGTCAGAAAGATCGAACCGGGAATATAATCCGGTTTTACCGGACGATGACGCGTCTTATTACGGGGTTTCATCAATCGATGTCTCCCACCTTGAATCCCTCGTTGCCGTTCCGGACAGTCCCGCCAATGTTGTCCCGGTTTCCGAACTAAGTGAAATAGAAGTCAACCAGGTTTTTCTGGGCAGTTGTTCAAATGGGACCATTGAAGACATTAGAAATTTTATAGAAGTCCTTGGCGATAATTCATTTTCACCGCATACACGGGTGATAGTAATCCCTGCTACCCAGGATGTGTTTATTAATTCACTTAAGGAAGGCCTGATCGAGAAAATTATCGACGCGGGAGGTGCGGTGCTGACACCGGGATGCGGGCCATGTATCGGTGGGCATTCCGGGGTGCTTGCGGCGGGTGAAATCTGCCTCAGCACATCGAACCGGAATTTCAAGGGGCGAATGGGAGATCCGGACAGCAGGATTTACCTTGCCGGACCCGAGACAGCCGCGGCAACTGCCGTAACAGGGAGAATCACCGATCCCAACCAAGTCGCGGGTTAGTTACTCCACCATTTCCAGGATATGACATTACCGGAGAAAAATTTTGACAATCAGAACTCCACTGCACAATTGATGCCGTTTGGCTACCGGATTCTTTCGTGGATAATCATTGTTAACATATTAATTGCAGTCCTTGTTGTATGGTCTATGGCTTTTATTATCCTCAGGCAATACCAGAACTATAACTTGATCCAGGTGTGGGATTTCAGGATACTCCTGGTCGGTTTTCACATTATTTTCCTGGCACTTTCAATGATCGGATGGCACATGCAACTGACCTGGCGCCGTCTCGGCGACATGATGCTGTACCCGTACGCCATGGTTATCGGAACCCTGATGTTGAACGCAGCAGCCGTCAAACTGGTGATAATAGTATTATCCACGTAAGCGTGTGATTAAAATGAGAATTGAAAAAAACCCGTAGAACAGCACGGCAGTGCGTCGAACGGATTGTTTTAAGGTGGAAGACGCACTGCCGTGCTGTTCTACGGTCTATCGTTTATTTTTATCGTTTATTTTGAGAAGGTCACGTATTAATAAAAAAACTGGGGACGCCTTTCCACTCGGCCACGAGTTGAAGGTGTCCCCGGTTTTTTTGTCATGGGTTGGGAGATAATCGTTCGTCGACAAACTCAGAGTGGACCGCGTTGGGGGTCGCTTGTGAATGGCACCCGGGCATGGAGAGTGATTGTATTAATTATTAATGGAAGCAGAGCTGGGGCTCCGCGCTCCGTGATAATCGGGGACGCCTTTCCACTCGGCCACGAGTTGAAGGTGTCCCCGGTTACATTATTTAGTTTGAAATAACAACCGGCCATTCAATTTCCACTACCCATCCCAGATTTCGACGGACAATAAAATCTATCACATGGTCGTCCCACCGGACAGTTATTCCCAGCGGATGCATTGTAAATTCAGGACGGGGTGAATCGGGATCGTCAACACGTTTCGGTACAAGCACGTGTATCCAGTCGCTGCCGGCGGACAGTGTGTCGATGGTCCGGAAATAACACGTTGAGTCGCGCGATTCCATCGATGTCTCCTGTCTCTCGGCGTTATCGATGGTCGGGATAGTGCAGAAACCAAAATAATCCAGCCTTGCGCCGTTATTTATCAGCTTCGCGACTCCTGTTTCAATCAACTCGACCTCACCGGGAGTGTGAAACAGAAATGAATGGTTTTTTTCCGTTGTTAAAAGGACCCTGTCCGCAATTACCAACGCCCCGAGATCATAATCGTCGATCACCCCGGGTTTAATGTAGAGAAAAGTCCTTCTATATGTATCCAGGGGTTCGGTGGGATACAGTCCGGAGTTCTCTGTTGTGTATTGGATGATGGCATTATTCTCAAAGTAAGAAGTAATCGATCCCTTGTCTGAGAAATAGTCCGGGTTATCGGGGAAGAGGTCGAGGTCCATGTAGCAGCCGTCATCGAAGATAAGCGTATTGTGCCCGAGTCCGGATTCAAAAAGACAGTTAATGTAAGGGTCCTGACGTATGATGTCCGGACCACCACGTCCGGGATCTGAAAGCAGGATCTCAGAATACGCCGCAAGTATCATCGAACCCTGGTCGAGATGATTGTGATCGTAACCCGACACCCCTGATTTGAAAGCCAGGTAAAAATCATCTTCGATATTCAAACCGGGATCCGCACTTCCCGCCCTTATAAATCCCCATTCAATGCCCGGAAAATATTCTGTTGTTATTCCTTTATTCCAACCGGGATCATCGCTCAAGTTGCTGATGTACCATTCCAGGTCCGGGTAAAACTCGGCATAGATTTCCTGGTCGGTGATAGAATCTCCATCATCCGTGAGAACGGAGGCAGGTCGTCCAAGGCACATTGCCGCGAACAAGGGGAGGTCGAGTGCCATTTCCCGGACCTGGCTCGTGGCATCAGCTTCCCACAGGTAATCTTCATTTACAGACAGGATCCCGGCCCGGAACAGATAGCTGCCAACAGAGTAATTCTCAGGTTCATTATCGCCGAAACAAGCGATTGTTTCCCTGTCGGGTAAAGCTCCCCACCATGCCCAGCGTACACTCGCATCGAACCAGGATTCATCGAATGGTTTAAGGTCTGAATTTCCCTCAACAGCAAGGAGGAAATAAAGAGCGGACTGCCCCCAGCAGAAATCAAGATAGGTCAGCCCTTCCCGCCAGCCATTTTCATCAGCAAAAGCATCCATCGATTCCCGGACCCTTTCCCAGCAATGCCCGGCAAGTTCTGCTGCGTCCGGTTCGATGTCGGTAAGAATTATCGAGACCAACCCCGCCGTGGAATGGAAAATAAGGAAGTAGTTTGTGTCAGGATCGTTCGCCCAGAAATTGATCTCCTTGTCGTACTCGGTTACCTTGTACGCAAGAGTATGAAAAACCGTTTCCCTCAGAACCGTTTCAATTTCCGTACGTTCATCCTCATTAAATTCATCATAAAGCAGATCGTACACACCACCCAAAGCCATCGCTTGCTGCAGGAACGCGATATTGTCACCTTCGGGATATTTAACAAGCCTGGGAAAATCCAACAGCCATTCGAGAGAATTACGAACCGATTCTAAGTACTCTTCATCCCCTGTAATTATATATCCCCATGCCAGGGCGACTGGTGCTACAGCCTCGTGATAATCAGGATCGGAATCCATCCGGATTTTTGATGAATCAGCGAGATCCAGAAGGTTTTGACCCAACATGGTATTAATAAAGTGTTCGGATTGCTGGTTTCTTCCGGAACCTGCCATAACCCTGGGATGTGATTGAAATTCCCATGCGACTAGACTTTCAACGTATATGAATTCGGTACCGGGTGGAGGAATTTCGAGATAGATATCCGGATCAGATTCGATATCACCGTTTTCGGGGGCAGGGCAGGCTGTAAGTGTAAAAACCAGGATCAGGAAGGTAATGTAGAGAATATATGGCTTGAATTGTTGTGGATTACTTTTCACTTGTGAGGTCCTTAATCGCTTCCTCTTCTGTTTTGTAAATTTTGAAAACAGTATCGAGTCGGGTCATATGGATTACATCAAGCACAAAGGAATCCAGATTTGACAGACCGAAAACCACCGGTTCGGTGGAGCCTGACTCTCCGCAGGCCGCATCCAGGTAATGAAAAAGCTGGACAAACACACCGATGTCTCCCGATGTAATGTAATCAACGTCGCTGAGATTAACAAGCAACCGGCAGTAACCGGATTTTTTTATCTCCGAAACAACCTCACTTTTCAGTAAGTCAAGGCTATAGCTGGAAAGGTCGCTTTTAAGCCTGACAACAAGCAGTGAATCGATTTTTTCTTTTTCAATCGGCTTCGTCATTTATATAGCCATCATTCAACTTTTAATCCTGACTTTACGTCCCTTTATTTCAGTCCGACCTGAGAGAACAAGGTTAATCGCTTCGGGATATGCCTTGTGCTCCTGTTTGAGAATTCGAGCGGAAAGAGTATCGGCTGTGTCGTCCTCTTCGACTTTTACGGCTTTCTGGACAATTATCGGACCCATGTCAAGATCACTTGTCACGAAATGAACCGTGCAACCGGCTACTTTCACACCCCAGTCGAATGCCTGTTGCTGGCCATGTAGCCCCAGGAAACTCGGAAGGATTGCCGGATGGATATTTAAGATCCTGTTGGGGAATGCATCCATCAAGGTGTTTCCAACAATCCGCATATATCCGGCAAGACAGACAAGCTCCACACCCGCGTCATTGAGGAGCCGCACTGCTTCAGCTTCCCATTCAGCTTTTTTACCTTTCTTCCATGGGATGTGAACTGCATCGATACCGGCATTCCTGGCACGTTCGAGCGCGTAAGCATCGCCAACATCGGATAAAACCAATGCTACTTCCGCTTCGATGCTCCCACTTTTACATCCGTCGATTATAGCCTGAAGATTAGTGCCGCCACCGCTTGCCAGCACCCCAAGTTTTTTCTCGCTGCCAGCCATGTTTCACTCCTTTCCGGATCAGAAGGGAATTTTATCATATTGGAGATGATCGGGCACTGTCATTCGGAATGTAAATTTTTTTTCTTAGACTATTCCCTGTATATAAGTGTTCTTTTTAGTAGGAACAGGGCTTGCCATGCCCTCTCCGGGCGCAGCAAGCAGCGCCCCTACAATGGAAAGGGGGGAGTATACAATTGAACCCGGAAAATGAGATTCAGGATTTCAACTTTTTCAACGGCCCGACAGAAGTGGTCTATGAGTGATCTAAGGATATGTGCAAACCCCAGCCAGAATACCTTTCCTTGATGAAATCAGTAACCTCAATTTGTGCAAAATCTGGAAGATCATCAATTGCATCGAAAACATCCAAAATCGCATCGCGTAATTCCTGAACGATTTCATCATAACAGCAATATCCATCGTTCATTTGGTCAAACGATTCCTCATATCCGTCTGGCAGTAATTCAATAGCGTTTAAAGTCTCCAAGGATCTTTGGAGATCCTCCGATTCTACTTCCAGGGGTGTTGAAATTAATTCAATAAGTTCGGCAATGAATTCCTCTCGCCTGGGATATGCCGGGGCTGTAAAATGTTTAATAGTATTTACCCCTGGAGCGACTGCCCAGCAGGATGCGCTGTGGAATCTTGCCAGAGCACCGCGAATAGCCAGTATTAAATTATTATTCTCCAGGGATAATGAGTTAAGAATTTCGTCATTTCTCTGCTCAATACAAATTCCATATTGCATGTGAAGTTCGTCTTCCTGAGCCAACGCCATTGAACGGCAATGGCTGTAGATTAACTCAAGGTATCCTTCAAGACCCATCTCAAGCTTAACACTGCAGGGCATCCCAAAGACGACAAATGGTATCTCCAGAGTAACATGAGTTATTTCCCCTGGTAAAATATCTACTTGAACCGGTTCACCAATAGCTATATAGCCATGATCGCTGTAGACGACGAATATTGATCCCTCTGGAATGTTATTAAATATTACTTCAGTGCATTCTTCTGGATATTCCACAGTTTCCCTGAAATCATAATTTGAAGTGAAAATATTGATTTCACCGATTACGGTTCCCGGCGTGAGACATTCAACAACAACTGAAATCGATCCTGTGCTGTCAGTATCTTTATGATTGTTAAATTTCTTCGAGTGAGATTGATAAGGTGGGGCAGTTAATAGTAAAAATAAAAGTAAAATGAGGATTCCGGCTTTTTTCATCACTATCCCTCCCTGTCCAGTTACTAATCCTGTTCTCATTCCATTATATATCTTGTAATGAATGATACCAAGTGATTTATCTGAGACATATTTTTAATAGCATCCTCTCAAGGCGCGTCAAGCAGCGCCTCTACTATATAAAAAAACACGCATTCATCATGCGCAGTTTAATTAATGACTTGTTTTGGACAAACGTGACGTTGGGTTACTTCTTTCGCCTAAAACCCCTGGCCTTCTTTTTTTCAGCTTTCTCTTTCAATACCACCTGTGCCGCAGCGAGACGGGCAGTCGGGACACGATATGTCGAGCAACTCACGTAATGAAGGCCAATTTTGTGACAGAACTCAATGCTCTCAGGTTCCCCGCCATGCTCGCCGCAAATTCCCAGCTTGATCTTCGGCCGGGTTACTCTGCCGTCCTCGATACAAATTTTCATCAGCCTTCCGATTCCACGCTGGTCGAGTACCTGGAATGGGTCGACCGGCAGAAGCCCCTTGTCGACATACATCTGCAGTAGCTGGGCGGTATCGTCGCGGGATATCCCCATTGCTGTTTGTGTAAGGTCGTTCGTGCCGAAGCTGAAGAATTCCGCGACTTCGGCTATCTCATCACTTGTAAGCGCGGCACGGGGAATCTCGATCATCGTTCCATATAAATAATCAACCTTGACACCCTGCTCCTTCATGACCTTCTCCGCCGTACCACGTACAATGGGCTCAAGTTCCCTGAGTTCATTAACTTCCATCGTCAGGGGAACCATGATCTCTGGCTGTGGATCGAATCCTTTTTTCTTTCGAATACATGCAGCCTCAAAAACCGCGCGTGACTGCGTTTCGGGAATTATCGGGAACATAATTCCAAGGCGGCATCCACGTGTACCGAGCATCGGGTTCGATTCATCGATCGATTTCCGAAGCTCGCCCATTTCCCTGATCCGCTTTATTTCCGTCTTCGATTTCGCGGCCTCGATCATCCGTTCGATATCCTCGTCCGACGGCAGGAACTCATGGAACGGAGGGTCGATAAGGCGGATAGTGGTCGGGAGACCGTCCATCGCCTCGAACACGCCAAGGAAATCCTCCCGCTGGGCTACCAGTAACTTCGCAACAAGCTGATCGAGTTTCTTCAGCCTGGCTTTGGATGGATTTTCATCCGATAGAATCAGGATCAGTTCCGCGACAAGCATCTTGCGTTTACCGCCGAACTGGTGCTCGGTGCGGCAGAGCCCGATTCCTTCGGCGCCAAGTTTCCTGGCAAGCGCCGCTTCCTCGTAATTATCGGCGTTAGCCCTGACCCCGAGCCTTCGAAGGCCGTCAGCCCACTTCATGACATCTTCGAAATATTTCCCCGGTTCAGGTGTCCGGACCAATTCAAGTTCCGCGTCGATCACAAGTCCTTTGGACCCGTCGATTGTTATGACATCACCTTCCCTGAATGTTTTCCCTCTGAGTTTCAGGGTTTTCTTTTTCGAATCGACTATCGCTTCCTTGCATCCCGCGACACAGGGTTTACCCATCTGTCGCGCGACAACCGCCGCGTGCGATGTCATGCCTCCCTGGCTGGTAAGGATTCCCTCGGAACCATACATCCCCGGGAAATCATCCGGGTTTGTCTCATTCCTGACAAGGATCATCCTGGGTACCGGCTGTTTTCTCCTGGACGCTTCCGCAATCGATTTGAGAATCCTTCCAGTCGAGAAAACAATCCTCCCATGGGCGGCACCGGGGCTGGCGTTCAGTCCCTTCCCGACAATTTTATCGTCGTAATTCTGGCCAATTTTAATTCGAGGCAGGAGGCATTGAACGAGCAATGCAGGATCGACCTGCATCACCGCTTCATCCTTTGTGATCAGCCTCTCCTTAACCATGTCACTCGCAATTCTGACAGCCGCCGGACCGGTACGTTTGCCATTGCGGGTTTGCAGGATCCAGAGCTTGTCGCCCTCGAACGTAAACTCCATATCCTGCATGTCCTTGTACCGTTTTTCGAGCTTGCGGGTATAATTGGTAAGCTCTTTATACATTTTGGGTTTTCGACGGTTTAATTCATCGATATGAAGCGGAGTACGGGTTCCCGCGACAACTTCCTCACCCTGGGCGTTGAATAAAAGCTCGGCAAATAATTTCTTCTCACCTGTGGATGGATCGCGGGTAAACATAACCCCCGATCCACAATCGGAGTCGATATTTCCGAAAACCATCGTCTGGACATTAACCGCCGTACCAAGATCGTGTGGGATTCGCTGCGCGTTCCGGTAGGCGAACGCTCGCTCTGTGTTCCAGCTCTTGAAAACCGATTCGATTCCGATCATGAGCTGTTTGAATGGATTGGTCGGAATTCTTTGTCCGGAGTTACTGATATGGGCTTCGTATTCGTCACCAAGTTCCTGGAGCGCCTTCGCTGGCAGTTCAGCGTCCGAAGCCACCTTGTATTTTTTCCTTTTGGAAGTTATTCCGTGTTCGAAAAGCTCTTTATCTACACCAAGGACAACCTCGCCGTACATCTGGAGCAGGCGGCGGTAGCAGTCACGGGCGTATCTTTCGTTGCCGGTTTTCTTTATCAACCCGCTTAGAATCTTTTTATTGAGCCCGAGGTTGAGGACCGTATCCATCATGCCGGGCATGCTGAACTTCCCCCCGGAACGCACAGACAACAATAATGGACTCGCGGGATCGCCGTAAGTTTTCCCAAGTTGTTTTTTAATGAAACTAAGGCCCTGTTCCACCTGTTTTTCGATACCCGGGGGCATCTTCTTATGCCGCATGTAGTAAATGCAGCCTTCGGTTGTGGCGATGAAAAAAGGTGGGATCGGGAGTCCCATATTATACATTTCGCAGAGGTTCGCGCCTTTCCCACCCAGGAGATCGCGCATACCCGCGTCTCCCTCGTGGGGCAGGTAAATCCATTTAGCTACCACTAAGTAATCCTCCCTTTCGTTCCAAATAATATTATTAGGTAATAAATATCCAATCCACCCTACCGGTGGGGTTCCGGTAATTTATCAATCAACAAAATGCCTGTCAGCCAAAAAAATAATGACTGACATTCCAATCCCCCGGTTATTAATTACCTTCGTCTTCTTCCGGTTCGCCTGGAACTTCTTCAGCGTGGTCATCGGAATGCTCATCATCATGGCTTTCCAGGGGTACATACTCAAGTGAATCATCACCATCTATTTCCGGAATCTGGAGGTCAGCAGGTTCGTTGAGAGCATCGAGAAGGTAAAATTCAACTTCGATGCTTTCTTTCAGGAATTCAACCAGGGTCTGAAAACGTTCACTCTGCCACTGCATCCTGATATCTTCTTCTATTTCCTCACGGGCCATCTCAAACGTTACCTCTTCGGGTGTAATTCCCAGTTCACCGGCCACCCTGCCCTCGTACATCCCTGGTGCAGCCAGCCACTGTGTTTCCAGTTCGTCGTCGGTCGAAGGTCCATGCTCATTATCGTAACGATCTTCCATGATGGCCATGTGGTATGACTGCTGTAGAGCACTCCTACGTAAATCAGCAGGTATGAGGCTGATTGGGATAGATTGCGGGATCGTGCTTGTGAGGTTCTCCCAGCCTCCACTCTGCTCAATCATATCGTCCACCTGCTGCTGGACTTCATCCATGTCTACTGTAATTCCACGCTTCAGCGCCTCTTGTTCCAACAGCTCACGTGTAATCAGTTGCTCGCTTACAAGGCCGTAAAAAGACGGGTTCTCTAATAGGTCACCCAGGGTTATATTACCCTCTCCCACCCTTGCCAGCACCATGTCTTTACAATCTCCTGTTTCACCGGCAGGCTGGTTTTCCGTGCAGGATGCTCCGGTAAGAACCGTAAGCATTATAATCAGGGTGAAAAATACTCCTGCTGCGAAGGATTTAAATGTGTTATTCATTTTATTTACCTTTCTTTCCATTGAGTTGGTTTTTATACAAGCCCATCCGGGCAATCAGAGTATCATACAGGACTTCAGGTGTTTTCTAAACCATCATTCGCTAACCGTTTTAAACAGCGCCCTTGATTGGCTTGGCAATTGGTTTACATGCTTTCTCAAGTTCGTTCAGGATATGCCTCACCTGGCTCATCACTTTTTCGGGCACACCCGATGTCGGGACCAGGAATCCCCTTGGCTGCGGCCTCAGCCGGGCACGCATGACCATGTCGCCTATCCTCTTCCACCTGACGTCACGCGCCATCGTATGATGGAATTGCACCTCGATGAAATCGGTTACAGTGTTTAGCGAGATTGACTCAATCCCGAATCCCATCGCCTTTTGCCTTAAACGCAAAACCTCCAGTAAATTCACAGCTTCCATGGGGAGTTTCCCGAATCGATCGCGCATTTCATCCCTGATGGAATCAAGTTCTTCCGGTGACTTGAGAATCGCAAGACGTCTGTACAGCGCGAACCTTTCAGTCTGATCGAGGAGATAACTTTCCGGGATACGGGCGTCCACCGGAAGCCTCAGCACACAATCGACATGGCCCGATGTGCCGATATGGTCGAAATCGATGTCTCCATCCTTTGCCTCGGAAATTGTTTCCGAGAGAACCTTGGAATATAAATCAAATCCCAGTTGACTGACAAATCCGTGCTGTTCAGGTCCGAGAATATTTCCCGCACCCCTGAGTTCGAGGTCGCGCCTGGCAATTTCATAACCGGCGCCGAGATGGCTGAAATCCGCGAGCGCTTCAAGACGCCTTGCCTGGATGCCCGAAAGTGGTTTCCCGATCGGGAACAGGAAATAAGCATACGCCTGAATTCCGCGCCGCCCGACACGTCCCCTGATCTGGTGAAGCTGGGCGAGCCCGAAGTTCTGGGCGTCCTCGACTATCAACGTGTTTACCCGCGGGATATCAAGCCCGTTTTCAATAATTGTTGTACATATCAGGACATCGTGCTCGCCGCTCATAAATTCGATCATTACTTTCTCAAGTTGGGTTTCTGCCATCTGGCCATGTCCGACAGCAATTTTCACCTCGGGAACAAGCCTTTTCAGGCGGTCTGCCACCGCATGGATATTTTCAACTTTGTTGTATAGGTAATAAACCTGGCCACCCCTGGCAACCTCAGCCTGGATTGCATTCTTGACCAGTGGCGGTGTCCATCTTTTGACGTATGTCCTGATAGGAAGACGGTCGGGTGGGGGCGTGTCGATTATGCTGATATCTCTCAGCCCGACCAGTGACATATATAACGTTCGAGGTATCGGTGTAGCGGTCAGCGTGAGAACATCTATTGTGTTTTTCAGGAATTTTATTTTCTCCTTGTGCCGGACGCCGAATTTCTGTTCCTCATCGACGATCAGGAGTCCGATATTGCGGAACTCGACATCCTTTGACAGTATACGGTGCGTGCCAATGAGTATATCGATTTTCCCGGCCTTGAGATCCCTGAGGGTTTCTTTCTGTTCCTTTTTGGATTTAAACCTTGAAAGAATCCCGATTCCAACGGGAAGGTCCTTTAACCGGTGCTGGAAAGTCATGTAATGCTGCTGCGCGAGAATTGTTGTCGGCACAAGAACCGCTGCCTGCATGCCGTCAAGTACACACTTCAATGCTGCCCGTACGGCAAGTTCTGTTTTCCCGTAACCAACCTCCGCGCAAATCAGACGGTCCATGGGTTTTACGGATTCCATGTCCTTCTTTAACTCATCGAGGCTTCTGAGCTGTCCCGGTGTTTCCTGGAATTCGAAACGGTCCTCGACCTCCATCTGCCAGACCGTATCCGGCTGGAATTTATGGCCGGTGACCTCCATTCTCGATCGGTACAGCTTGAGCAGGTCTTTGGCCATCCTGACCATGGTTTTTTTGACACGACGTTTCAGGCGATCCCAGTCGGATGTCCCAAGCCGGTTGATCACCGGGGCCGCACCCTCCCCGGATGTATAACGGTAAAGCTGGTCTATCTGCTCGACCGGCACATACAGCCTGTCGTTCTGGGCGTATTCGAGAAGAATATAATCGAGGACACTTCCATCCGGACCTTTCTGCTGGACAATTCCCTTGAAAACCCCGATCCCGTGGTGTACGTGTACGATATAGTCACCAAGGCGGACGTCCCTGAGTTCCTCCCGGGTGAATGCTCTTGCCTTACCCCGCGCCCTTGCTAGTCCGCGTTTCCGTGCCGGGAACAGCTCCGCGTCGCTGAGTACGACCGGCCCGCCGGGAGTTAAATCGAACCCTTCGGATAATTCGCCGTGAAGAATTATCACACCCGGCCAGTCGGAACCGAACATTTCCCTGATCCGTTCGCTGGACCGTGACACGATCACCATCGGGTTTTCGGAATCCTTACTCTCATCACTCTGGCCGTGGGTTTCAAGGTATTGCTCGATACGCCTTTCGAAGCTTCCCGGAGCCTTGCCGACGATCCTCGATTTCAAATCCGGTATTTTTCCATCCGTTGGAGGAATGATGCAGGTTGCAGAGAGGAATTCGAGATGCTGAAATATGCTTAATCCCCGGGAGATATCATCGACCGAGTGAACGAGGCCCTCATGCTCTGTTAATTGCACACCGTCTCCCGCTTTCCCTTTCGGGAGAACCATTGCCGTATCCCTCGAAAGTGTCCGCGACGGGGCGTCCACCACAACTAATGAATTCCTGGGAAGGTAATCCCAGATACCCGCCTTATCGAAATACGAATATCCGCGTGCGAGGAATTCATCCTTCTCCTCAGATGAAAATTCCCGGAATTTTACGGGATCATCAAAAAACCGGCTCGGATCCCGGAGGTTGCCTTCCACATCGAACAATTCCTCCGGGTCCTGCTCCCTTAATAGCTCAGCTTCGAAACAAGGGCTGATCCGAAGATCGGTCACTTCGCCAAGCGATCTTTGCGTTTCCGGGTCAAATTCCCGAAGGCTGTCGACCTCATCTCCGAAAAGATCGATACGCACCGGGCGTTTTCGCCCGGGCGGGTAAATATCGATGATTCCGCCACGGCCCGCGACCTGTCCGACTTCCCGTACCCTGCTCACAAGCCGGTATCCGATATCGAATAAAGCCCTTAAAAGCAGGTTCTTATCCTCGATCGAATCGCCGCGTTTCAGCGCGATCATTTTCTCCCGATAACGTGCCGGCGCCACCAGTGGAACTCCAAGCGACGACCGGCTGGCGATTACCAGCACCGGGTCGCCGATTATCAACTTCTCGAGCACGCTGTATCGGTAGAAAATGACCTCCAGTTCTCCAAGGGTAAGAAAATCCTGTGCGAGAAGATTCAGGTCTTCGAAAAGGAACACTTCCTCACTTGACTCACGCTCGAGATGGTCGAGTATGAACGACGTGTCCTGGAAAATATCCCTCGCGCTTACGGGATCCGGGGCAACCACAAGCGTGGGTGAATTCCTGCGTTCGACATGAGCTAGAACCGCAAGGATTCCCTTTAAAGCGCCTCGAAGTCCTTTTGCATAAACACAGTCATCCCCGCGTCCGACAGACTCAAGCAGTCGGGCAACCTCACTGTGCCCGGTAAGGGCGTCCATTAATCCTTTTGATTTACCGCTCATCAGACTCTGATTCGTTTACTGAATCGGGCACATCATTTTCCTTATCTGTATTTTCTTCCTTACCTTCCGCGTTCATAACAGTATTGAGCCAGGTCATTGCCTTAACGGTGCCGTCCACGATCCATATCCGCATGGCTTCCGCGACTCCCGGCATCACCGATTCGAGCGACTCCCATTCTTCTTTTGTTGGCTTTCCGAGGACCCAGTCAATATCTGAATCATTATCGCGAGCTTCCGGTACGCCGATCCCGATCTTAATCCGCGTGAAACCTGCTCCGCATTTTTCGGATATGTCGATTATTCCCTTGTGCCCGGCAGCACCGCCACCCTGTCTCATTTTTGCTTTACCGCAGGAGATATCCATATCGTCGTGAACTACGAGCACATCGGATACTTCAAGTTCATAATTTTGCAGAAGTGGTTTTAACGCGTCGCCGGAACGGTTCATAAATGTTGTTGGACGCACGAGAAGAACATTACTCCCGCCAACCTCGATGCGCTGGGTCCTTGATTTCCTCCCCGCTTTGAAGTCCCTTTTAATTTCGAGCGTACGAAGAAATTCGTCCAGGGCACGATAGCCCAGATTATGGCGTGTCCCATGGTATTCCTGGCCGGGGTTTCCAAGTCCGACAATGATCCTGTCGATTTTCTCCGGTTCAATATTTGATAATGGCTCTTGCATCAGACGCTTTGAATTCATGGGGACGCTTTTCCATGCTTCCAGCGTTGAAAGTGTCCCCATGAATTCTTAGTTACACGGGACACCTTCAACGCTGGAAGCATGGAATGGCGTCCCTGAATCTAAGATTGGTATTAGAATTTTTTACGTGTTTACTCCGCTAAAACCTCAAACACCCCGGACTTTTGTAACCGGGGGGGTAAATTTGTATGGACTGATAACTCCGCCGTAATGACCTCCAGCTCGTTCGAGATCGCGAGTGATTGGTCATTTATACTCTCGTCACATACGCGACACGAGTGGAATATCAATTTTTACTGCCGGAATGCTTAAAGCCCTTTTTTTCCCATGGTTTCTTGTCATCACCTTCAGGAGCTTTTTCATCACCTTCGGCAGGTTTTTCCTCGCCTTCAGCAACCTCAACCTCTTCACCTTCAACAACTTCTTCTTCCGGCTTCTCTTCTTCAACCACCCGGATAGTAGTGATACTGACGATTGTCATACCAGGATCGGAAATAAGTTTTAAGCCTTCAGGTAACTTTATACCACCGGCATTTATGCTTTGACCGATTTCCAGTTCCGAAATATCCACGCTGATGGTGTCCGGAACATCCGTTGGAAGACATTCGATTGCCACGAAGTCTGACGCAACAGTAGTTACACCGCCTTCACTAACACCTACTGGAGAGCCTTCGAACGTAAGGCGTACATTAAATTCGGTGACCTGATCCATTGTAATCTTGAAAAAATCAACATGAATAACAGCCTGGGATAACGGATCACGCTGTATTTCACGAACTGCCGCCATCTGGTTCCCGGCTCCCGTGATTTCGATGTTGACCAGGTTCAACTGGTCCGTAAGGTGTCGCGCCCACTTGTTAGCTTCCAGTTTGAGTAGTGTAGGCTGCTCACCACCAGCGTAAAGGCTGGCCGGGATAAACCCATTCTCTCTGAGTTTACGGGATAGACGGGTCCCGGTTTCTTCTCTTTGTGCTGCCGCAAGTTTTAAAATATCCATAGCATACCTTCCGCTCCGAAAATGGAGCGCCAAACGAGAAATTGTAACTAAGCCTGCACCAAACTGCAATAGATACAACCGAAATTATTCAGAAAGGACGGGCACTGATTAACTCGCCCTGAGAGGTGGGAGTCGATATACCCAATAAATTTTCCAATTAATAAGATTGGCCTGAGTATTAGAAAGGAATCAAACTCGCGCCTTCATCGCTTTCAGTGAATTCCATCAGTCGAGTGCAAATGGCATTTATCCGCGCTCTCCCGAACGCGATCGCGGCAAATGACATCCCCGTAATCAGAAGTGCCATTGCCCGTCCGATGGCGCCATCTCCAAGAACCTGGGACATCATTGGCACTGGAAAGAGGACAAGGGTTCCAAGGATCAGCAGCATTAGACTTACTGTTCGATATTTCATGAAAGTTTTTGCCTGGTTCACACTCGCTGCATGGAAAAACCCGGCGGCGATCACACAACAGAGCAGGTTCCAGGACCCGAGTACAACAGTTGTCAGGAGCAGCTTCAGTGTTGAATCAGATTCATTAAAAATATTTGTTGGAGCAACGATCCACCCGAAAGCCCATACGATTGCAAGCAGCACCATACCCAGGCCTGCAGTAAGCCGGTGAGGGAAAATTGCTTTTCGAACGCGTTCATCCATAAAATTTAAAATTCCCGACCATCAAGGGGGGGAGTTGACCTGTGCAGTATAACAAAAAAAATTTGAACTTGATTGCCCGAATCTATCCCGTGCCCTGAATTTCTGCGGCCCGGGCCTCTTCAAGGAGGTTTTTCATTATGTCCAGGTTAAACATTACCTGGCGCGTCCCGCGAATTTCTGAGGGATCGACAACCGGTGAGTTATTATGATCGGTAATGATATTTACCGGTGTATCCGGATCATCGTAAATCGTGTAATGGTCCCAGTACCTGGCCTGACCATACCTTGATCCGTCCATTAGTGTTAACTGCCAGTAAATGATCTTCCCATTGATAATCCCTCCTTCGACCTTTGCACGAATTCTTTCACGTGCTCCGAAGGGCCACTCACAATCGGGATTTGCCTCGAGACCGATCCCGTCAAGGAGGTCGTCCAGGTTTTCAGGTGGATGCTGATAGAGCGCTACATACCCCGACACTGCGTACTCCCACGCCTGGGCGAGAAAGCAGATATATTCTTCCTGGAATTCCGGAGTTTGAGGAAGGAACTGGGCATGAATTGATGTTTTATCCTCGGAATTTACATAAACAGTTTCGTTGCTGACTTCATGTGAGACCTGTCCCGCAAAATTTGACTGTTCCAGGGTTCTCTTGGAAATGAAACCACCGGTCGTGCCTTCGGGAGGAATCAGCATAAACAGAAACAGGTCGTTGTTTGCTTCGAAATCATCTCCACTTGGGAGAATTTTTACTTCCTCACCAGCTTCATCGTTGAATATGAAGGGTCGGAAACCTGACTGATCGAGTTCATCAGGGCTTTTGGCCACCATAAGGAATTTGCGATAGTACCACCCGAGGTAGACCCCAAGCTGTTCCGAATGTGTGTCCTGGAGAATCCATCGCGCCTGGGAGCACTCGACGATGTCGGTCCGGGATAACGGCGGTGTGTATTCACCCTGGATAGAGTTCCTCTTCGGGATGATCCTCATCAGCACCCATCCGGACCCCGCGAGCATCACGATGGCGATAAATAAAATGAATATTTTCTTGACAACTGGCCATACCTGGCTGGGCCCCTTCGAAGCCGTTTGCGTCAGGTTTGCATATTGTCTGAATCTTGGTACACGCATGGTTTAATGCCGCCATGAAAAAATTTCAGGTCGGAATAATCATAATAATTAACCGACTTAATATCGTAAATTAAGTGGGGTGCTGGAAGCAGGAAAAGATATGTCACGGGTATTAAAATTTACCAAGGTTGGTAAATCCTGTCTTTTAAGGCCAAAACGGCCAATATGTTTGACCATATAACGAGTATTTATACCACCTCGGTCTGTGATGCCACTTCCTCGTAGGTCGTCACTCTCGCGAGTATCTTTCTCAAACCGTCCTTGTTTAAAGAAACCATCCCGTTCCTGATCGCAGCTTCCTCGATATGAATCGTATGCGCACGATTTACGATCAGATCGCGGATTTCATCATTGGTCTCAAGCAGCTCACCGATGGCGGTACGTCCATAGAATCCGGTTTGGAAGCAATGCCCGCAACCTTTCCCATATGCAAGTTTTATGGGCTCATCACCGAATTTAGCCATGTCATCGAGATTCAACCTGATTTCGTCCAGCATTGCAGCATCGGGTATGTACTCGTTCCTGCATTGTTTGCAGATTGTCCTTACAAGCCTTTGTGACAGAACACATCTCAGAGTGCTTGCTAGGAGGTACGGCTCAACACCCATATCAAGCAGCCTGGTTATCGCCCCTCCCGCGTTGTTCGTATGAAGTGTCGCGAATACAAGGTGCCCTGTAAGCGATGCGCGTATGGCGATCTCGGTCGTATCGAGATCCCGGATTTCACCTATCAGTATAATGTCCGGGTCCTGCCGGAGGATCGATCTCAGGCAGTGGGCGAAAGTTAATCCGATATCCGGGTTAACCTGGATCTGAGTTATATCGTTCATGCGGTACTCAATCGGGTTCTCGACCGTTGTAATATTTTTTTCCTTCGAGTTTAAAATCTTGAGTGCCGAGTACAGGGTCGTGGTTTTTCCGGAGCCGGTGGGGCCGGTCATTGTTATTATCCCGTGTGGTTTGGAAAGGTGCTTTCTGAACTTTTGGATCAAGTTTGTTTCAAACCCGAGATGACGCATGTCCAGCACTGTTGTCGATCGGTCCAGAACCCTTAGAACAGCTTTCTCCCCGAAAATTGTCGGGGAGGTAACCACACGGAAGTCGATATCCTGGCCCTCAAGAATAATCCTGAAATGACCGTCCTGAGGCATCCTTCTTTCGGTAATATCTAAATCGCACAGGATTTTTATTCGATTCACTACCTGCTCGGCTTTATCGTAAGTGATCGGGTCGACCAGTTCCTGCAACACACCGTCCACCCTGAACCTAACATTCATCGCTTTCTCGCTCGGCATAAGGTGGATATCCGATGCATGAAACTGCAATGCCTGGAGAATCAGGAGATTGACCAGTCTGATAATTTCAGTTTGTTCGGGAAGTTTTTTCAGGTCTTCAATTTCGATCCCCATCTCGCGGGTGAGTTGGATTCCCTGGTCTTTTCCTACTGATTTTAGAAGCATTTCGATGATTTTCTTGCGGAAATGCGGCCGGTATTCAAATATTTTCTTCTTAATACTTCCTTTGCTCGAGAGATAACCCTTGGCGGATTTCCCCGTGATTTCCCTGATCTCATCTCTAAGCCTGATATTTTTCGGATCGGCCATCGCAAGGTGCATGTATGAACCCTCAATACGGATCGGAAATACATTGTGCTCCTCACAGAAATCCTGCTCGAGCAGCGTGACCACATCAGGGTTCGGCTCTATTGTATCGAGAATGAGGTACGGAACGTTCTGCCTCTTGGCAACGATTTTCAGTACAGGTTCCTCTTCGACAAAGCCGCTGTCGAGAATCTCTTCCTCCACAAATACACCCCGTTCCATTGCCTGTACCTGGATTTTCCTGAGTGTTGAACGGTCAAGGGCACCACTCTCAAGAAGCTTTTTTTCAAGTGATGTAAGTGGAAACCGTGAATCTAATAAGTCCGGGGGATATTCGTCTAGCTTTTGTGACATTAAAAAACCTCCGGTATGCTGGTAAAAATCCCATTATTACCAGAATTTTACCATAATGTGATGAGCAAGGGGGGGTTTTCTGTCAATGGTATAGAGGGATGGCAGAATTATCGGAATTATCCGACTTTATAATACAGGCTTCCCGATGAAGGACAGGGACGGTTGAATTTGATTAAATTCAGAAAATTTATTGCCGTTTTAATGAACTTCCCATGATTTTTTCGAGTCACAAGAGTTGACAAAAAGCTACAAGATGTTACAATAGAGGTACTTGACTTAGAGGTGATTTTGAAAAATGTATCGCTTCCCAATCTTTTTCTCTCTATTGCTGATGGGTGTTCTCGCCCTGGCCATCGGATGCTCCGGAAGCTCCGATGAAAATCCTGGAGGTCCCCTTGTCCTTTCGGTTTCAACTGGATTTGGCGGCGTTCTTAACCAGGGCGAGGCGCTCACGTTCTCTGCATCCGGCCTGAATACCAATGAGTTCCCGGTTTTAATTGAGGCAATCGCGGAGGATGGCTCAGTGGTTAGTATGGCCCGTCTGACTGCGGACAACCAGGGCCGGATCGATGATGTAATAATCGCTTACGATGTCGGATTCTTTCCCGATACCGGTCATGGCAGGCTTTCATCGGGAGAATATACAATTCGTCTCACATCGTTGAAAGGTACAGTTGAACGTACGGTCGCAATTCCGATTGCGCCAACGGACCCAATAGTATGGGGATGTGATATCGATGGTAACCTCACCAACGCGGTTCTTGTTGGTGAACCCGTATTTGTTGCCGCAAGGGCCTTGAAATCCGGGGCTAATTACCGTATCTGGCCGGTTATAGACAAACGCGCCTGGAACGATGGAGATATAATATCAAGCTGGTCGGACGACCGCCCGTTGGTTGTTTGGCCCCCTGAGATTCAGGAATATATTGAGGTAACCTCAAACGCCGGCGGTGAGATCGAACCAACGCAGCTTCTCCCTTACGCGACAAAAATATTGCCCGGCGTCACGGATCAATTCGATATTGTCCTGGATGCCGAACCATTCGGTGTTTTCAATTCAGGCACGGATGCTGTCGACGGGCAGTTGCCAACCGGCATCGTTGTCCAGGATGTACACACTGGTGGTCCGATCTACGCTCAACTTGCTTCGCACAGGGACTATACCTACACAAATAACTTCAAGGTCGGGGATAAGATTTACATATGGCTCAACCCGAGTGTCATACTTGACCTGAACAGTCTATACGTTCTTAAGTACATCCTGTTTCACACAGACATCTGGATAGATGGGATGACCATCGAAGATATAACGGGTGGAGTGGAACTCGATCCGGTTCAGGAAGGATGCGTCAATGAAGGATTGATACTCGCCTGGATTCTCGCCCAGGAAGGTGTGTACGACCTCCTTTTGGATATTAACGGAAATGGAATTTACGATGAAGGTGTCGATGTTCTGGACGGTGGACCCGGTGGACCCGGCTTCATCGTAACGGAGTAATGAACTGCTGGCTTAGCATCAAATCAAATCGGCGTTATGTCGAAAGGTCCCGGGTAGCTTACCCGGGATCCTTGTTTTTACTTCATTCAGTCATCAGGTAATCATCAGGGATTTCGAAATCTCTGTGTTTGATATCGCTGTCGGATTCAAAATCCCGGTAGGTGTATATAACCTCACCTTCACCGTCCGGATTTTGGAACCTTACGGATATCAGGATTCCATTTTCGAAATTAAGATCAATCTGTCCACTCGACCCGACCTGTAAAGATTCATTGCCTTCGTCTGAAACACCAAGGGATTCACCAAATTTCAGTGGATTTATCCTGCCCGGCTCTATCAGCCATTCAGACCATGTTGTTGAGTCGTTTCCGGGGATACCGGGATTATCGATCTCCCGGGCGGTTTTAATCGCAGGCGTGAGTACGAACAGGTCGCCGCCGGTTAAAAGAATAACGCTTTCGATCCTGCCCACAAGTCCTTCAAGCTTGCAGTTGTCCCTGAGGACCATGCCGTCGAACTCTACAGTATCCTGGCTGGGGACATCCATGACCATGATGAACCGAGTACCGGAATTATCAGGACTGTTCCCACCCGCGTAAAGTGATATTGATAGTGCAAGAAATGCAATCAATGCAAGAAGGATTTTTGAACCATAATCGCACGTGCTCAAGGTAACCCTCCTGTTAAGATTTAAATTCACATTAATATTATAACCCATATCCGGTCGACCGGTGACATCTAAAAGTACAAATAAAGGCTTAGATCGGCCTGTATGGCTTAAAGCGACCCTGGAAACTCTGGATATGAACTAAATCTTCAGCTGAATTTTGCATGCAAAAAATTATTTTGTATATACTTACTTAAAGAACAATCCATCCAATCATAATGATAATATTGTGAGCGTAAATGCTGCGTTAATTTCCGTTCTTCCCTCTCCCAACAGGAAATTTCGCGGTAAAAGATGGAAGGATAAGGCAAATGGGTGACCACTTTAAGAATTATATCAAGGGCAGCGTCGCTCAGGTAAAGAGCGATAGTCAAAACTTGATGTTCAAGAGGGCTTTCGCCAGTGAGAAATGCATGCTCTCCCTGATTGGCGAACTAAGACAAACTCTGGCAGAATCATTATTTGAAGAGGCTATCAGGCTTTACGAATCGGGAATTAAAAATCTCGTACTCGATTTCCGCAAGCTTGAATATGCCGACACGGTCGGCCTCCAGAACCTTGTCCGAATCTACAAATACGTTGATGAAAATGATGGCATTTCCTTTTCCATCCTTGCACCTCGTGGAGAGATATTGGACATTCTCCGAATCTGCAGGTTCGATAAATTCATCGATATCCGGCAGGATCTAAATGAATTAGAGGACGACTGGCAGGACGTCTGAAGGTAATCCAATTAATATTAATCGGATACTAATTATACCGTTTCCCAGGGAACGGTAAATTTTGCTGTCCGCCCAATTTAAATGGACGAGGAAAAAACAGAACAGGCAACACCCAGAAGCCGTGAACGCGCGCGAGAGCGTGGGCAGGTCGCCAAGAGCCGGGAACTTTCGGGCACCATTGTCCTTCTTATCGCTTTTCTGACGCTTGCCCTTGTCATGAACATGTGGGGCAATATTACAATGGGATTGTTCAGGGATGTATACGGCAACCTTTCATGGCCTTCGGTCAGCCAGGAAGGCATGAGGTTATTGACAAGTTACGTCATCACAAAAATCCTGGTGATCTTATGGCCCATTTTTGCGGCAACATCCTTAATCGCGATTTTAGTAAATCTCCTACAGACCCGTGGGAACATCAGCATTGAACCTATCAGGCCTAAACTAAGCAACATTAATCCAATGAACGGCTTGAAGCGGATGTTCTCCACTCGCGGATTCGTGGAACTCCTGAAGGCAGTATTCAAGATCGGACTCGTGGCGCTTGTAACCACGGCATACATCCGTGCGAACCTCCCTGTAATTATCCAGGCTCACACTCTCGAACCAACCGCTTATCTCCCCTTTTTCGGACAGCATGCGTTAAGGCTCGGACTCTGGATCATCGGTGTAATGCTGATCCTTGCAATTCTTGACCTTATCTACCAGATTTACCAGTTCGAGAAAGATTTGATGTTGACAAAAACCGAGGCGAAGGAAGAATACAAGCAGATGGAGGGAGATCCGCTCGTTAAAAGCCGTATGCGTCAACGCCAGAGACAGATCGCAATGACGGCGATGCTAAGGGAAGTCCCCAAGGCTGATGTAGTGGTCACCAATCCGATACACGTTGCTGTCGCGCTTAAATATGAACCAGACATGCCCGCTCCGCAGGTGGTGGCTAAAGGCAAAGGCGCGATCGCACAGAGAATTATCGACATCGCGAGAGAGTTCGACATTCACATCCATCGCGATCCCCCTCTCGCGCGCTCCCTCTACAAAATGGTCGAAATTGGCGACATGATCCCGTACGAATTCTATATTGCCATTGCGGAAGTTCTTGCCTTTATCTACAAAACGAAGAAAAAATATCGCAGGCAGCGATCCCGTATGGCCGCGGCATCCTAGATGCATTTATAATCGGCACATCCACGGCATGCGATTCCGGCACTTGTAAAATCACCCTCATCAGTTACATCTTGGTAAATCCTACGCCTTAATATCAAGGTTCCCCTTCACCTGTGGTTTGCGCAAGTAATCCTTGATCGGATCCGACTCTTCCTCAAGGCCGAGCTCCTCGACAGCCTCCTGTTCCTCTTCACCTTCCCCTTCGTTCTTCTCGTGCTCCTTACGCTTCTGGATAACTACCGTATCAGTTTTCTCCGGTTGCCTTGGTTGTTCCTGCCTGCGTGCCCTCGCGAGTTCAGCCTCCTCCCTTGTACTCGCCTCCCCTGCACGGGCATTGGCGATTTCGGCCTGCTGCATTTTATCCGCATCGGCAGCCCGCTGGATTGTTACCTGAACATCTATTCCACGTAATCCCATTTCAGAACTCCGTTTCTGAAAAAACGGTATGCAAATTACTAATCGGTTACGTTCCCATTCGTAACCTTACATATTATACTCTCTTTTCAGAGGTATAAAAAGGACCTGGAATTTTAAACTTGATGGTATATGAACTCTTACTAAATTTTCCATACTCAAATCTCGTGTATAATTATTCTAATCAATTTCAACAGGGAGTAGACAATGTGCATAAAGTGGAAATGCGCGAGAAATTTCATCTTAATTACATTGTTATTCCTGGTAATTGTCGCTTTGTTAAATAGCATCGGCTGTGCAACAGGTTACGAAGATGAAATTCACGCTGCAGACCAGCAATCTGATTATCCCCATAAATTAAGCGGTGGCCCGGGCAATCAAGGCGTTGAACCAACCGGTATTTTTATCGAAGATTCGGGCCCATTCGACCGGTCCCTAACTAATCAATTGATTGACGCTGTCATCGATAATGATCTGAATCGGGTGCAATCGCTTCTGGATCAGAGAGCCAATCCCGATTTCATTCCCAATGGATATGATTTTCCCGCAATTTCCGAAGCTGTATCACATGGGTACGATGAAATCGCACTGGTTCTGCTGACCGCTGGCGCTGACCCGGATACAGAAGGAATTAACAGTGTAACCCCGGTGCAGATTGCCAGCGAGACCGGTGATCTTCATATGCTTGATAACCTCCTCGAGTTTGGTGCTGATCCGTCCGGATTTAATGATTACTACCTATCGGCGATGATGATTGCAGCTCTCAATGGCCATTCAGATGTGGTGGATCGGTTAATGTCCGCAATTGACGATCCGGAACACAGGGATTTCAAAGGTAGGCAGTCTTTATATTATTTATGCACAGGAGCCGGAAGGCTGGATATGCCTGAATCCAGGCCATTTTTTTACTCCAATCGTGAAGATGTCGACTCGATGGCTATTCTGTTGGGTAATGCTTATGAAGGTGACTCTGATTTTGAAGCACAGTTGGATGCCATAAAAATTCTCCTTGAAGCCGGTTCGGAAATCGATTTCCTTTATGATGGAGAATCATCGCTTCTCTATTGGGCTGTTTATAACCAGCGCGTCGATATTGTAGAGCTTCTGCTTGAAAGAGGTGCAAACCCTAACAACGGCAATTCTGTGTTCCGTCGATGCATCGAATATGACAACAGAATCTGTGAAGCGATTCGGTACGGAAATTCTCCCCAGGAGGATTTAAGGATTTCCGATTCACATACCGGTAGACATTACCATGAAATTCTTGAATTACTATTAGAAGCAGGCGGCGAGATAGATTTCGAGTTTCATGAAGGCGGTGATTTGTATCATCCTGTCGTTTCAACGGTTTATTCAGGCAATATTGTTATGATGGAATTGTTGATCGAGTATGGTATAAACACAGATGACCCATGGCTTGAACAGTGCCTGATGGTATCGATCAACACTCGCCAGCCTGTGATGATGGACAGGCTCTTGGAGCTTGGCGCAGATCCCGGTTCGGAATCCGAAATCTGGCCGTATACTCCACTCCTGGCAGCGATTATTCATGGTTTTCTCCCGAGTCCCAGTCAATCAGACGATTTATCCCCGGAAGAAGAAATTGTGAGAGTGCTCCTGGATGCAGAAGTTGACCCGAATGTCCGGGGCGCTTCAACAGATACACCATTGATGCTCGCATCAAGAATCGGGACCGCTAAACTGGTTACCGACCTCCTGAACGCCGGAGCCGATCCGGATTTCCAGGATCCGAACGGGCTTACTGCTCTGATGATGGCTGCCGGACTTGGTAAGGTTGATACTGCCAGGGTGTTAATTAATGGAGGTGCAGATATATCATTTCAGGGAGAGACAGGTTACACAGCCCTGATTTTAACGGCGGTCAGATTCCATGAATTCAGAGATATTTTCACTCACGGAAATTACGGACAGATGGCCCAGATGATTGAATGCAGCGACAAGGGTTTCGGGCAGCAGAATGAAGTTGCGGAACTCCTGCAGGAAGCGGGCTGTGAAACCGACACAAAAGCCACCATGTACGATGAAGCGTCCATGCTGGAGGGTCCGACAGCACTCTGGTATGCAATTGAAAACACCAATGTGGAACTGGTCAGGTCACTGCTCGAACATGGTGCCGATCCGAATGTCGGCGGTTCAACCTATATGATCGCAGCAGGCAGAGGTAATTCAGAAATCATTGAACTCCTGCAATCCCACGATATGCTGATTGACGATGAAATGGCTTATATTCTTCTCAACAGTGCTATTCATAGGGGTGATAGTGGAAAAGTAACCGATCTACTAGAGAATGGTGCCGATCCAAACATGATTATTTCACAATACGGCGACACACCGGTTTTGCGTGCTGCGAACGGCGGTTATGTGGAGATTGTCAATATTCTGCTGGAAGCAGGCGCCGACCCGAGCTTCGAAAGGGAAACCGGCTACTCTCTTCCCGATAAGCCCGGTTATAGAAACCGTGGATACTGGTCCGCATTGATGTTCGCTGTCAGGGGAAATAACTTAAATTTGGTGAGGACGCTCGTTATTGCCGGAGCCAACCTTGAAACGTATTATATCAACAGCCACACTCCCCTGATGTTTGCATCGGGGATTGGGAATCCGGAAATTGTGAAGTTACTAATAGAGAGTGGTGCTGATGTATCGAAAACAAGTGACTATGGGGATACTGCCCTTATGTGCGCAGTCATGAGATACGAAGATTTCCTTGCGGAATTTTACTACCCAAGAGAATACTCAGGCGACATGGAAGAAGTCGATAATCGAAATCCGGTAAGGGTTGTTGAATTGCTTCTTGATGCCGGTTGCGACCCTGAATCAGCAAATGATGATGGGGAGACGGCATACACGATTGCGGTGGAATCGGGTTACGATGAAATAGTATTGATGTTGGAAGAATATCAGCATCCTGTTCCCTGATTCCTTATAATGTGCAGGGAAAATAAACAACCGCTATGATCCACGACGATGAATTCGATCTCACCTGGGCCGATCCACCCCCTCCATGGGTTGAGGTGTTCGGACCGCTCCTGGAGTTCTGGGGAAATCCGATCTTCCAGCGACGCTATGTCATGTGGCGATTGAAGCCCATGTTCGGGCCAAAAAAATCCTTCATGATCGGACTTGGCGTCTCATTCATCATTAATCTTTTCTTACTCCTCGTCACCGAAAAAGAACTCGCTCTTGAAATTGGATTTTGGGTTACCGTAGCTGCCCCGGGGATCGTAATCATCACGGTCACTTCGATCAGGATCTTCATATCGTCTCTTGTCGGTACTCCCCTCGAAATGCGCAGGGAACTTTTTTCCGGGATGCTTGGCGCGGTACTTACCACCCCGATGTCCGATGAAAAAGTCTTTTTCGCGGAATGTATATCCGGGCTGATGCGGGGATTCGGCGCGATGGAAGAGGTTATCTCAATGCTCATCGGGCTGGTGATTCCATTTATCGCCCTTATGAGCACTCAGTTGTGGCCGTATGTAAAAGCGGAAGGGCCCGCGTCATTCTGGTGGTTTGTGCTCCTGTTGATTGCAATCATCATTCTGATCCAGGTACTCCTGCTTGCCTCTCTTTCTGCGGGACTTATGGCGATACAGTTACCTGTAGTTGCCACAGTGCCCGCGACGCTGATCAATACCGGTTTATGGTTCAGTGCTTTCTCACTGATTGCGTTGTGGATTGCGGAATTCACGATGCGATTCGATCCGGTCAGGAACCTGGATATCCTTGCGATCTACCTCGGCATCGGGACATTCTTAATAGCATCGCTTACCGTCGCGTGCGCGGTAACAGGCTACATTGGCGTGATTGCATTCGCGAAAGCCAGGCGTCCGGGCTGGTATGGTCACGAGCGAGTCAACGCGGCAGGATTGTTGTCGAGGGAAGAGAGAACCAGGTCATCGTTTGGAAAAAGCGTTTGAAAAATTTGGATGATTGCTGTATGAACCCGTAAATCACACGTTGAATCCTAATTATGATAGCTTACGTTTATTGCTGTCGGACTTGATAACATGGATCCGATCAATGAATTCGGCCTTTCTACCGTTAAAAACATCCCGTTCTGGATCGCCAGAATCCCGTTCCTGAAGCGCTTATGGTTCAATCCCGTATTCCAGAGAAATTACCGTAACAGTCGGGTAAAAAATTTAATAAATCCAAAACTTGCGTTCAGGGCCGGGTTGATCTGGTCGGCTATCATCTCTGTAATTATGCTGATTGTAACCGCTTACGATCATGATGAACTCGCATCAATCGCAGCCTGCTTACTTATTGCATCGCCATTGGTAATTTTGTACGGCATTACGTTTTTCCGGATGTTCATTTTCTGCCTTGTCACCACCCCGCGGGAAGTCCAGCAGGATATCGGGAAGGATAATCTAAGCTCAATCCTTACAACCCCCCTTTCAGACGGTAGCCTATTTTTCGCGGAGACACTCCCAAATTTCGTGCGGGGATTAGAGGTGATCCAGTCATTGCTTTACCTGTTCATCGGATTAGCATTACCACTGTTCCTTTCTCTTTGGCTTGTCGGCATGTTATGGGTACCGACATTTGAGATCGAGCAGATGCTTCCGATAATCGGCATCACAATCATTACTCTGATTTATATGATCCTTGCCCTGGTCCTCATGATGCTTGTGATATCGCTTGTTTCAGGGGCATACGCGATTACTCACAATATCTTCGGAGCTATCATGGCCACTCTCCTGCACGCACTTATTTTAGCGATAATCAGCGGTGTAGCGATGTCAATGTATCATGAATATATGACTTGGTCAGTTTTCAGGAGTTATGGGCTTAATTTCAGGGAAGAATTTATCATCTACATTTCAACTGCCGCTATCGGGATATTAATCATCTACTGGTCGTGCCTGATTACTTCATATTTCGGAATTAACGCGTTCGCGAAAGTACGGCGCCAGGGATATTATAAACCGGAGATGTCAAACGCCGCCGGACTGGAATAAGACCAATCTTAGATTCAGTGACGCCCCAATCTTATATTCAGTGACGCCCCAATCTTAGATTCAGGGACGCCTTTCCACTCTTCCAGAGTTGAAGGTGTCCCGTGTTACTAAGAATTCATGGGGACACTTTCAATGCTGGAAGCATGGAAAAGCGTCCCCATGAATTCAAAGCGTCTGGACTAAAATAAATACATGCCGACTCCTTCCAGCGGTTGGATTTCAATTTAAATTTTATTTCCTACAATGAGCGGCGTTTAAACAGCCATGAAAGGAGTTTCAGCAGGAGAATGTTGTAGATCGTTATCTGCCAGATCCAGCCCCATAATTCGGCCTGTGTACTAATCAGCGACGCATCGCGGTCCAGGATGCTGAATGTTGCCGGTGACAGGTGCGGCAGAATCCAGTACGAAAATTTCAGCCCGTATCCGACTAGGGCATTGATGTCAGGGGTGGTCGCGATATCGTAAATCCGGTCGGCGAAGTGCCCGGTAGCGAAAAGCGCGGCGCCTACGATCCCTGCTGGAACCTCGGGCATTCGTAATGTAAGTCCCATGACAATTAAAACCAGTGTGGCGTATTTCATCGGGAACAGGAACAACGCCATTAATATCCTGAAGTCAAGCGAGTTAGTGCCGTTTATGAAATCGAATATGGCACGTATGCCGAACAGTTCAATTGCGAGAATAAGGTAGCACCCGGACACTATGATCCATATTCCCAGTGCCTTGCCAAAAATATATTCCTCGCGGGAGAGTGGTTTCGGGAGAATAGATAAAATCACACCCCGGTTGATCTCTCCCGGTAACACCATCATCGCGAGCACAAAACCGATAAGCGCCACAAAGACGTCCGCGACAAGAAACGCTCCCTGCCATATCAGGGCCTGGAGCGTGTTCTGCTGGGTTTCACGCCTGAGTTCCTCTGCCCTTGACATGATGTCTCTCCTGGGATCATCAACGATTATTACCGGCTCTTCCCCTGCAGTACTGATATCCACCGTTTCCGGAACATCATCTTCAGGTGTGTTTAACGGGCGGAAGTCTTCTTCAATGGTGAAACTTGATCCCCCTGAAAGTTCATTAAGTTTGTCCTGGAAGTACGGCTGATCCATCCATGTATTCAGGATATTATTTCCCTCAAGGGTGTTTGGGATAATCCCGTTCACTCCGACCAGCATGATTCCGATCGCCAGCAGGATAATAACCTCCATGCGTCCGATGGAATCAAGAACCGTGACACGTGCGATCGCAAGGGCAGGGAGGAATCGGAATTTTTTGCGGTTGTAGATGATGAGTAACCAGAGAATTGCCATGACAGCCAAAAGCGCAGGCACTATTATGGGCCAGTGCGGGGCCATACTCGAACGCCAGAAATCCTGAATTTCTCTTATGAAATTTTCCATCGTCTATTCCATCTGACCGGTTACTCCCCCCCCGGACCTATCGTTATCTAAATCAGGCAGCGGGCCTACCCAGCTATCACCTCTGCTTTTCACCGCTCCCTTGAAATAATCCTCAAGATGTACCCTTTGCTGCTCGACTGAAATCAGTTTCGATTGAGCTTTTTTCAATAACGGGATGAGCTGCACGACCTTCCCTTCATCATCGAGTTCAATAAATGTAAACCCATCACGCGTATCGATTTTCGATGCCACCTCTCGTATCGGATCGAGATGCTCCTCGTCCCGGATCGGCTCAACCTTGACAATAACGCCTTCTTTCGCCCCGCAGATATCCGCGACCCGGTTAACCGCGACCAGCTCTCCATTGTCGAGAATCCCAACCCGGTCAGCAATTTTTTCGACATCGGAAAGGTCGTGAGTGTTCAGAAAAATAGTCTTGCCCATTTCCTTAAGGCTCAGGATTAATTTCCGGAGGTCCGCCTGCCCGAGCGGATCGAGTCCGCTGGCCGGTTCATCGAGAAGCAGAAGATCGGGATCGTTGATAAGTGCCTGGGCGAGTCCGACACGCTGCTGGAGACCTTTCGAGAGATGCTTCACTTTCGTTTTCCGCCTGTCAGCAAGCCCGGCAAGGTCGAGGACCTTTTCGATCGATTTTTTACGGTCTCTCCCGATTAATCCAAACAAGCGCGCATAAAAATCAAGGACTGTTTCGATTGTCAGGTATGCGAAATAGTTATGGTCTTCCGGCAGGAATCCGATCCTCTGCCGGATTTCCCTTTCTGAAATATCTCCACCGAGAATTTCGAATGTCCCCGATGTCGGCTTTGTGAGTCCAAGCAGCAGCTTGATCGTGGTCGTTTTGCCGGCGCCGTTGGGTCCGACGTACGCGAAAACCTCACCGGAATTGATCTCCATAGAAACCTCGTCGACAGCGGCAAGTGTGCCCCCTCCGGGTTTCGGATAGATCTTGGTGAGTTTGTCTGTCCTTATGTGTACGCTCATTCCAGCCATTAATACAATCGGTCCCTGTCAGGCTCATTGGACCGATATTCGACGATTTACATGCCGACTTTTCAATGTAATTCGAAGCCAGGAGCCTGCCAATCAGATTTAATCATTATATAAGTGGTGAATTGTTTCGGCAAGAAAAATATACGGTTTAAGGGGACACCAGACTTGGTGTCCCCGGTATTGTAACTATTGGTGTCCCTGGTATTATATGGGGACACCAAGTCTGGTGTCCCTGGTTTTGGCCGGTTTTTTATGGGGACACCAAATCTGGTGTCCCCGGACATACATCCCTGCTATAATACCCGGCATGAGTGTCTTCGAAGAACTCCGCGATGAGGTTGCCAAATGTACCCGATGCAAGGAACTTGCCGACACACGAACGAAAACCGTGTTCGGCGACGGTACACCTGAAGCCGAGGTGCTTTTTGTCGGCGAGGCGCCTGTAGCCGATGAGGATCGCGTTGGTGTACCATTTGTCGGCCGGGCAGGAAAATTGATGGACGACGCGATGTCAAACGCGGGGATTCCGAGATCGATCGTTTTTATCGCGAATACACTGAAATGCCGTCCCCCCGACAATCGCGATCCCCTTCCGGAAGAACTCGAAAACTGCAGTAAATTTCTTGCCGCTCAGGTCGCGCTGATAAAACCGAAAATTATTGTACCGCTCGGACGGTTCGGGCTTGAAAGGCTGGTCAAGAAGGGTTTGAAAATTTCGGACGTCCATGGAAAACCGTTACGGCGCAAGGACGGGGTAATATTTTTCCCGATGTACCATCCGGCGGCGGCACTTCACCGACCGCAATATCGCGATTCGATCATTCTCGATTTCAAAAAACTGGCGAAACTCTTAAAACGCGAGGGATTATTGCAGTAAGTATCGGAGCATGAATTTATGGATTTCAAGGAAGTTCCATTATGGGTAATAGCTTTTTTGATCTCAGGATCGTTTCATGAGTTCGCTCATGCATACGCGGCATTTAAACTGGGCGATGACACCGCCGCGCGTGCCGGACGGATGACCGTCAACCCACTCCCGCACATCGATCCCACAGGCCTGATTTTCTTAGTTATTATGTCATTTTCAGGGTTCGGTATCGGATGGATGAAACCGGTTCCGGTAAATTTATACAACTTGCGGCATCCCCGTCGCGACTACATGATTGTCGCAATTGCCGGACCGGTAAGTAACATCATTCTCGCTGCAGTATTCGCATTTGTGGTGAGGTTGTTTCCGGAAGTGATAGCCCATCCGCAAGGTCGGTTGCTTGAAATATTCCTAATGATAAATGTTTTGCTGGCTGCTTTTAATCTTCTACCTGTATTTCCACTGGATGGAAGCCACATCGTTGAAGGTCTTCTCCCGGAGAACATGCTTGAGGGTTGGAATAATTTTAAACGTTACGGATTTTTTGTCCTGATAATTTTAATGTTCACCGGGATCTTATGGAAAATAATGGCACCGATTATGCGTTTCATATATTTTATAATTGGGCTTTAACAAATTTTCTATGGACGATGGCCTGATTCCAACTCTAACTACTCGATACGTTCCCATTCCCTGAAAAGCGACATATCTACAGGCTCATCATCGACCGCGGAAATCTCCACCGCGTCTTCAGTCACTGTCGATAGATCATCACTTACAACAGATTCCTGATCCAGCTCAACAGGCTCCGGTTCAACGGGTTCGTAATTTTCCACGTAAATCACCGGATGATTTGTTAGCCATTGCGGCCTGAATAATTCGTCCAGGGTATGACCGAGAATATCGTATGAAATTCCAAACCCAAGTGCATGAAGAATTGTCGCGGTTACATCGAACAAGAATGGGTTGCTCGCCACACTACCGGCCTTAAACTGCGGACCGTTGATCATCATGAGCGCCGACCCGTTGATTCGTCCCGATGGCTGCTCGCCCGGCGCCAGGAGTTCGGATAACCGCCCCTCCCAACCGAAAACCGGATCCGGCGAATCGATCGGACCGATAAAATTGGCTGATTGCATGCTGGTTTTAATCCACACATTTTCATTTATCCCCCCTGAATTGCGAAGGCTGATCTCAAGGCTTTCGCCATAGCGGGTTACTGAAAAAACTCGTTGACCGAGAAAATTGTTCGGGTCATCAGGAGGTTCGAGAGTCCATTTTGTCTCGTTAAGTAAAGTTTCAAATTCGGTTAATTCAGGAGTCGATGTATCGAGGCCCGGGATCCTGATGACTATCCCATTCGAACTTACATCGCCGATCATCGATCCGGGTTGACCCAGAATCTCGATCAACCGTTCAGGTGAAAGAAAATACTCCTGGCGGCGAATGTCGGATGTCGACCGCACTCCATGATTTGAGAGTATCGCAAAGACTGTCTGGTCTCCGATAAACGGTTTCAGCCGTACGACCAGCCTGTCCAGCTCGGAGACAGCATCGGGGATTGCGTTAGTAAGTCCGGCAACCACAGCGGAATCGATTCCTTCCTGGATGGGTCCGAATGCCGGCGGTTTTGAATATCCCCAGTAAGTCAGAAAAATATCCTCCAGGCTTGTGAATCTCAAAAACGCGGCATCGACAGGGTAATTGTTCAATCGGGAGATCGCGATATCCGATTCGACCCGGAATTCTAAGAGCTTTCTTTGAAGATAGGAAAAACTGTAATGCTGGTCGGTAAGGAGCTCAAGGCTGTATTCCCCGGCAATTAAGGTAATTGTCTCAAGCGTAACCCCAAGCCTGGCAAGCTGGCATGCCGCAAGAATGCTTTCCTCGACCCCGGCAAGCCCGGGATTCCGCCCTATTATTCTAACAGCGGTCAACGCTTCAGAACTTAACGAGTCCTTTTCCTCGGCTGTTCCCGATGCGGGGATATCGAACTCGAAATCAGGACTGGTCTCGTGCGGAGGGAGCATCTGGAACAACCCGATCCTGTAACCGTTCATCGCGAGAATGTCCCACATGGTTAAAGCGGTAAGGTCGTCGGATGTACTGTGGCGATCCAGTATTCCGTGGCCGTCCCAATCCTGCCCGGTCATAAGGTCGGCCCATGCCCTGTCAGAAATGATCGGCGATGTTGCCGCCAACGATCCGATTCCCCCATTTTCTTTCATTTCAACCAGGTTTGGATAACGTTCTTTTTCGTTTGATCCCAGGAACTCCTCTGTAAGGGTTCCGTCTATTCCATCCACTGCGACAATAATTAATTTCGGCGAATTTGAATTCCCGAATCCTCTCTGGAACATCGGAACCATGACCAGGAGAATCATGGACACAATAATGAACGGCCCGATCGCGGTACCCAGTACACGCCCGATTGTCGAATGCGGAACCAGTTCCGCACGCGGATTAACCCGGATACATTCAAGTCCGGCGAGAAACGCAAGAAAGGGCCCGATGATATATCCCAGCTTACTGTGCGGCCAGAATCCGTACGTGAAAAACGTCCAGACAATCAGGAGGATGAATCCGGTACGCACCAGCGCCAGCGGATGGGTTGTTCTCCTCAGGATCGGAAATATCCTGGTAAGGAGTGCGGCCACGATCGAAAATATAAGCCCGAGGATAATACCCAGAATTGTCCCGCCATACAGCACCCAGTTTATTGCGAGGTCCATACTCTCGGTAAATTCTATGTTTCCCATGAACCCGAGTGCGAGGAAAACCAGGACAAGCGTCCAACCACCGATAATGCTGCCTGTAAGGAGTCTCAGGATATGAAACTGGGCGTGTCCGGGATGATGGATATCGCCGCCGGGAGCACGGGCTAATTTTAATGATTTATTGGAATGTCGCTCAACCATAAAATACCAAAGGCGTATTCTAAATATATCGTCAATAAATATCAACCGATGACCGAATAATGTTTCCAGGCTGGGTTGAAATAAATCCCTATTATAGATACAGCAGAACCGGTCAGGTTCATATTCGCCCGCTATTTTTAGATGCCGGACCGCTCTGGTTGCTTTTAACTCCTACTAGGTATTAACCATTTTTAGCCCCTGCGGATTGATTAATAGATTTCAGGATGATCGATGATTAAAATGAGAAATGAAAAAACCGTAGAACAGCACGGCAGTGCGTCGACCGGCAGTGCGTCGAATGGATTGTTTTAATGTGGAAGACGCACTGCCGTGCTGTTCTACGGCTTGTCGTTTTTTCGTATCGACCAATTCCGGTGGCACGCCTCCATCAAAAAATCTTCCCCGGATTCAGGATTCCATCAGGATCCAGAACCTTCTTGATTTCACGCATCAGATTCAGCTCGATCTCTGAAAGTGCCATTGGTAAATATGATTTCTGCGTATATCCGATCCCATGCTCACCGGAAATTGTTCCTCCAAGCGAAATACAGAATCTAAAAATCTCAGTTATCGTATCCGGGAGTTTATTGTTCCAGTCTTCATCCGACATCGTATCTTTCAGCAAATTAACATGGAGATTACCATCGCCGGCATGGCCGTAACATGCGCTCATAACCCCGTGCCTTTCACAAATTTCTTTCACGCCCACGTACAGATCGGGGAGTTTGGCGCGCGGCACGACAGTATCTTCTTCCTTATACACAGAATGCGCCTTTACAGCCTCTCCCGCGGCTCTCCGAACGTCCCAGATTTCGTTCACCCTCCGGCCCGACTCGGCAAGGATGACATCTATAGCACCGCCCTCATCACAGATCGTCCCGGCTTTTTCGATCTCCTCGTACAGTCGCGCCTCATCATTGCCGTCGATTTCGATCATCAACTGCGCGGCGGCATCGGAGTTGGGGATATTTTTTTCGAGATGCTCAGCAGCCATCCGCATGACATCGCCTTCCATAAATTCGCATGCAGAAGGAACGATCCCCGCATGAAACAGTGCCGGGACAGCCTTGCATGCCTTGAAAGGATCGTCGAATGCAGCCAGAAGCACCGCGGTGAATTTCGGTTTCGCGATTAATTTGACTGTTGCCTTTGTGACAATCCCGAGTGTCCCTTCACTCCCGATAAAAAGCTGGGTGAGATTGTATCCGGACACGTTTTTCAGTAGTTTCCCGCCGGGATTGATGATTTCCCCGGTTGGGAGAACCACCTCAAGGCCATACACCCAGTCCTTTGTAACCCCGTATTTGACAGCTCTCGGTCCACCTGCATTTTCCGCGATATTACCGCCGATAAAGCATGTTCCCCTGCTTGCCGGATCGACCGGGTAAAAAAGTCCGACTTTTTCAACCTCGTCCTGGAATGTTTCGGTAATTACCCCGGCTTCGACTGTCGCGAAAAGATTCTCCTCATCGATCTCAGGAATTTCCTGGAATCTGTCCATGTAAATTACTATGCCGCCGCGCACTGGAAGACACCCGCCGGACAGTCCTGTACCTCCACCCCTGGGGGTAACGGGAATTTTCTCCTCGCTCGCGAGTTTCATAATTTCGCCGATCTCCTGTGCTTTTCTTGGGCGGACAACGACCTCCGGGGGGTAACATAGGTCCTCGGTTTCATCCGATGACGCAAGTTCCAGGAATTCCGGTTCTGTTAATACGTATTCATTACCCACAATCGAACGCAGCTTATCAAGATGAGTTTTATCAACTTTCGTATACATTTTCGTTGTCGAAGTATACCAGAGCGAGGGGGGTTCCGATGCAGAATTCGGGCAGGATTGCTATACTGGGTTGCCGAATTGCCGAAATTATATCGGGTTGATATATCGTGGCTAAGAAAGATAAAAAAGTCGAAAAAAGTTCCGGGCTTCCAACATTCACTAATCGGAAAGCATTGCGGAATTACAATGTGCTTGACCGTTTCGAGGCGGGCATTTCCCTTGCCGGACAGGAAGTGAAAAGCATCCGTGCCGGAGGCCTGAACCTGCGCGATTCATACGCCCGTGTGAAAGATGGGCAGGTTATCCTGTTCGACATGCATATCGCGCATTACAAATTCGCGACAATCGAGCCGCTACCGCCAAGGCGTCCAAGGCATCTTCTCCTCAACAAGCGCGAAATTCGCAAGATGAAAAAGGCCACCGATGAAAGGGGGATGACACTGATCCCCCTGAGGGTGTATTTCAAAAAGCACCTGGTGAAAGTTGAAATAGGAATCTGCAAGGGTAGGAGGGAGTACGAGAAGCGTGAGGTAATCGCGAAGAAGGAATCGGACAGGGAAAAGGAAAGGGCATTAAGGGAAAGGGATTAGCGTTCCACAGATTGACAATGATCGCGAAATGGCTTATAATGATCGTATAATGAGGTCAAATAATCGTAATTTGGAAAATTCAAATGACGAAGTTAAGCCTGCAGGAGACCCTGGCAAAAAGGAGCTGTTTGTGTTATTTGGGTCTTCAGTGCGTGTTAAACTTCTTTGGGAGTACATCAAACGCCCTAAGGAATGGTTAGGTTCCCGTGACCTTGAGCGACTTACTGGTTGTAGTCAAAGTGCTCTACATAAACAAATGACTAAACTCTGGATAATGGGGTTACTTGAACCTCATATCTCAAATGATTTAAAAAAATCTTTGCGTTATCCATACCGGCTGAAGCAGACACATCCCTGGATCCCTGGTCTGAGAATGATATTTGAACATGCCATCGGTAGCCTTGGAATTCTCAAAGAAGAGATGAATAAGCTAATTAGCATAGATTGTGTTTTTGTCTATGGGTCTTTTGCCACCTCGACTCAAAGATCTGAGAGCGACATAGACATTGTTTTCATTGGTCATCAATCAAAACGGTCATTAAGCAAGGAAATTTCCGATCTTGAGAAGAGGATTAACCGGCAGATAGATTATAAAGTCTATACTCCTGGGATTTGGAAGGAAAAGTACGAAAACAATGATCATTTTGTACGTTCGTTAATGTCAACACAAAAAGTTTTTTTAGTTGGTGATAATGAGAGATTGGAACGAATTACTGGTTGACAATTCTGTCAGGCGGGTAGACCCGACAAGGCGGGAAATATCAAACCGCATTCAGGGCACACTGATTTCCGCTAAAGACGCAAGTGTGTCCGGCCAGACTGTATATGGTCAGTTCAAAGGTTTTTATGATGCTGCGATGATGTGGTGCGAATTAGTATTGCGTGCTGAAGGCTGGGTGACTCAGGCTGGGGGGCATCATGAAGCAGCAGTGACAGGATTCCGTCATTTTTTAGGCACCGGTGTTGAGCAGCTCGCAAATGTACTTGATAGTTTCAGAAAGACAAGACATAATCTCAGGTATGATTGGGAACCAACAGTGGTGAGTGATATAGAAGTCGAGGAATTGGCTGAAATAGTAATTGAGTTAGAGAAGATTGTCATTGCATGGTTAAAGGAGAAGCATCCACACCTTGTGCACGATGAATTAAACTAATCCCTGGCTCTCCCACACACTTGCCCATACCCCCCCCCTCTGATATATTCCCAGTACCGTTTTAATCGAGGTTCATAACAATGCCGACCGAAACAACAATCGACAAGATTTCACAGTTTGTTGACCGGGAAGTCACTCTCACGGGCTGGCTCTACAATAAACGCGAAAGCAAGAAACTCAAGTTCCTTGAAATCCGCGACGGAATGGGCATCATCCAGGCCATTGTCGGGATCAACGATGTTGACGAAGACACCTGGGAGAAAGCCGGATCGCTCACACAGGAATCTTCGCTACGGATCTCAGGCAAAGTCGCGAAACATCCGAAGAAGGACGAGTATGAGCTCCATGTGACATCCGGTGGTGTGGAAATCGTACAGATCGCGAGTGAATACCCGATCACGCCGAAAGATCACGGGACCGGATTCCTTTTCCAGCACCGGCATTTGTGGCTGCGATCCAAGCGCCCGTGGGCATTGATGCGAATTCGGTCCGAAGTCATCCACGCGATACGAACATTTTTCTACGAGGACGGATATATCACGTTCGACGCTCCGATTTTCACACCGAACGCTTGCGAGGGGACATCCGACCTTTTCGAGGTGCCGTATTTCGATGATATCGCTTACCTGTCGCAATCCGGGCAACTCTATGGCGAAGTCGGCGCTATGTCGCACCGGAAAATCGTAGTGTTCGGGCCGTCCTTCCGTGCGGAAAAATCGAAAACCCGTCGCCACCTCACCGAATTCTGGCATATCGAACCTGAGATCGCATGGTTCAGCCTTGAGGACAACATGGAACTCATGGAACGGATGACCATGTACATCATCGAGTGGGTTCTCCGAAAATGCCGGCCAGAGCTTGAGATTGTCGGGCGTGATGTTTCATTCCTTGAAAATGTAAAAGTACCGTTCATACGAATGCACTATGACGATGCGGTGATAAAACTTAATGAACTCAAGCCGAAACGTATTGCTGAGCTTGAGGGTGAATTGAAAACCACCGGCGATGAGACCCGCCAGGCTGAGATAAAGCGCGAAATTGAAGATCTCGGTACCGAATTTGAATGGGGTGGGGAGTTTGGCGCGCCGGATGAAACGTTACTGACGATGCCGTACGACCGTCCGATTTTTGTCCACCATTTCCCGCGCGACATCAAAGCGTTCTACATGAAGCCCGATCCGGATGACGAGCGCACGACCATGTCGGTCGACATGCTCGCGCCTGAAGGGTACGGGGAGATCATCGGCGCCGGGCAGCGTGCGGAGGACCATGATTTTCTTGTCGCGCAGATCAAAAAGCACGAACTCCCGATGGAAGCGTTCAAGTGGTATCTCGATTTACGGAAATACGGCACCAACCCGCACGGCGGATTCGGACTTGGAGTGGAGAGGACTGTCGCCTGGCTCGCGGGAGTACATTCAGTCCGTGAGTGCATCCCATTCCCGAGAACAATAGGCAGCATGTATCCATAAAAGGAGTGGAATTCTTTCCGGAAAAGGATTTGTTATATTGAGGAAGAATGGGAAATCTTGAGGTGCCATTTTGTCACCTCAAGCGAAAGTGCAGAGGAGAATAGGGATTAGGGCTGACGTTAAGTGAAATCTCAGTGTATAATCATTAATCGCAATGACCATGCTTGAAGAAATATTTAACCTCATTGAGAAGCACCAGCTTGAGATAAAGAAGTTTGGTGTGCGGAAGCTCGGGATTTTCGGATCGATTGCCCGTGGCGATGCTTCTCCTGACAGTGATATCGATTTCCTTGTTGAGCTTGAGAATGAAACATTCAGGGCGTACATGGGATTGAAATTTTTCCTTGAGGATCTGGTCGGCAGGAAAGTTGATCTGGTTCTGCCCGATACGATCAAGCCAAGTCTCCGTGATTCAATCATGAATGAGGTGAAGTATGCCCCGGCAATTTAAGGCATACCTAGAAGATATACTAAATTCTGTCCTGAAGATCTGTTAAATTATAGATTCGTTAGTACGATTGGAACTCATCATCCTATGGGTTGAATTAATAATAAAACTTGAGGTGGTCGCAAAATGAAATTGAAGAAATTCAGAATTCAGAATTACAAATGTATAATAGATTCTGGATGGGTTGATATCAGAAATTTCACTGTTTTCGTTGGTCCTAATCAAAGTGGGAAGTCAGCCCACCTTGAAGCATTATGTATGTTAAACCCATCATTAACAATCCCAACCTATTTTCCAGAGCATTCTTATACAAGGACTAGCCGGCTCGAAGATGATCTAAAACCTAAAGTTTCTGCTATATTTAAATTGAGTGATGAGGAGCTAGAAGAAGTAATAAAATTAGGCAATATTTCTAATCCTTTGAATGAAGTTTTGGTGATTCGTAATAATGATGGTTTTTTAACAATTCATGCAGTAACTGACGATATTGATAAGGATATAGATATTAACTCCCCAGATATAACGCCATTGTCGCTAGAAACACCATTATCTAAAGGATTTAATGATTTTAATTTTGATGATTCAACTATAGGTCTTATAGACACAGTGATTAGGCTTGGTTGTGATATAAGAATACAATTATTTAATACTACCCTTAGTAAGTTTAATGGACAGCGGGCACAATTCCTGAGGATGAATGAAGGTAGTGCGGAAGCGGATATGTACTTTACAAGCATAATTACTACAATGAATGCCTATGCAAAACAAATTGGTGATATTAAATCCTTACCTCAACCATTTCATAATTTTATATACGATTTATTGCCAAGAATTATTTACATGGTTGATATCCCTCTGTACGCAGGCAGTGGGAACTTGGCAAAGGATGGTGATGAAACAAAGCAGGATCCAGATGAACGATTTCAAATAAAATCAAAGAGGCAACCAATTTTACAACCTATAGCGAGTATTGCAAATAAGGACCCATCAGAAATCATAAAATTTAAACATCGTCGCCGAAGAAGGTTAGAGTATGGAAAAATATCAAAAGTCATACAATCATTGATGGATCGCGGTGGATTTGATATACAGCATAATGTGAATCTAATAGCTGATGGGGATAATATAGATTTTGATTTAACCAGTGTCAATAAGGACTCTCCTTTTTACGAAACCAATACAAATTTGTCAGAAATGTCCTTTGGTACACAAAATTTAATTTCATTTCTTTTGCTAATTCATGGGCAAAAATATTTAGGCAACAACTATTTCATGCTACTCGATGAACCAGGCTTGCATTTGCATCCAGACTGGCAAGGGGACTTACTTGAATATTTAAAGACGCAATCAGAGAAAAACCAAATGATAATCTCAACGCACTCGCCATTTATGGTGGATTTAAAGGATCCACTAAACATTAAAGTCGTTGAAATGACTAAAGAAGGATCAAAAACCACAGATAAACTAATTTCAGAGGAAAGCAATAGGAATTTTGTTTTACAGGCTGCGTTGGGTATGAATGCAAGTCAAAGCTTTCTTGTTTCTCAGAAAAACCTAATCGTTGAAGGTATAGAGGATTTCTGGATCCTAAATGCTTTGTCAAACCTATTATTAAAATCAGGAAAACCTGGGTTGCTTAGTGATATATTTATCACACCCGCATGTGGAACTGGTAATATTTTCAAATTGTGTTTATTCATGCTGGGTCAAAAATTAAATGTAGTTGTCTTGATTGATTCAGATAATGCGGGAATTGAAGCGAAAGAAAAATTAAATAATGAGCTAGAAGAAAAAATTAATTCGCAACTGTTATCAGTTATTAGCATAGAGTCAATCATTGAAACTGATGATGATAAGCCAGAACTAGAAAGTATATTTCAAGAAGGATATTATAATAAGTATGTGTACAAGGTTCATGAACAGGAGATGAAGGTCGCTGGTTATGAATTCGAGCAATATGAAGCTGAACTTAAGGGAGATGATAGTATAGTTGCAAAAAATAAACGGTTCTTTGCGATGCTTGGTAAGGAACTGAATAAAAAAGAAATTATTAAACAAATAACAGTAGATATTGATTCCCAAACTGATATCTCAGAATACAATGGAGTTAGTGAGCACAATGCAAAAAGCTTAATTGATGAAATTAATAAAAGGTTGTAAAAACAAGGTGACTTAGGCTTAAAGAGCATCGATAAAAAATATTATCTCTTATTCAATAATCTGCTACCATATCCCCAATCCGCAAATCTAGATCATGCCACCCGACGATTCGACATCCCGCGGTCTTTACCAGATCCTTGCCATCGAAATGGGTTGCTGAAATGAAAAATCCGGCCACACGGATTAATAATTTTTGAATTATTGGAGTCACTCCCCCGATTCAATAGGTTCCCAGTCGAGGAAATAAAAATCCGTTATCGAGTCGGTTCCGAGGAGTTCTCCGATCGCACCGACTATTTCCTTTCCGCACTCGTATTTCCCGCCGGGCATGCTCAATCCGTTATCACCCGACCAATCCCAGTCAGAAATTATATCGATCGCGAGATTCCGGATAGCTATCTGCCTTGAATCCAACTGGCCGGGAATTGAATCGTCCTCGACATACAGGCTGAATGTAAAACTTAACCGGTCATATGTTCCGGACGAATCGTTGATCGGCGCGATAATCGGATCATCCGCGAAGCCGTGGTAAAGCTCCTCGAAAACCGCCGGGCCATCGTCCAGATCGGGATCGTTGCCGCTTAGTAAAGACCCTTCCTCGCGCGGAAAATCAATGTCCGATAAATCAGGATTGATCTCATGATTGAACCAGGTTGTTTCATATCCCGCTAAAGGGCCGATCGGCGGGTTAAAAGTTGTCGTAAATTTCGAGGGCAGCAAAACATCGTCGGTCACGATCCAGTTCAGGTCGGTGATCGCGGTGGTGCCGTCTGAAAATTCTACTTGTGTCCTCAGGGGGACAAAATCATCCTTCCGGACATAAAGCGTAAACGGCGGTGTATCGAGCGTTATGTCACGCGTGTTAAAAAGAATTTTCCAGGCGGGTTCCCCGTCCCACATCGCTGTACCCTGGTACTGCACTGTCCAGACTATATCAAGGACATCGAGAAAGTCCGGACGGCTTAGAATCATCTGGTCAACAGCCGGATGCGAGTAACCGATTCCCCTCATCCCGGTAGCGATCTCACCTGAAATTTCGTAAGTGCTGTACCATTCATCGGGGCTTCGCCACGCGGCAAGCAGGCTGATCTGGGCCGGAAGCATCGCGCCCTGTTCATCGTCAAGATCGAGACGCATGTCGCCAAGAAACGAAAGCGAAGATAGGCTCGCTGGATTTCGGGCGTTGTAGATCCCCACAAGAACTTCGGAGAGAGTTGTCGCCCTGGTCGGATACGGGATTAATAAAAAATAAATTAGGATGGCGATTAAGCAATAGACTGCATTCTGCCGGATTTTGATCTGAATCATGCCGGTATTGTAAGTTTTTTTTATGATTGCTGGCAAGGTATAAAAGCTCCATTCCCCGTCGGTTAAAATTAAGTGTACTCAGGAATTCATGTCGGTACGACCCCGTTGAATAAATCTCCAAGGTTGTCGCCCCGGTTAATTGTTATCTCAGAAATTCTCGATAGCCGGTCCGAGTGGAAAGCGGAAGGACGCTCATCCCGTCCCTTCCGGTATCTCAGCGTTTTAAGTCCGGAACTGACCGATGTTATAAAACTGTCCGGATCCACGCGGACTAAAATCGACGGCAGGTTGTCACCAATCGATTGATCGCTTTGTGCGAGCGCCACTGAGACAGCCTGGTCGATTCTTGGGGTCAGAAGAACGCATGCCGACCCTGGATACTGCCTGCGGATTCCATCGAGCAGGCTCTCGATCGGTACAATGCGTTTAGCCGGGAGTTCCGCGAGAGCGTACTGGACCTGGCGCAAAGGGTCTTTCATTTTATAGGTGATCAGATTTTGATTCTCATCGACAATTACAAGGTTCCAGGGCCTTGAGACCTCGATAGCGGCGTTAATCATGCTCAGCGTCAGGGTTATCAGGTATTCAAGAGCATTTTCAGCCCCTTCACCGACATCGCCCGCTCTGTCCGCGTCGAGAATGATCAGCAATTCCTCCTCAACCTCTTTCTCGAACTGCCTGACTATCAACGCGTTATGTTTCGCAGTAAGTACCCAGTGTACACCCCTGAGGCTGTCGCCATCGGCCCAGGGGCGGATGCCGAGAAATTCATGGCTGAATCCTTCCTTACTGACCAGGTGTTCCTGTTCCCGCGATCCAAGCCGTGCGGGAATTGATGGTAAGGTATGTAAAAGGACCCATGTCGGGAGAACCAGGCATTCATCGCCGATCGGAAGCCATTTAATCGCAGTAAACAGCCCGAACGGATCGCCGCCTTCGATCCCCACCGGGCCAAAGTTCAGACGTCCGCGTACCGGCGGAACGATATGCTGAATTCCTTCCGATTTATCTCTCGGATGAATCCTTAGGAACCCGATATAACCAGGGTCCTCAAACTGGATTTCATCTTCGGTATTATCGGAGCGTGTACGCCATGCCCGGTCCCAGACCCTCGTGTGATAAAGCGGTAGAAACGCTCCGGTTTTTATTAAATATTTAACCTGAACATTTTCCCCGACCATTACCTCGGCCTTAATCTCACGCTTAAAATTGAGACGTGATGTCGCGATCCAGGTCCAGACCAGTGCTAACGCAAGAAATGTAAACAGCGACAATGAAGTGAGCAAGAGGAGGTAGAAATGTATGTGCAAGTATGCCGCCATCGATCCGACCGCGGTAATCAACAGAAATTTCCCCTCGATACTCGCCCTGCGGAACAGGATAATCAGAATCGAAAGGAGAATCAGGCTCCCCAGGAATATCAGCGGCCGGAAGGTCATCGCTTGTCCACCATGGGGCCGACTTTCGCGAGAAGGGTATTTATCAGATCACCGATCGCGTCATCGGAATATCCAGCCTGCGGTTTTAAAATCATACGGTGAGCGAGAACCGACTCCGCGATTTCCTTGATATCGTGCGGTATGACGTAATCCCTTGCACGTACGAGAGCAATAGCCTGTCCGGCACGGTAAAGCCCGAGACTTCCACGCGGACTGGCCCCGACATGGATATTTGAATCGGTGCGGGTGCTGCCCACGATCCGCACGATGTAATCCAGGAGATCGTCTTCGATATGAATGCCCCGAACGGTTTTCTGCAGCCGCAGTACATCCTCGGTGGTTATTACCGACCTGACGGTCTCCAGCGGATGCACCTGTGTCTGGTCAAGGAGCATTCTCTTCTCCTCGTCACCCTCAAGATATCCGAGTTTCAACCGCATCATGAAACGGTCTTTCTGCGCTTCAGGGAGGGGATATGTGCCCTGGAACTCGATTGGATTCTGCGTGGCGATCACCATGAATGACGGGGGAAGTTTGAAAGTTGTCCGTTCAAGAGTGACCTGGTATTCCTCCATGCATTCTAAAAGTGCCGACTGGGTCCGGGGGGTCGCGCGGTTGATTTCATCCGCTAGCACTACATCGGCGAATACCGGTCCGGGACGAAACTGGAACTCCCCGGTTTTCTGGTTATATACAAATGTTCCAGTTATATCCGCCGGAAGAAGGTCGGGCGTCGATTGTATCCGCTGGAATGAACCCTCAATACTTCTCGCAAGCGCTTTCGCGAGCGTTGTTTTTCCTGTGCCCGGGACATCCTCCAGAAGAAGGTGTCCACGCGCCAGCATGCAGGCTATTGTCATATCGACCTGCAACGGTTTCCCGATAATAACCTTCTCCATGTTCTCCTTGAGAAGGCCGACCTTTTTTAACGCATCATCAATTGAGAGAGGCTCAACCCCAGCAAGTCCGACTTCGTCCTGTATGTGTAAATCATCGGTCTTACTGATCGGCGGCATTGCAGGAGGTGGGACGGGTGGGGTGGGTGGGGCGGGTGAGAAATCACAGAAATTTTTCATTGTAATAAACTCTTATTTAATTGATGGATGATTTATTGAACATATTGTACATGATACGAGGTCTGATAAGTAACTCCGGTTCAGGACTGATTGGATAAAAAAACCGGTAGGGAACCCAATTGTTAACCCTTGCCAGTGGCAATTCCTGTTGCGCCGGATTCGTTACGGTAGTATTATCATTTTAAATTGACCGATGAATTGAGGTGTCTGTCATGAGATCTATTCAGGGGCTATTCATTACCGCTGTCATATTCCTGGTTCTAAGTGTTAATTCCGGTTATGCGGCAGCCCAGGATGCCGATGTGCCTGGGGAAGAATCCAGCGCTGGGGATATTATATCCTGGGAACTTCCAGGTACAGGCGCGGGACCCCTAGTCATTGAACCTCTCAATGGCAATATCTGGACTTTCTTCCACCAGTCCGGGAACCTTGTGGCGCTCGATCCTGAAGACGGAACCGTGCTTATCGATGTTCCCCTCACGATCCGTCCGACAGCCCTTGCCTTCTGCCAGTTCGGAACCGGGCTGTACCTGGTCGGCGAACCGTTGGACGATCAAATAATCGATCGGGGCGTTTTACTAGTCATCGATCAATCGAATGGCCAGGTGTTAAATGAATTCGAACTCGATGGTTCGTGCAACGCGGTTTATTCGAAATATTCCGGGACTATCTATATCGCCAGCGGGATGCAGTACGCATACGAGGGCATAATTTATAAGCTCAGTATGAATTTCGACGAGACGGGTGAAATAATTCTTGAAATCGAATCTCAGGCATCGTGCGGAAAAATCCCGTGGGCGATCGCTGAAAGAGATGGCACTCTTTATGTAACCGACCTTGAGCTTCAGTGGAGTGAACAGGCGGACGGCACTATGGGACCGCCGTACGGTGCGTGGGTCTGGGCATACGATGCCGATACTCTCGATTTACTCGATAAATCCTGGGTGGGAATTAACCCGAGCAGGCTCGCGGAATCCGAGGCGGGAATCCTGGTGGCGTGCTCCGGCAGTAAGCAGGGCGAAGGAAATCTCATGGAGCCTGCGTTTTCATTTATCACCGGTCCGGGAGAGAGCGAACCGATTTTTATAGGAACCGCCGGCGTGGGTGACTTCGCAACATCGCCCACAGGATCGTTTGCATTCGCGATTCTTTCCGACTGGGGACCGCCCGCGACATGGTCGTTTGTGAATACATACCGGAATATGATCCGAGGAAATTTCCCGGAATCGATGCGCTGGGTTTTCACATCCGACCTTGCCATTATCGATCTGGCCGGTGACGGGGCGGTTTTTACATCGAGAATTGAAAACCTCACGGATTCATATTTCAGGGACGTCGCGATTTCGCTGGACGGGGTAAATATCTATGCTTTGCAGGGCGAACCGGAGGAGCTTATTATTATTCCGGTCGATATGGTTTTACCCGAAGACCCGATGTGAGTGAAGTCCCGATGTGAGTGCGTGTCTGTATCAGTACCGCGAACGTTAGTGAGTGGTCTGGATGGTAGATAAGTGGATTTGGCAGACCACTCACTAACGTTCGCGGTACTGTTTGGAGCATGTAGATGGATTGCAGGACCCTCCTAACCAGCACGGGGCTGGTTATGAGGGGCCACCAGTCTTATACCAGTACCACATATCAGAACCGTATATCAGAACCGTATATCAGAACCGTATATCAGAACCGTATATCAGAACTGTATATCAGAACCGTATATCAGAACCGTATATCAGAGTCGCGAACGCCAGTGAGCGGTCTACCATGTCCACTAATCCCCTTGAATCTAATTTCCGTTCAGGGGACTGGCTCACAGATTTGCCGCTAATACATACGTCCACTCCCACTCCAAACTACCCGGCAAATCTGGGTGCCTGTCCCCGGTGTTCGAATGATTCCAAGATTATTGAGCTTTCCGATAATCTCTGTGGTCTTTAAATATACGGAGATTTAATGCAGAATGTAGCAGAGGACCATCATGGGAAAGTTGTCAAAGATCATATCCAAGCTGAAATTGCTATTCTGGGCTATTGTTCTGACATACCTATTCAGCGTAATAGCTCCTATTTTGCTTGTCCCGCTAACTTTAGAGAATACTATTACATCAATGTCTATAAAAACCGAAATCTGGTGGGATGAGATTGAATACATGATTGCCTGGGATAGACTGCTAACCAAAACGGAAGCTGAATCCTTGATAATTGGGGCTTCATCAAATTCTTACAATAATACTAAATTCACTCTATTACTGCATCATGCAGATGAGCCGATAGTTAGAGATGTGCTTTTAAATGCTACTAATTCAACATATCCGAAAATTGCTACAGTAAGTCAGTTTGTTCTCTTTAAACTTAGGGATAATCCTGAAGAAAGGTTGCGTATTGTACTTAACACAGCGGTGAGTGGTGGACTTGAGCTTAATAATGTCAGGTATTTATTGACTCCATTTGATGAACCCCCGAATAAGATAAGAGACGAGGTTGACCTTGCTGATTCGTTGTCAATCTGCGCGCTCAGTACAATCGTTAATTTTATTGATCCTGTTGACGATAAGGAATACCTCCCACTGATACTGGAATATTTAACTTTAGATTATGTTGATACTGTTCTCTTCTCGGGTATGGCAGTCCGTTTTCTTGGTGATCCAGAGAATGATCATTTATTACAGGAATTTGAGGATGAGTATAATTCACAGATCGGTGAGAATGATACTCGACTAACCTTACAGAGTTATTCCATAACAGGATTCGATGTTAAAGGTTATGAAAGAGAAGTCCGACTCAACCTATTAATGATCAACATCTCCTACACCGTCATCGCTATCTGGATTATCGCCTACATCTTCTACCTCAGGTGGAGATTTAAGCAGATAAATTCGATGGACATCCCGTAGAACTGCACGGCAGTGCGTCCTCGGTAATAAACAATCGACGCATTGCCATGCGGTTCTACGGTATGTTGTTAATTATTGCGGATATCTTCTTCTCCGGTTAGTAAATTTCTGAACCCTCGGTTACAATTCACGTGTCCTATTTCACGTTGTGCAGTCTGCGTTCTTATTTCGAAATAAAAATGGAGGATACCCCCTCATGAAATACCCCCTCATGAATACCCCACGACTTACAGTCGCTATACCAGCACTGATGCTTATTCTTGCATTAGTGACATTTATTCCGCATGCGGTTGCAGATGGCTCGATCGTCGAGACAACATCCGATGACCAGTCGGACATGGCTATCACGATCTATAACGACGGTACAGGCCTTGTGAAAGACACGAGAAATCTGAACCTGCCTGAAGGCGAGATTAACCTGGTCTTCATGGATGTCGCGTCGTCGATGGACCCGACCAGCGTCCATTTCGTGTCGAACACAAATCCCGACGCCATCACGATCCTTGAACAAAATTATGAATACGATCTCGTATCGACCGAAGCCCTGTTCAGGCGTTACATCGACAAGGAAATCGAGATTCGGACCGAGGATGGACGCTCTGTCAGCGGGATTTTGCTATCCTCCGGCGGCAGCCTTGTCATCCAAACCCGCGATGGGATCGTGATCGTGAATAATCCGGTCGAGATCCAGTTCGAGGAGCTTCCCGAAGGCCTGATCACCCGTCCGACATTGAAATGGTCGCTTATAAACGGCGCTTCGGGTACGCATGAATGCGAGATGAGCTACCTGACATCGGGGATTAGCTGGCGCGCGAATTATGTGGTGATTGTTAATCAGAACGATGACCGTCTCGATCTCACTGGCTGGGTAACGATCAACAACAATTCCGGTACGGCTTACAACGATGCGACTTTGAAACTCGTCGCGGGTGAAGTGAACAGGGTTCAGCCAGAATACGCCAGAATGGCAGCACCCATGGCCATGAATGGTTACGCTGCTCTCGGTGCAGGGGGAGGATTTGAAGAAGAATCATTTTTCGAATATCACCTTTACACCCTCCAGCGACCCGCGACAGTCCTTAATAACCAGCAGAAACAGATCAGCCTCCTGGAAGGCGAAGGAATAACTGTCGATAAGATTTTCGTTTTCGATCCGGGCTACTCATATTACGGTCGCGGCGACACTGCGGAGGCTGATATCGAAGTCAGGCTGCAATTCATGAATTCGGAAGCAAACGGACTTGGAATTCCTTTACCAAAGGGATTAATGCGGGTTTACAAGGAAGATTCATCCGGTTCGCTGCAATTCATCGGTGAAGACGCAATCGACCACACTCCCAAGGACGAGGAAATCGAAATTCTGTTAGGTGAAGCATTCGACATTGTCGGCGAACGGGTAGTTATGGACCGGCGCGAAATCCGATACGACACCTGGGAGTACGATGTCGAAGTGACTATCAGGAACCATAAAGAGGAAAGAGTTGAAATCGTGTACTGGGACTATGTCTGGGGCGACTGGGAAGTACGTCGAAGCACGCATGAATATGAACAGAAAGACGCCAGCACGGTTGAGTTTATCATTCCTGTCGCATCCGACGGCGAAACTGTCCTTGAATACACGATCCGTAGAGAATGGTAATGGTCGAGGATATGAAAAAACCGACCCCCCCCTCAATCCCCCCCAAGTGGGGGGGAGGTAAAAAAACCATCCCCCCCAAGTTGGGGGGAGGTAAAAAAACCATCCCCTCCAAGTTGGGGGGAGGTAAAAACACCATCCCCTCCAAGTTGGGGGGAGGTAAAAAAACCATCCCCCCGCTTGCGGGGGGATTACAGGGGGGCAGTAAAATTTGTAAATAAAGGAACATCAAAATGAAATACATAAAACCCATAGGATTAATTTCTCTACCCGTACTCATCGTCCTGATCGTAATCATGTTCCTGGTACCAGGGAGTATCATCGCCGGACCGCAGGTCACAACTACTTTCGAGGATCAGACATTTATGGCCGTCACGATCTACAACGACGGGACGGGCCTCGTAAAAGACACCCGCGAAATCGAGTTACCGCGTGCCGAATTTGATCTCATCTTTATGGACGTCGCTTCGCAGATGGACCCCACCAGCGTCCATTTTGTAAATGAATCAGACCCTGATTCACTTACCATCCTCGAGCAGAATTACGAGTATGACCTCGTATCGACCGCGGCGCTTTACGAAGCTCACATCGATAACCATATCGAGGTTCGGACCGAGGACGGCCGTACAATCGACGGGATTTTACTTTCGTACGACGGCAACCTCGTTATCCAGACCAGGTCGGGGATAAATATCATCAATAATCCCATCGAGGTCACGTTCGACGATCTCCCCGAAGGGCTTATCACCCGTCCGACTTTGCGATGGTCGCTGATTTCCAGCCGCGACATGATCGCGGAATGCGAAATGAGCTACCTTACCGACGGTCTTGGCTGGGAAGCGAATTATGTGGCAATTGTCGGGCAAAACGATGATGTCCTCGATCTCTCAGGATGGGTGACAATCAACAATAATTCCGGAACCGCCTACTACGATGCTGAACTGAAACTCGTTGCCGGGGAAGTTCACAGGATTCCTGAATATGATTATGCACTCGGAGAATTGTACCTGAAGTCTGAAATGACGGATAGCGCCATGGATGATTTTGGTTTCGTCGAAGAATCGTTCTTCGAATACCACCTTTACACCCTCCAGCGACTTGCGACTGTCCTCAATAACCAGCAGAAACAGATAAGCCTTCTTGAAGGGGAGGGGATCGGGGTTGAGAAATTGTTCATTTTCGATCCCGGCTACGCTTACTATTACTCCGGCGATACCGCTGAAGCTGAAATTGAAGTCAGGCTCAATTTTATGAACTCCGAAGAAAATGGGCTTGGAATTCCAATTCCGGCAGGTCTGATCAGGGTTTACAAGGAGGATTCGTCAGGCTCGCTTCAATTTATCGGGGAGGATCGTGTTGACCACACTCCAAAAGACGAGGAAATTGAAATTTTAATGGGCGAAGCGTTCGACATTGTCGGTGAGCGGGTGGTTATGGACCGCAAAGAAATTCGTTATGACACCTGGGAGTATGATGTCGAGGTCACGATTCGCAACCATAAAACGGATAATGTAGAAATAATTTACTGGGACCATGTCTGGGGTGACTGGGAGGTTCTCCGCTCAAACATGGAATATCTCCAGAAGGACGCCAGCACGGTCGAATTTATCATCCCGGTCGAGTCGGATGGGGAAACTATGCTGGAGTACACAATCCGTCGTCAGTGGTAAAATATATGGAACCTGATATTCAGGTCTACATTTGTTTACCAGGCTTGAACACTGACAGAATTTACAATCGTGAAAATTTCCAGGGCTGAATAATTCCTGTACTTATTGACAAATGAAATAATTATAATATTATTAGCTTAGGCACTCCATTCCACAAAACGATCTACGACATTTAAAAATAGGAGGATGATCTCATGACGGAGAAGTCGCATGAGAGGGAACTCTCATCTCAAGAGCTCAAGGAGTTCATGAGATTTGCTGTGGATAATTTCCCGGCAGCGGTTTTTCTGATCGATGAAAATGCTGAGTTTCATTATGTAAACAAGGCTAGTTGTGAATCGCTTGGGTACACAGAAAAAGAACTCTTAAAAATGACGGTCGCGGATATAGACCCGTGGTATGACCAGGCCGAATGGCCGCATCACTGGGAAGAAGTAAAGAATAGTGCGGGTGATCCTTTTGAAACAAGACATAAAAGGAAGGATGGTTCTTTAATTCCTGTTGAGGTTAGGACGTACCGGGTAAAACTTGGGGATGACGATTTTAGTTGCGCGTTTGCCATGGATATCACTGTGAAAACCACCGCCATGGAACTTATCTCTGAGCTTGAGGAAAGATTCAATATTGTCTTCGACGCGTCTGTTGATCCGATAATCATCCTTAATGACAAAGGAAAGATCCTTACGTTAAATCCTGTGATGTGCCAGGCTCTGGGATATAGAAAAATTGAACTTTCAGGCCATAGCATCGATGAGTTCCTCGATGCGCAATCAAAACAGCATTTCAAAGAGATTTTTCCTTCCGTGTTAAAAGATAATGATTATCAGTGTACCGTAACCTTTGTGACAAAAGATGGGAAAGAGTTGCCCGTTCAATGTTTCCCAAAGGTTATTACTGATGAGCATGATGAAATTACATCGGTAGTCTTGCTCCAGAAATTTATATGAAAACCCGGGCTTAAGTGGGTTAGTCAGGTAACCCAGTCATTTTTCAGCGAGAAGAGGGTCTGAATTTCCTGAAAATTTATTCAAACGTCTGAGCTCTTAAATCAAAGAATGCTCTCCATTTGCGCAAATTTTCACAAGAAAATGAGTAAAAACTCAATATTATTGTGAAAATTTTAGCAAACAGTCTCATTTTACTTGAAAATGTGCTCTGGTCGGAGTAAATATAGGTGCGCTTCAGAGGGAATTTACCATTAATAAACCCCTCTATAGGTAGTTAAGAAGTATTTGTATAGGAAAAAATTTCAATTCAAAAGGAAAATTTTAAGGACACAGGTGGTCATATGACTGTAGACATTGAATCCAAACTTAAGGAAACAAGAGTTTTTTATCCATCGAAGGAATTCTCCAGTAATGCTCATGTCAAGAGTATGGAGGAGTACGAGGCACTTTGGAAACGAAGCATTGAAAATCCTGAAGAGTTCTGGTCTGAAATCGCCAGCGAACTCTTCTGGTTTGAAGAGCCTAAGGAGGTTCTTGTATGGAACGAGCCATTTGCCGAATGGTTCAAAGGCGGAGTTACAAACATCAGCTATAACTGCCTCGACAGGCATCTCGAAACCGCGAGGAAAAACAAGGCTGCCATCATCTGGGAAGGCGAGCCGGGGGATCAGAGGACTTTCACTTATCAGCAGCTTCACCATGAGGTGTGCAGGTTCGCCAACGGCTTGAAAAGCCTGGGTGTCGAGAAAGGCGACCGTGTCTGCCTTTACATGCCGATGATTCCCGAGCTTGCTATCGCTATGCTTGGCTGCGCCAGAATAGGGGCACCGCATTCGATAGTTTTCGGCGGGTTTTCCGCTGAAGCCCTGAAGGACAGGATCAACGATGTCGGAGCTAAGATTGTCATCTGCGCCGACCAGGGCTGGCGTCGAGGCAAGCATGTTCCGCTCAAGGCTAACACCGATGAAGCAATCAAAAACTGCCCGACAATTGAGAAGAATATAGTCGTTAAACGCGTCGGTGGACCGGTTGACTGGATCGATGATAAGGATATCTGGTGGCATGACCTGATAGACGGCCAGAGCGGAGTATGCGAGGCCACGCCGGTCGAATCCACCCATCCGCTGTTTATCCTCTATACTTCCGGTTCAACTGGAAAACCCAAGGGTGTCCAGCATTCAACCGGTGGATACATGGTCGGAACCTACCACACCACCAAGCTGGTTTTCGATATCAAGGAAGAGGATACATTCTGGTGCACAGCGGATATCGGCTGGGTAACCGGGCATTCATATATCGTTTATGGGCCACTCGCCAATGGTGCCACATCGGTCATGTTCGAAGGCGCGCCGAATTTCCCTCATGAGGGACGATTCTGGGAAATGGTTGAAAAATACAGGATTAATACGTTCTACACGGCACCGACAGCGATTCGCGCGTTCATGAGATGGGGCGAGCAGCATCCCCAGAAATTCGATCTCTCGTCACTCCGTCTGCTTGGGACTGTCGGTGAGCCGATCAACCCTGAAGCCTGGATCTGGTATCACAAGAATATCGGTAATGAGAATTGCCCGATAGTCGATACATGGTGGCAGACCGAAACCGGGAGCATCATGATCAGCCCTCTACCCGGTGCGACCCCGACCAAACCCGGCTCATGCACACGTCCGCTTCCCGGTGTCAATCCCGAAATCGTCAACGAGTCCGGAGAGGTGGTCCCGCTCGGAAGTGGTGGACGGCTGGTTATCAAGCAACCCTGGCCTGCGATGCTCCAGACCCTTTACAACGACGATGAGCGATACAAGCAGGCATACTGGTCGCAGATTCCCCATAAATATTATGCCGGCGACTCAGCGCGTACTGATGAGGACGGTTATTTCTGGATCATGGGCCGTTTGGACGATGTCCTGAACGTAGCGGGTCACCGCCTGGGCACCATGGAAATCGAGAGCGCGATTGTCGCGCATCCCAAGGTTGCCGAGGCGGCTGTTGTCGGAATGAAGGATGACCTGACCGGTGAGGCTGTCTGCGCATTTGTCACTCTTAAAATGGGTATCGAGCCGGGCGAAGAAATTATCAAGGAACTGAAAGCCCACGTTGATAAGGAAATCGGCGCGATTGCGCGTCCGAAAAAACTTATCTTCACCGAAGCCCTTCCCAAAACCAGGTCCGGGAAGATCATGCGGCGCCTGTTGAAGTCCATAGCGAACGGTGAAGTCGCAAGCGGTGATACGAGTACTCTTGAGGATCATGGAGTGCTTAAGAACCTGTCGGATCTGGCATCGGGCAAGGATCAAGATTAGTCCGAACGAACCGCATCAGAGCCGCGACCGTCAGGAAGTGGACATTCACAGTACCACGAACCGTATCAGAGCCGCGACCGTCAGGGAGTGGACATTCACAGTACCACGAACCGTATCAGAGCCGCGACCGTCAGGGAGTGAATATTCACAGTACCGCGACCGTCAGGGAGTGGCCTTAGTCCGAACGAACCGCATCAGTACCACGAACGTTAGTGAGTGGCCTGCCAGGCAACAATCCACCCGACAATAAAATAACACCGGCTTTCTGCCGGTGCTTTTGTGTAATTCTATTTTTTCGCTGGACCCTCCAGCGTTATTTTCTACAGGTTCCGGTCCTCCCGGATATCTCCCTGGACTCCGATGATTTTTGATTCAAATGGTGTTCCGTTCCCGACCGCATCAAGAGCTTCTTTCGTTGCCATCGCGATCCCGGTACAGCACGGAACTTCCATCCGGAGCACAGTCACGCTTTTCGGTTCAGCTTCTTTGAAAATCGCTTCGAGTTTTTCCCGGTAATGCTGGATATCATCGAGCTTCGGACAACCCACCAGCACGATACGACCATTTAAAAACCGCTGATGGAAATCGGGCAGGGCGAACGGCACACAGTCAGCAGTAATTAAAATATCGGCATTTTTAAGGAATGGCGCGACCGGAGGTACGAGCATCAATTGCACCGGCCATGTTGTCAGGGCTGATTCCATGACTGCAACAGGAGCCTCCTGCGTTTGAAATGCTGCTTTCGGAGCTTCCTTAGCGAATGTCCTCATCGCTGATCCCGGACATCCACAAACACGCGATTTCGGTGCGGGAGCAGGGGTTAGAGCTTCTTTCTTAGCAATCTCGGCAAGATGTATCCCCACCGCTTCTTCATCGAACGCCGGAGCTTCCCTTTCTATGATCGTGATTGCTCCCTGGGGACAGTCCCCGAGACAGGCGCCAAGCCCGTCACAGAACGAATCATCGATAACCCTGGCTTTCCCGTCGATTATCTGGATCGCTCCCTCCGCGCACGATGGCACGCACAATCCGCAGCCATCGCATTTTTCCTCGTCTATTTGTACGATTTTTCGCACTGTAAGCATCAAAATATTCCTTATTCCATTAGCATTGCCAGATTTGTATTTACAAAATACTCACGTACTTTCATGTTTACGGATCCAATCATGTCGCTCATGATGCAGTTCTGTCTGGTGCATAACTTCTTGTTCAAAAGGCATGTATCTTCCGTCAATGGCCCATCGATCGCTTCGTATACCTGAAGTATGCTGATGTTCTCCGGGTTACTTATTAAACGAAATCCGCCTCCAGGCCCGCGTATCGACTTGACCAGTCCATGTTTGACAAGTCGCTGCATTACCTTGCTCATATGCGCTTCAGAAACATGAAGTTCCCGGGCGCCCTCTTTCGCGGTTACAAGCCTGCCTTCTGCACCTGCAATAATTACCATCATATGGAATGCAAGTGTCGCTGCGTCAGAAATTTTAAGAATCGTGGCCATGAATGCCACCCCTTTTATAAAAGAAATCCGGAACCACTATGCCATATATATTGGAGGTGTCAAGGACTTTAACTACTAAACCTAAAAAACCGAATTTTTTTCTTCTGAGACCAAAATCCTTATGATATGCTCAATTGTTAATAATTATCGGAGGAGAAAGACATGGCGAAACGAATTGGATTACTTCTGACCGGGTGTGGAGTCAAGGACGGATCGGAAATCCATGAGGCTACTCTATCAATTCTTGCTTTAAACAAGCTGGGAGCGGAAATTCTCTATCTTTCCGTAAATAAGGATTTCGAGGTTATCGATCATGTAACCGGCGAACCATCCGGCGAAATCCGTAATACGATGGTCGAGTCCGCCAGGATAACACGAGGTGACATCACCGATATTGCCGGTGTGAGCGCCGATGACATGGACGGACTTGTGTGTCCGGGAGGGTCTGGCGGGGCAGAACATCTTTCTGATTTCGCTGTCAAAGGCGTTGATTGCACTGTCGAACCCACCGTGTTGAAGTTGATAGGCGGCCTTTACCAGGCTCGTAAACCGATCGCGGCGATATGTATAACGCCCGCATCTCTTGCGGCGGCTCTCAGGGAACTTAACATTTCAGGTGTGAGGATGACTATCGGAAACGATCCCGGGACTGCCGCCAATATTAACGATTTTGGACAGGTGCATGTCGATTGTCCGGTCGAGAAGTGTGTTATTGATGAAGGGCACAAGATCGTAACCACTCCAGCGTACATGCTCGGGCCCGGGATCGGCGATATTCAGCCGGGAATCGAAGCTGCGGTAAAGGCTGTCTATGATATGGCGTAAATGGTAAACTTTTTTTAAAGTGCTCAATATTCTAACGTCATTTACTTTTTTTTTAAAGGTTCAATGAGTTATACGGGGGAGGAGGATCCAGGCGTTCTGAAAGTCGAGGACGTAAAAACCTGTGCGATTGATTGCGGGGCCGACCTGGTCGGTATAACGGTATCCGCTGAGCTCGACGAGGAGGCCAGGGCCTTTGACAAATGGCTGCGCCTGAATTACAACGCCGGGATGGGATGGCTGCAGAAGGATGTAGATGTTCGGAACGATCCGGGGAAATTACTGCCAGGCTGCAAATCAATAATCGCTATAGCTGTAAATTATTACACTCCGCAATTGCATTTTAATTTTCCGAACTTCCCGAAAATCTCCCGTTATGCCTGGGGACGCGATTATCACAAAGTCCTGGGTAAAATACTCGGTAATATCCAGGATTCCATCGCTGAATCGGCAAAAGATGAGGGAACTCAGGATGCTGAATTCAGGATTGCGGTTGATTTCAGTCCATTCAGAGATAAAATCTGGGCGTTCCGTGCCGGGCTTGGCTGGATAGGTAAAAATTCATTGCTTATTACCCGTGAATTCGGGTCGTGGGTTTTTCTTGGCGCTCTCTTGACAACCCTGGAATTCGAGGGTGAATACGATCGCGAGCAGTCAAGTCAATGCGGCAAATGCAGGATATGTATCGAAAAGTGCCCGACAAGCGCGATCAGGAATGATTGTGAGATCGACTCGCGTGCCTGTATCAGCTACCTGACAATCGAGCACAAGGGAAACCTCCCCAACAGGTATAAGGAATCGCTGAACGGATGGGTTTACGGTTGCGATACCTGCCAGGACGTTTGCCCGTGGAACCGGTTCGCAAAACCAACCCGCCATAAGGATTTTCAGCCACGCGATGGCCTCGTTGTTCCTGATCTCCAGTTACTCAGCCAACTGACGGAAGAGGAATTCGACAAGTTGACAACTGGCACACCGATTCGACGCGCCGGAAGAGAACGGCTCCGGAGAAACGCGCTTGCGGTTATGGGATTGTTGTAGCCAGGGAATACCGTATCGGAGCCGCGATCGTCAGCGAGCGGTCCGAGACCAGTGTAACGGGAGTGCCTGATATGAATCAATATTTTATCGGAACTATTCACTTGACAAACCCATAAGTATTGCCAAATAATTCATTACTCATTCGGGTATTGATATCCCCCCAGAACCGGATCGAATTGAACCGCCTATCAAGTGTTGAATTTTGTTGAAACAAAAAAGTGGATTTTTCCTTTTGTGTCGTGTATCTTAGAATGCAGAAAGAAATACCCCCCGGACGATCAAATCATGAGGGGCATTTAAATGAACATTGACAGTCAAACGGAGGGGTTCACTTATCGTGAGCCTCTCCAGCGGACTTTCAACGTGACTCATATGAGTCGTTAACTTAATTGGTGGTGGCTGGAGTTCGATTCTAGCCATCATCAATGAATACAAACGCCCTAAGCTGATAGGCGAGAGGCGTTTTAGATAAACATGCGCCTGTAGCTTAACGGATAAAGCAATTGTCTAGCTCACAATTAGCTCCGGGTTCGACTCCCGGCAGGCGCATTTTAATTATCGATTGCGTCAACTACAAACTGACGCTTTAGAAATATAAAACCTTTTATAACCCTTGTCAACCCTTGACAACTATATACTGAAAATATCCTCATTTGAGGGTATTTTGCCTTGTACATAAGAATTATAAATGATTAGACCTAAAAATGCAACTATATAGCACAAAATAATAAATAAAAATTGGATTATACGATATATTATATTAATTTTCTCTATTTCGTATCATTTCTTTTTTGGTGATACTTCCATGAAGGCTTCGAGTGCTTTCGCAGGATCGACATCAGGCATAGAGAGTCGTTTAGATTTCTGTGATTTGGTTAAGTAGTTTTGTTCTGAAACCACAGATTCTCCTAATTTATCTTCGATATTTTTGCGCGCATTTCCGGCAATTTTCCCACCGTCTGTTGCAGCTTCTTTATTTTCATTGAATCCATAAGTGTCTCGTGCCTGTGTAAATGCGGTAGTGGTAACTTCCCCAAGCATAGTATGGGCAAGCTCTATTGGAGTCATATGATCTCGAAGATTGTCACCTTATTTTAATTAATGGGATTGGTCTACGAAATGCTGTCTTCCAGTGCTTCAAGCCTTTCGTGCGGTTCTTCTTCAAGGTTAAATTTTTTCAAACTCAGTTGTGTCTGTGTTGAGATCGGAATAGGATATTTCCCGTTAAGGCATGCCAGGCATAATTCCTTGTCCGTGTGCCCGAACGCCTCAAGCATACCCTCAATACTCAAATACGCGAGGCTGTCGGTACCCAGCATTTCAGCCAGTTTCGAGTAATCATTGTTGTCATTCTGGAAATGACTTGCGATTAAATCCTCCTGTTCCGCCGTGTCGATTCCGTAGAAGCAGGGGTTCAGTACCGGTGGACTCGCTACCCTGAAATGCACTTCCTTAGCTCCTGCATTCCGGAGCAACTGGATAATTTTTTTTGATGTTGTCCCCCGGACGATTGAATCGTCAACCAGGACCACCTTCTGGCCACGGAGAACACTCTCGAGTGGATTCAGTTTCAACCTGACCCCGAGAGCGCGCAGCCTTGATACCGGACTGATGAAAGTCCGCCCGACATATCGATTTTTAATCAAGCCCTCAGTGTAGGGAATTCCGCTTTCCCGTGCGAATCCTATCGCATGCGGCGTTCCTGAGTCCGGTACTGAAACGACAATATCGGCATCCACCGGACTTTCCCTGGCCAGTATTTCCCCCATCCGCTGCCTGATTGAGTGGATGAGTTTCCCACGGAACAGGCTGTCGGGTCGGGCAAAATAAATATATTCAAACGCGCAAAGCTGTTCCGGGGCGGTATCTGATCGCCACTGGAGATTTCTGGGGCCATTTTTATCAATTATCAGTGCCGTTCCCGGTGTCAGGTCATAAGACAAGTGAGCGCCGATGATGTCGAAAGCACAGGTTTCACTCGCTATCACCCATCCATCCGGATCTTCCTTGTCCCCAAGGTAACCAGCGACAAGCGGACGGATGCCTATATCGTCACGGATCCCGATGAGCTCGTTCGAGGTTTGAATAACCATCGCGAATGCGCCTTTAAACTGGGGAAGCCATTTTATTAGGGCTTCTTCTATATCTAATGACTTTGTATATTCGTGGTGGATCAACCGGGCCATGATTTCCGTATCGGATGTAGTGTTCAAAGAAAGGCCCAAGTCGTTACATTTTATCTTCAGTTCGCGGGTATTGACGAGGTTGCCATTATGAGAAAGGGCAAGGGAGATGTTTTTCTTCCGGATCTTCCCATCCACCATTACTTCCTGCTTTTTTTCGATAAGGATCGGCTGGGCATTCTGAATTACCGATGATCCGGTTGTCGAGTACCTTGTGTGCCCGGTCGCGATGTGGCCATTCAGAATGTTGAGGATTTCGTCGTTGAAAACCTGGTTTACGAGGCCCATGCGCGAATAGCATGACATGTGCCCGCTGTTAGAAACACATATCCCCGCGGATTCCTGTCCGCGATGCTGAAGGGCATACAGGGCATAATATGTCAACCTGGAGGTGTCTACGTGCGGGGCATATATGCCGAATACTCCGCAGGATTCTTCCTGCTTATCGTTACTGCTTCCAATATCAGGATTAAATTGCATCAGACGTTAGAGACTCACCGACTCTTAAAATCAATTTGACGCTGCCGTGCGTTTCAGAATTTCCTGGTACGCGTCCTCTACATCGCCAAGGTCGAACCTGAAACGGTCCTTGTCGAGTTTCCTGCCTGTTTCCCTGTCCCAGAGACGACAGGTGTCCGGGGATATTTCATCCGCCAGGATAATACTGCCGTCCGGACGCCGCCCGAATTCGAGTTTAAAATCGACGAGGTCGATTCCGATCCCGGCAAAGAATTCTGACAGGATCTCGTTTATTTTCAACGCTTCCTCTCTCAGTAACGCCATACCGTCTTCATCAAGATAACCATACGCAAGAATGTGACTATCGTTAAGCAGTGGATCGTGAAGCTCGTCGTTCTTCAGATACCACTCGATAATTGTCGGATCGAGTTTTTTCCCCTCCTCGAATCCGCGGTGCCTGACCAGCGACCCGGCGGTGATATTTCGCACAACCACTTCCACAGGGATAATCTCAACGGGAAGAATCGCCATCGCGTTCTCGCTCAGAAGCTCGACATAATGATTTTCAATCCCGTTCTCAGAGAGTAAATTGAACATCCTGGCCGATACCTGGCAGTTTACCGTCCCCTTGCCCTCTATCGTGCCTTTCTTGGTTCCGTCGAAAGCGGTGGCATCGTTTTTGAATTCCTGGATTAACAGGTCTTCACGGTCCGTATTAAAAACCTTCTTTGCTTTACCCTCGTGAAGTAGTTCACCCTTGACAGGACGCGTTTCTGTGGTTTCTGACATGTTAATCCCTCTCCTCTCCCAATTATTTTAACAAGTCATCCAAATTTTTGACCGGAAGCAGGATACAAGTTCCTGGGATTATTTGCAATAGGAAAGGGGAAGTTCTGAGAAGTGTGCCCCTGGGATATTGAATCATCTGACGAGGGCGCAGCAAGCAGCGCCCCTACGTTTTAATGTTCAAGCTATATCTCAAACTACAAATACAACTCGAAGTAGGGGCGCTGCTTGCTGCGCCCTTCAATAATCTTCTCTTGTCCCACCCAATCCTGGGCCAAAATCTCCACATGCTCTGGACTTGCCATATTTATCCTCCCACACCTTTCATATCGTAGTCAGGGTACCAATTAAACTCTCGATTCACAAATTCCACAACCTGTTTCCCGGTCCCCTTCTCCCTTTGAACCTGTCGTGACATGTTCGTATCTTCTTGTTATACTGTGTAAACTCTTAGTCGGAGGATTGCCTATGCCCAAAAAGCTCCTTTCAATTACAGCTATTGTTCTCACTCTGTTTATCGCTGTACCGGTGATGTCCGGTTGCACAGCAATCGCGTCATATCTTCTTTGGCAATGGATAGAGGACGAATTCGGTTCCGGCGGTGACAAGGAACGTGAGCAACCTTTCATCAGCCAGATTTCAATCGATCGTGAGGAAATCCATGTCAATGAGCAGGTCCTTCTGACCTGTGTGGCTGAAGATAACAAAGATAGCGCGGCTGAGCTCGATTACTTATGGGTGGTCTCGGCCGGGGAAATCCCCGATCCTGCGAGCCAGGTTACAATCTGGCTGACACCCGCCTCACCAGGAGTGGTTACACTCTCTGTGATCGTAACCGATTCGGATGGGAATCAGGCATCAGCTTCGGTGGATATTAATGTGTTGCTTTAACCGCCGGCGGAATGTCTCGTTAAGTTGTTTGACACCGAATAATATTTTATGTAAACTTCAATAAATGTTTTGTACCAACCCTCGAAACGCCACCGGGGTGGTCGAGGGAATTTGTATTTTTCATACTTGAAAAAAAATAACCTAAGGAGAGACGCGATGCGAAGAGTCTTTCTTGTTGTATGTGCATTCGCGGTATTTTTTATCCTGGTTGTCCCAGCCGCTGCGGAGCCAACAATTTTCGGACCCACAGGTCTTATAGTAAATCCAACTGCTGATATTACACCTTTGGAGCACGCGTGGATCGCTCTTAACTTCCTGGATAATGGTGACAATTCTGTCTGGACCTTGAACGTGACCGGTTCGATTTCCGAACAGTTAGAGGTGGGGGTCGGTACTATTCGCCCGGATAAGGGAGACAGTGGTTTCAGTTTCTTCGGTAAATGGCTGTTTATGTCTGAGACTGAAACTTTTCCCGGTGCTGCCGGGGGTGTTACTGTTTCCGATGTCTCGTCGGAGAACTCAACCATGTGGTATATCGTTGCCAGCAAGTTCTTTGAACTCGGCCAGAGAGCGACACAGAACGCCAGCCTTCACGGCGGAATCAGCTACGCTACCGGAAGCGCCAACGATGATTTTGAAGTTTTCGGTGGGATCGATCTCGAGTTTTCCGAAAACATGATAGCAATTGCTGAGTTCAACTCCGGTGACCGGACTTTGTTTGGTGGGTTTACATATGGCCTTCGATATTACATCGGCCCGCAATTCACCGGTCAGGCCGGATTTGTGGATGGCGACCTCCATATCGGCGGAAGCTTCATATTCTAGAAAATATAGTCCGGGTTGTGGTAGAATTTTCAATGTGAGAAGATACGCGCATCAGATGGGGTGCGCGTTTTCATTGAGGTGATGGACAGGTGTTTGCTGGAAGCTTGTTATTTAACAAATTTATTCATTTAACCCTCGGTTTTCTTCTGATGCAGGGACTTTATGGCGGTACACCTCTGGAAGGTCAGGTCGATCCCTTTACCCAGGCGACGATTCCGCCAGGATATTTTGACCTGTTTAATAATGACTTCTCGTCCCGGAATATTGATCGGTTTAATACCTGGCTCAGCCCAACGTTTGGAATTGTCACCAACGGCATACTCCTTACTAATGAAGAAGCTGAAAATGAATTCATGACTCTCTTCACCAGTGGCGGCAGTAATACCCTGCTCGAAACAAACCATCATTTCAATTATGGTTATTTCACCGGCGCGGATACCTACATGGCCGATACCTGGCTTGAACTGAAGGTCAGGGGAAATGGTGAGGATAACTGGTACCGGATGCACCATCAGCTCGTTTTTAAAATTACCGATGAGGGCTGGTACCTTATCCAGTGGGAATATATTCCCCCGGACATCAATCTTCCGATCGAATTCCAGAGCCTCTTACCCGGTGATGAAGGCCTGCCCGAGCAGTTCCAGGGATTTGTGCCTCAATACACCGGGTCAAGTGCAACCCTGGGTCTGGTTAATGTCTGGCCACTGCTGATCGGAAAAAATTTCGCCGATGAGAATGAATTGCATCCACTTGAGGGTACAACCGCGGGCGAAGCTACATGGCGTCTCAAGGATGCGGTGGCTTTGGATAAACCAACGGTTCTGTTCTTCTTCTCGGTGCAGACATACGCATATTCCTTGTATCCACCGGAGGATATGGAAGCGGAGATGGATTTTCTTTCAGGTTTGTACGAGTCATTCGGGTATGAGGAGCTATATATTTTTGGGGTTACGGATGCTACGAGGGATGAAGTGGATTGGATGGGTGATGCAGGTTACAACCAGTTTGCGTTACTCCTGGATGAAGGCAGCTTGCTCCATGCGAATTTGAATATCGACAGGTTCCCTTATATCGTTGTTTTCGATGCTGAGGGTACGGTAACAAGCCTGTGCAGAACTTTCCATGAAACGACGCTGCCTCTGATCGAGGACAGAATTCGTGAATCTATCAATGCGGCAAACTTGACTGGTTGACAGTCAAAATAAAATAAGGTTGTATAGAATAAAAACTGATTTTGTATTTATGGCATATTTCTCTAAAATTCAAGGCATTTAACCATAATTACCTATTGCCATTAAACAAACAAAGGATTATACTAAAAGTGAGTCCTATGTATGCGGCTCAGTCTGAACATTAAAAATTAACATAAAGTATTCCACACACAAGTACCCCATCTCACATGAGACCGAGGGTGAGCCATGCTTAACGACTTAAGGTTCTACCAAAGCTTGCTCTCCCCTGATGGCGATGTTGTGAGGGATGGGAAGGTGGACGTGTCTAAAGAGGAACGCATGGAGGACCTCCTTGAGTACCTCGAAGACATGATGTCGTTGGTCGGCTGTCCTTTTTGCCAGTCATTCAACCTCAAGATACTTGATTTCGCAGGTAAGAAAATTCAGGTTTGTTCTGACTGCGGAAGACAACACATCCTCCCACCCCCCAATTGATACATTCTGGGGAGTAAGCAACAAAACATTCACACAACAGTTCCCCTCCAAACGAGGGGAACTTTAAATTTTAGTCTCTCTTTCAACATACTTATACCAATCTTAGATTCAGGGACGCCTTTCCATGCTTCCAGCGTTGAAGGTGTCCCGTGTAACTAAGAATTCATGGGGACACTTTCAACGCTGGAAGCATGGAAAAGCGTCCCCATGAATTCAAAGCGTCTAAAACCTGTATTAACCACACCCGCCATTTTCTTCCGTTTACAATCTCTCTATGTTAGTATTTCTCTATCTTCTTCTGATGGCCAGTAACAGTTATGGTTGAACTTCACCATGGTACAACCGGTGATTTGTTTTCCCGCGTCGTGAAAACCGGTTCGGACCCGGTTACGCTTGTGATTCCATCTCTTCCCGAAATCCAGGTTCTCGACCAGCTCATCGTTCAGACTGGACAGCGGTCCCGAAAATTCAGGCTCGTCACTTCTCTCTACGGACCGGGACCATCCTCTACAATAAGGCAGGTGGATAGCCTGATCCGGCTAACCAAAGTCGGTGTGAAAATCCGTGTCACTGAACATGAGGTTCTGCCTTCTTTGCTTACCGCGCCGCCATCGGGATCAGTATTTCTGCCTGCTGACTGGGGACGGGGATCCGGGAAATGGCAGTGCCCGATGATTATCAAGGGGGCGGACTCCAGGGATATTTTCTCGCTTGCCGATAAAATCTGGCGGCGTGCCGGTTCGTATTTCAGCCTGCGGCGCCTTCGATTAATTCGCCGTTGGCTGGACGAAATTGAACCGGTGTCAGATGACGATCGCGAATCCGGCGGGGAAACGGGCGGTATCGAACTGGCCGCCCTGACATTATTTGATAAACGCCGGGGTCCGAAGAAAAGAAAGGCCAGGCGCGGGCAGGCGTCATGGTGGACATTCCACGGAACATCCGATGACCGGGTCAACCCGTTTATGCCGGTAAGAATCTGGGCTTTACAGAGAAACGCTTATAAATTGATCCGGTTCCCGGATGGCCGCCGTCCGACGGGTGTCAGATCGGGAGATAATATCTTTTTCGTGATCCACTCACGCGAACCGGGTCGTGAGAACCTGTCCTATATCATCGGTCAGGCCCGTGCGCTTAAATACCGTGAGTTGATCGATGACGCTACCGACGATCAGCGTTCAGGAGATCCCTGGCTCGACAGGTTCCCGCATGCTCTGAGGCTTGAAAACGCGATATTCATACGCGGTGCGGTCGGGGAGGGCATTCCGGTTAACGAAGTGATGAGTAAACTTGGAGCCGAGGTTTTCAAATCCACGAGCCGGAATAAATTAAAGGGTAGTGGGAATATCGACCCGTCACGTTCGATCGCGCAGAAAACGATGATACAACTGACGGAGAATAGTAGTATCTATGCAACGGAGCTGCTCGAAGAACGAATGCACCACCTGGGATTAATAACCGCTGGTGAGATTGCACGACTTTAAATATTGCCCAACACTTTACTATTATTGACAAATTATTAATAAATTTCCGTGGAATCTAATTATTAAGACCAATCCGGTTAAATAAAAATTGATTGGATATATTTAGAATTAAGGGGGACACCTGCTTTTCGACGGGCGAAAAGAGATGTCCCCGATCTCGAATCAATAATTATTCAACGGAATTGGTCTAAATGGTATAAATTGCCTGATAATGTCTATTTTATAATATAATACAAAAAAACCAGGGTGATTTTCCCTGGTTGTAAGTCCAAAAGATTTGATGCCTTACCCGTTCTCAATAATTACTACAATCCCAGTTCTTCCAGGACCTCCGGAGGGATTTCCATATCCTGGCTCAGTGCTGGATTATCTCCGGTAAGATCAATAGAAGTCGGTGCGGTCGATTCCGGCTCAACATATTCCGGATCCAGGCTTTCCGGTAATGGGGATATTTTATTCAACACACTCAATGATATCCTGAATATGTCATCGGGATAATCACCGACGGTTGCATAAAATGTCGATCCATCCTCATCTCCAATTATCAGAGTGTGGGTTCTGTAGTCGGTGGTTGTGAATTCAATAATCCTGCCGGGATTCAGAACCCCGTACGGGTCGTCGGTCTCAGGTTCATCATATGCGACCGGTGGCCGTTCCATGTCTACGAACGAATTCGCGCTGAGATTACCGAGTGCTTCCAGGAGAATGTCGATTTTTTCAATTTCGATTGGAAGCTCGGTACCGGTAAAGTCAGTACCAACCCACGTTCCATCGGCACGTTCGAGATTCATTGTCAATACGCCCTCACCCTCGATATCATTTATCGAAACCGAAGTTATTGTCTCAGGTGCTGACGAAAAAATATTTCTGTCGCGAAGGTTGATAATCGGTGTATTAAAGGTCATTGACAGGCCGATCGGCACCTCGTAAATATCGTCGGATTCGGGTTTTCTGACGTAAGTAGTCTGGAAGGTCGACCCCATATTACCGACAATAAGGTTAGCGATTTCATTCATCTGTTCGTCATAGAGCACAACTTCCGTACCTACTATTGCGTTCAGTACTCCAAAGGTGCTTTGTTTCTCAGTATCCGATGTCACCAGGTTGCCGGTAGGCATTTCCGCGATCGCGGATATCATATCCATGACTTTATCGGGATTGGCACGGTAGAAAGTCCTGAACCGGTCACCCGCCGGGCCAACGTCGTTAGCTGGATTTACAACCGGTTCCTCGCCTTCTTCAGTGCTTTGCGCCATCAAATCGCTCATTATATTTTTACCTCGCGCAATTTCCCATTCCCCGGCTTCCTTCCTGAATAGAAGGCTCTCGTTCTGAAGGCTGCTTACCTCCAGCCTGAAGACTTCATCGGTATTGAGGTCCGGAAATTGCAGGGCTGTCGTTATCGCTCTCTGCTGCCTGCGCTCGTCTATATCCTTTTTCTGGAGATTCCAGACCAGGATCAGCAGAACTCCCAGGATTACTACCATTATTGTTAATTTTGTAAAGTTCATCTCGAATCACATCCCGCGGGAAACTCCATATTATTACAGCATAGATTACTTACCGGATTCCTTTTCGGCCGTTTGAATAGCCTGCAGGAGTTTTTTCCGCTGGCCCTTGAGATAGAACCGTGCGGTTCCAAGAATTGTAATCAGGATCGGTACAAAGAAATAACCCCAGAACCTGAGACCATTCTTGTCAGCGGGTGTAAGGTCCGGGTCGAGTGGCCGGTTCTTGACAGTCCGGGTCCTGATATCGATTAATTTATCGCCAATATTTAACGTTTCCATCAGATTTTGGAAGAATACCGCGTTACCGGGAGCCTGGATCGCGTCATCGGTGACAAATGTGGCGTTTCCAATTACCGTGATTGAAGTAGGAACACTGGCGACCAGCATTTCCTGGTCGTCCATTTCAGGAATTGCGCCTTCTTCGGCTTCCGGATCGGGATCGAATGCCGGAACTGCTTCGCCTTCAAAAGCGGATGTAAATGTCCCGCTCAACTGAACCGCGACCAGTTGATGTTTCAGGTCATCCAGGCCTCCGGGCGGCATGAACTCCTGGTTTGGATCGACTACAACCGGAACTGTTTTTGAATATGATCCCTCGCTGGATTTCGCCAGCTCGAAAATTTCCATATCGTCGGGAATCTTGTCGTAGAGCAGCGTTAACGAACTTACGTACGGCAGGAAAAGCTGGTTGAGGCCGCGAGTTACGGGACTGTCGGACGGGAATCCTTCCGGTGGTGAAATGATGGGAATTAAAGGGTAATCTATTAAAATCTGGAAAGGTCCCCTTTGCATCGGAATTTTATGATTGAATTGCAGGTCCACTACAACATCGTTATTAATCCTTATTCCGTAATCAGCAAGCAGACCGTCGAGCGGGAATGCTTTGAATGTGAGTTCATCACCGGTCATCTGGTCTACCTCGTAACCGCTGCCCAGCACCACAAGTTTACCGCCCCGCATGACGAACTGGTCGATTACATACCTGTGCCGGTCCGTAAAAAGCTCCAATGGCTGGGCGATTACAAGTGTGTCTATATTATCGGCTACATGCTGTCCGTTGCCGAGGTCGACATCGGTGACGATATAAAGTTCCTTAAGAATTTCGGCCAATGCGCCGTAAGCTGCCTGCGCATACTGCGAACCCTCTGTCGCCATCTCACCATGACCGGTAAGGAAGCCTATTGTCGGTGTATCCTCACTGATTAATTTTAAAATCGAGGAGGTTATTTCGTATTCAAGATTACGGACAGTCGGGACAAACGGGATGACCTCGTAGGCGTCGAGGTAGGAAATCTCAAGGCCCATCCACACTTCCTGGATACTTAATTCATCCTCTTGTGTGATTTGTACCTGGGTCGATTGGATGCCTTTCATCGAGAGTGACCCGATCTTCCCTTCGTCAAGGTCGCCCGGATTAATGTATTGGATGACCAGCCTTGTCGATGCCGAGGCCCTGTAATCCTCAAGAAGGTCCCTTAACCGCTGATCGGCGGGTTGGAGCGTTGGCGGGAGGTCATCGTTGACATACACTCTCAGGTGAACCAGGTCCGGAAGTTCGGATACAACATCTTTCGATGACTGGGCGAGGGTAAAAATCTTGTCTTCGGTCAGGTCATACCGTGCATAGAAATACTGCCCGAGTATGTTTAGGACAATCACAATCCCGATTATGATAATTATTTCTATTGTGTTCTGTGATATTTGTGCGGCTTTACGCATTTCTTTTAGCCTCCATCACGCCTTCCACTTCCGGCTTTCCACCATGCGGATCGTGGCGAACAGGAATATGAAGATTACCGACAGGTAGTAGAGCATGTCACGCGAATCGATTACCCCTCGCTCGACCGAGTAGAAGTGACTGATAAGGCTGATATTGAGAACGAATTTTTGCAGCCCCGGAGGGAAAATTCCAGCGATATTCGGAATTCCGATCAACAGGAAAACCGCCATCGTGACTATGGATAGAATAAACGCGACTATCTGGTTGTCGGTTAAACTGGAGAAAAATATACCAACCGCGAGAAACGCACCGCCCATTAAAATAGCGGCGATGTAACCGCCGAAAACAGGGCCGTAATCGAGGATAACCCCTGGTGTTGCGGCCTGCTTCACGACAAGGATCAGCGGGAATGTCAGGAGAAGTGCGACAGTAAGGAAAACAAATGACGCGAAATATTTAGCGAGGACAACTTCCCAGTCCCTGAGCGGTAATGTCATCAGCACTTCTACGGTTCCAATTTTCTTGTCTTCAGCAAGAAGCCTCATAGAGATCGCGGGCACGAAAAATAGATAAACCCACGGTAAAAGCTGGAACAGGTTTCTCATGGACGCCTGTTCCGCGAGGAAAAACGAAAACAGCTCGAAGAAGAAAAACCCGGTCAATAGCAGGAATACATCGATGTAAATAAAACCGAGCGGTGAGTTGAAATACTGCGAAAGCTCCCTTTGAAATACTGGTGCTACTCGATTCACTTTGCCCTCACCTCCTTTGTTGTAAGGGTCCGGAATACATCCTCAAGGCTGGCGGTTTCACGTGTCAGCCTGGTAAGCTTAAATCCGGACTTTACTGCCATATCGAATATCTCCTCGGAAATGTCCTGGTCCGAGTTGGATGTGATGTCATAGATAAGACGATTCTCCCCAAGGTCCTCTCTCAAATTGAAATCCGCGATTTTTTCGTGAGATTTTATTGCTGACTCCACGATATTCGCGTTACCGACGACCCCGACATGATAGACATCCGATCCACGGGCGAACCCGGACAGCTCCGTTGTAGTGCCCTCAGCGATAATTTTACCCTCATCAATGATTATAGCACGGTCGCATGTGGCTTCGACCTCGGGAAGGATATGCGTGGAGAGCATGACACACTTGTTCCGGTCGTGCCCGATCTCGCGAATCAGATTCCTTATCTCGACAATCTGGTTCGGGTCCAGCCCCGTGGTAGGCTCGTCGAGAACCAGGTATTCCGGATCGTGGATCATCGCGGTTGCAAGTCCGACCCTCTGACGGTAACCTTTACTAAGCTCGTGGATATCCTTGAACACTACCTCGTTCAGCGCGGTTATATCGATCATCTCTTCTATACGGGATTTCTTTTTTACCCCGAGTCCGTGGATATCGGCTATGAACCCAAGGTAGTCCACAACATTCATCTCCTGGTAAAGTGGTGCGGCTTCGGGAAGGTACCCGATTATCCTCCGAACGTCCAGTGACTGGTTCAGGATACTGTAACCGCCGATTGACGCTTCACCCGAGTCAGGCGAGATATAGCAGGTGAGTATCCGCATGGCCGTGGTTTTACCCGCGCCGTTAGGACCAAGTAACCCCACGATCTCTCCCTTGTTAATCGTGAAGGAAATGTCGTCAACCGCCTTTGTGCTTCCATACGATTTGAATAGGTTTTTAACTTCGATCATTGCTGGGATCTGTCTCCCTTACCGTTTTGGTTCCTTTAATCTCGATTTAAAAATTATGCCCTCAGTGATTTTCTGACACACGAAAGCATCAAAAGGTTCGCAAATTTTTGTATTCGAGCAGGTTGATATATTCACCCCCGCGCGAACAGGAATTTTTAACATATTGAAATACAAGTGTCAAGCTGACTCCCCTCCGGTTAAATTATTTGAGGCAGGGAAGTCAGTACGATTATCCGGTTTTCCGGCACAGGATATGATTAATGCTGAAAGGATATATCAATATAATGGACTGAATTTCCTACATATGTTATCATTATTTTTGTCTCCTGACCCTCTCGAACGGATACCATGAGGCTCCCGCCTCCTTCGGACTTTCGGTGATGGACCAGTTTGATTGGTATGTAAGAATGGGTCGGTGGGGTTTCGATACGAATATAGGGTTAGACTTCACATATCCATAGATCGGTCTCAGGAGGACCTGTTAATGAGGTATATCCAAATATTGTGTTTCACTGTGTTCGCGGCAATACTGCTATCCGGGTGTGCGACATCTTCCGGTTCCCAGTCACCAACCCAGCCGGGAGTTGAACCGGCGCGGGTTGTTTCACAGTCCGGAACGCATCTACTGGGGCTCTACGACATCATAATCGACCCGGATACGCTCCAGGCTGAAATAATCCCCAATCGATCTGTCGAAATTGAACTTAACATTCTTAAGTTCCTCGAAGCTCCGGATGTAAATGCCATTCTTATTTCAAACTTGCAGATTAATCCTCCGGAGATGTCGTTCGAAATGGGAATCTGGCATCCTTTCGCCGGTTCTCCTGAGTTCACGATATTCTCTACTCGCGGAATTTTCCTGTCGGACGGTACAATGTCGGGATTCGCCAATCCTGATATTGTCATGTCCAGCCCGGATGAAATGCGCCTTTTGAACGCTGATGGATATACCCGATGGATGAACCCGGTTGAATTCCCATATGATGGGACGATACTCAATTACTATCCCGGTAAATATGGCAACCCGAACGGTGGAGATTTTCTGAGCACAATTAATCCTTACAAACTGTTTGCGGATGGGCTCTCTGCTCTGCCCGATAACATGGACCTGGATGAGTCTATGAAATCGATTATCTTCGCCGGAAATCTGAACTGGCGGCATTATGAATTCGATTTCCATGGCCAGGGAATTTTCCAGTTCCAGTATGCGGTTGTTGCAAGTTGGGAACCGCCTCTAAACAATCCTCCACAAGGACCGGATGATTACCCGCCGGGAACCGTGGCTACCGAGCCATGGCGAGTCGATCTTGTGGAGCTCCAAAATGACCTGTCATTTATCGAAGATGTGCAATCGGGTGAACTTATTCTCCAGGTGCTGGTCCGTGATTTCGAAAATGCCGACCAGGATACGGTCTTCATCGAGTCCCCGGGAATTTTCCCAAGGCAGGAAATGACTTTTACCCTCCAGAATGGAGATCACGTGACATTTGAATTGAATGTTCAGAATATCGTTCTTACTTCAGCCGATTCATTTGAGGTCCTGGTGGCGGCTGTCGCTCTTGATGGCGAAGGATATGACGGGCGTCTTCCGGGCCAGGAACTTGCAACGTATGTACTGCATGAAGTATCGGTAGAGAGTGACATTAATATTCCCGGTTGGCCTTTCTATGATGATTTCGAAAATTTCGAATATGAATGGGTAGCCCATGGCGGGGACTGGTGGGGAAAATTGGATAGCTTTATGCATGCGGCCGGTGGTGTGACTGGTGATGGAACATGTTTCGAAGAGGATACTGGCAGTCAGGATGAGAATCTTAACGTCAGCTATGTTTCCTCACCGCCGATCGATATACCGGAATCGTCGAGTGACCTGATTATTGTTTTTAACCACGAAATCCAGGTCGACCCGGTTGAATTTTTTGGTCATTTTGCCTGGGATATGTGCTTTGTGCGTGTGAACGGCGAGCAGGTATTTCCTACCGGCGGACCGCCTTACGAGGATAATTACTATCCCATGACTTTCGATCCAATCAAATGCTGGACCGATGAATACGACTGGACAGAAAGCACTTTCAACCTTGGGACAGATTACAACGGGACCACAATTACGGTCGAGTTTGTACTTGACACTTATGATTACATAGACAACTGCCTGCCGTATAATTTCGGTTGGCATATCGAAGAGATCCTGGTGGAATTTGCCGAATAAAATAACATTGTTATAAAAATAATAAAATCTTACAAATTTATGATAGCTATGTTGGAGGTCGACATCATGCGATTCAAAGTGGTTTGTTTACTGGTGTTTATTTTTCTGGTAACTATACTCGGATGCTCTGAAAGAGGAGATATTACCGCTCCCAATCCGGTGACTCCCCTTGATGCCCGGGAAGGCCACCAGCTCTGGGCGGCACTCGATTTCAGTTGGGATGGTGTATCCGATGAACTTGTGATCGCACCAAATCGGACCTTGGGATTTCACATTAACGTAACAGACTTTTTCATTCCGGACCACATCAATATGACAATAGTTTCCTGGGATCCTGACACCATGATTATGGTTATTAAGGTGATCCTCGATAACCCGTTCGAGGTCGATGGTTTTGATGTCAGGGGAATTGTAACAGGCTTGGGTGATGGTGAGCTCCTGAATGCCGATGACTATACGAAACTTTTCGATCTATCCGAACCGCCGATAGCCAATCCCTTCAGGGCATTTGCCAAGGATGAACCCAACCGAACGTTCTGGAACAAGAACGCAATGCCCCATCAGTACATCAAGACGGAATTTTACGAGTTGCATTTCGTACCACCCATTAAAGCCGCCCTGCTGATAGAAGCGTCCTGGCCTGAGAACTGCCCTGAACCGTACGATATCGTCAGTATCGATGTCACCGGGGAAATAATAGAAACCGAAGGGTCATTGGATGTTATTATAGAAGTCCTCGACTGGCAGGATGTAACAGCCGCCGATGTTATTATCGAGGCGAACCCGATCACCGGTGGCGATGTGCACCTGATTCAAATTGATGAGACTCACTGGCAGACGACAATTTACAATACCGGTGGAGTTGTAACGGGTGATTATGATGTATGGGTGGCCGCCTGGGATACTGCGGCATCGGACGCCCTTTATAACACCTTCACGATCGAGATCGGGAGTGATTTGCCTGAATTCGACGATCCCATCCTGGTCTCCGGTGAACCCGGTGTCGATGAAATCCTGCCACGGATTGTATATCGAGCGGGTGAAGTCTGGATTATTTACACTGACGGCACCGATATCCTTTTTAGAACCTCATTAAATGCAGGGGCTTCATGGTCGGCACCAACCGTCATTGACTCCTACCTGGGTGTTGATACACTCCATGCGGTCCGTGGTGCCGATAACGGAATCTATGTTCAATACCAGAAATCGACAGATAAAGAGACTTATATAATGGCCTACCAGGGTGGCGACTGGAACGGTCCGGTACAACCAAACATTATGGGTATGACCACGCAGCCATGGTCCTGTGACTTTGGAATTAAATCGGACGGTACACTTCTGGACATGTGGACCGGTAGCTGGTCAATGTTTGGATTCCATTCCACATCACCATATGATATCAATACATTCACCCTGGATAATATACAGTCTTTCTATAATGCGGTTTATTCAATCAACGACGGTTTTGTGCAACTGGTCGATGTTCCTAAGATGTTTTATATCCACGATGATTACACGATAGATTTCGCATGGTATGCCGAAGAATCGCCTGGCGTTTTTACGTGGTTCAAGTTAGCTGCTTACACGTCGCCTGGACGGCTTATCGAACCGGCTGTCGCGCCTGAATCGAACCTGCCATACCACCTGGTTATCGCGAAAGAAACCGGTGGAACATATGAGGTTGCCTATTACCGTTTCAATGCATTGCCGCCTGACCTTCCGCATGTTGTCATACTTGAGGGTGGCCTGACTACTGAACCTGTTTTCCATTCAATTTCTTACGAAGATGGTACTGTCTCGATATTGTATGATGCCGATGACGAAGTCCGCTATGTCGAATCATCAAATGGTGGTGACACATTCAGCGATTCTGTTGTACTCGGCAGTGGCGGTGTTGGAGTTTATAAATACAGCCATGTTCGAAACGATCCGTTCAGCACGGATCTGATTGCTGCCTACGCTAAGGAAGAAACCGGCGATTATAATATCTACATTCAGAAAAGGACCAATTAAAGCTCTTCTTATAAACCAGTTATCACAAATTTTTGAAATTCTTAAGTTCCCGGGCCTCAAACACCCGGGGACTTTTTTTACCGACCTCAACAGTACCGACCGCTTCGCTCCCCCTCATTCCCACTCTTCCTCTTTGACTTTCCCATAACCACTTGATTATACTGCCATCAATCCTAACAACCAGAGGTCCCGTCGCATGGAAAAACCCTACAAACGCCTGTACCGGTCAAAAAAAAGTAAAATCCTCCTCGGCCTCCTCGGTGGACTCGGTGAGTATTTCAAAATAGACCCGATCATTCTGCGCATAGCAATTGTCGCATTGCTGTTCCTCACCCAGGCCGGACTTGCGGTTCCCGTAATCTACCTGATCTTCGCCCTGTGCATCCCGTACAACCCAGAGGTATCAAAATAATGCCTTTGGGCGACTTCATACAAAATTCCCGTCCAATTCTCAGACGAATTGTCATTGGTTGTACTCTGGCTATTACCTCCTTTTTCTTATTCGCACCTCAAACCGGCGCTTACAACCCAAACTACGATGATTTCTCGCGGCTATCCTGCCGGCCTTTATCGATGGGGCAGGCTGGTACCGCGCTGGCGGACGATCCATCCGCGATCTTTTTTAATCCGGCGGCACTGGCAAATCAGCACAGGTTCGCATTGATGCACAACCACAGCTCAAGGCACTTTCCTGATGAAATCACACCCACCGAAGTCGACCAGCTCGATGGCGATACGCAGGCGATAATTGTCCCGCTCGGACCGAATATCACCCTGGGGATCGGATTTAATTTCCAGGGTGAGATGGGTTACGATTACAGTACCCTGACAGATCAATTTGAATTTCCAATCGAACATTTTGCCGGAGTCGAGCGATTCGAAGGACTTGGATTCTCTCTTTCATCACTTACCCAAATCGGCGCGGCACGTCGAAGTTTCGTGCATCGATTGTCTCAACCTGAATTGGACTCATACAGTGAAACCAACCGAGAGCGTCTGTCAGACTGGACAAAATATGGGGACGGTTACATTCTTGGTTTCAGGCAGAGAGTATTCCCTGGACTAACTTATGCCGGTTCCAGTTCGAAGGTTGATTTTGATTACAACAACGGCAATAGCGGGAGAATCACCCGGGGTAACAGCGCATGGGAACTTAAACCTGCCGGATGGTTGACACTGGTCTGGGAGGATGAATATTCCAGGTTCAGGGAAAGTGGGCCCACTGCAATTAATTCCGACATCCCGTCCCGAAAATCCATGTTCGGCATGGAATTAAACCTCGGCGGCCTTGCCAGACTTCGCTACGGCAACCTGGACGGCCGGTCAACCTGGGGCTTCGAATGGACCTTACCAAATCTACGCCTCATGTACACCGAAATCACCGATTACCTCGATGAAATTGTCGATCTGGGCATCGAGCGCATGAAAAACGTCCACTTCTACGGATTCATCCTGTATATCTAAAAAAAATCTGTAACATGCGCATTCTATACATGCCCCCTGTAACCCGACTGTAACATGCGCATTCTGCGCATGATCTTCAGTCCCATTTACATTCTGTAAATGGATTCTTTCCCCACCTTCCATTCAGGATATTATTACATAGGCACATCCATGCCGACCGTTTGGAGGGCATCACAATGGATCAACAACAGCAACCTCGGCCATACCAGCTTTTTATGCTCGGACTTTGCATCTACGTCCTGCTCGCGCTCGCGGCCGATACATTCTTTAATCTTTCGGATGAAGCATCGCGCATCCTGTATTATGTCGATAACGCGATCTGCTTTATTTTTATTGCGGATTTTTTCATTTGTCTTAACCGGGCTAAAAATAAACTCGACTATCTTAAATGGGGTTGGATAGACCTGATATCCAGCATACCGATGCTTTCCTACGCGAGGTGGGGAAGGCTTGCGCGAATTTTCCGGATCCTCCGTGTGCTCCGTGGCGTCAGGTCGGTTAAAACTCTCTTGGTATTTATGCTGGAAAAGAAAGCCCAGTCCGCATTCCTTACTGCGACATTTATTTCGCTTATCCTGCTCGTATTTTCAAGCATCGCTATTCTCCAGTTTGAGGTGACACCCGAATCAAATATTCTGACGCCTGAGGACGCTGTTTGGTGGGCGTTTGTTACGATCACGACTGTCGGTTATGGCGACAAAGTGGCTGTAACAACGGGTGGACGGATAATTTCAACAGTTTTGATGACCTCAGGTGTAGGGTTATTCGGTACGTTTACAGGATTTGTAGCGTCATGGTTTCTTGATAACAACTGCGATGAAGTAGCCGAATTCAAGGCCGTGCGAAAGGAAATTTCGGAGATAAAGGAAATTCTGGCCAGCCGGCCATGAAAATTTCTTCTCATTGCAAACTATCACTGGTTGGCACTCTTGCTAAACTTCATGCCTTTCAGTAAACTCAACACTGGTTCGACGCGGTCGGGTGTCCTGCCGTCGAACCCCAGCCATATCTGGAGCACATCTGTTAAACGACCCCTCCTTATCAAAATACTTAAGGAGTCGCATAATGGCTAAAAAGATTTTGATTCTCGGCGCCGCCGGGAAGGATTTCCACACTTTCAATTGTGTTTTCAGAGGTAAACGTGACGAGTTCGAGGTAGTGGCGTTCACGGCAACGCAGATTCCCTGGATCGAAGATCGTATTTATCCCGCTTCAATCGCTGGTGACGGTTATCCCGACGGGATCCCCATCGAAGATGAGGACGATCTCGAAAAACTAGTAAAAGAGTATGGAGTGGAGGAATGTGTCTTCGCCTACTCGGATGTTTCCTACGACTATCTCGAGAAAATGCGAAAACGCTGCGAGGACACAGGCGCGTCTTTCCGCCTGACAACGGCCGATGAGACCATGATCCAGTCTTCCAAACCAGTAATTGCTATCTGTGCCGTACGAACCGGTTGCGGGAAAAGCCAGACCACCCGGCGTGTCCGCGACATCCTGCTCGGTATGGGGCTGAAAGTTGTCGCGATCCGTCACCCGATGCCGTACGGTAACCTCGCGAAACAGGCTGTACAGCGATTCGAGACAATCGAAGATTTGAAAAAATATGAGTGCACGATCGAGGAAATGGAGGAATACGAGCCTCACATCATTAACGATACGGTCGTTTATGCCGGCGTCGATTACCATGCAATTCTCACGGAAGCTGAAAAAGAGGCCGATATTATTCTCTGGGACGGGGGTAATAACGACACGCCATTCTACAAACCCGACCTGCACATCACTCTCGTCGATCCCCACAGGCCCGGGCACGAACTCGATTACTATCCCGGTAAGGACAATTTCGAGATGGCTGACATCATCCTTTTCAACAAGATGGACTCAGCCGATCCCGAAAATGTAAAAATTATCGAGGAAAATATCAGGAATCACAATCCCGATGCGGTTGTTGTTTATGCCAATTCGCCTGCGATTCCCGAGGACCCTGAATTGATTGAGGGGAAACGCGCGTTGATCGTAGAGGATGGCCCGACCTGCACACATGGCGGAATGAAATTCGGGGCGGGGACGGTTGCCGCTAAGGCTGCCGGTGTCGCTGAGCTGGTCGATCCAAGGCCTTACCTTAAGGGAAGCCTGAAGGCGACTTTCGAGAAGTACCCGGACATCGGACAACTTCTTCCGGCGATGGGATATTCCGGTCAGCAGATTAAGGACCTTGAGGACACCATCAATGCTGTTGACTGCGATGTTGTCGTGATTGGCACCCCGATCGACCTTCGAAGACTTATAATTTTCAATAAACCAAGTGTCAGGGTAAATTACAGCCTTGAGGTTACCAGTGTGCCCGATCTCGCGAACCTGATTGGGCAAAAATTCCAGATGCCAGATTTGGATAGGTACGAAAGCGACTGATGGTCTTAAATTCTGTAGCCCGGTTCTCAGACCAATTCAACTTGAAATTGTATAAATCCCACGGGGACATCTCTTTTCGCCCGTCGAAAAGCAGGTGTCCCCGGGGTCGTCACTGTAAGGGGACACGTGCTTTTTTCCCTAATCACCACTTAGCATGATTCAACGGCGTAACTGGAGAAAAAAGACATGTCCCCGGGGTCGTTACTGAAAGGGGAAATCTCTTTTCGCCCGTCAAAATATACAGGGGAAATCTCTTTTCGCCCGTCGAAAAGCAGGTGTCCCCGGGGTCGTCACTGTAAGGGGA
>CBDURU010000001.1:0-125174 GCA_965369865.1 uncultured bacterium | reverse complement strand
TTTTAATATCCGTAATGGCGGGAATTTCTGTGTTTTTACTGGTATCCGGCAGTTTGAAATATGCTGAAAAAATAAAAATAGACAGGCGCTTAAGCGGAAAATTCAGCGATATGAAAAAACATCGCTACCGCGGATTAAATGGCATGTTGATATATTTTTCAGAAAAAACCGGCAAGGTGCTGTCAAAGCTTAAAATAAAATATATTTCCGGTGCGCCCACATTCCTGTGGCCCTTTTTTTTTGGTGGCCGACAGTATTGCCGGCGCACCTGAAAATGGTATTAGTCTCAGACCTTCTTCGTAATGCCGAGTGAAACTACGAATACCGACCCGCCCACAGGAGCCGGTTCCATCCAGACTTCCCCACGCATCGCATTCACAAGGTGTTTCACAATCGCGAGGCCAAGTCCCGTACCGCCCATCTCGCGAGACCTGCCAGGATCGACACGGTAGAATCTTTCGAATATCCGTATACGGTGGACCGGTGTTATCCCCGGTCCGTTATCTTCTACCCGAATAAGAACACGATCGTTCTCCTGCATCGCCCGGATCACAACTTTGCCGCTTGCCGGGGTGTACTTGATCGCATTCTCAAGGAGATTAACAAGGATTTCGTCAAGTGCATTTGAATCGGCTATTGCATCGATTTCGTCTGTAACATTATTTGTTATGGAAATATTTTTAGTTTCCGCCAGTTGGGAAATGGCTTCCAAAGAGCGTTGTACTGCATTATCGATCTGAACAGAAACGAGTTCGAGTTCATATTTCCCTTCTTCAATCCGAGAAATTTGCAGTAGATCATTCAGAAGGTTGGCCAGGCGCAGGGAGCCCCGGTAAATTCCATCAAGGAACTCGCGTGAAATTTTCTCGTCATCCATCGCGCCATTCAGAAGTGTCTCGATATTCGCGTGGATAATCCCCACGGGCGTCCTCAGTTCGTGGGACGCGTTCGCGTAAAAATCCCTCCGCGCGGTCTCAAGTTTACGGATTTCGGTTACGTCCCGCATGACAATTAACCACCCGCCAATAGTCTCCATAGGTGTTATCGCCGCCAGGATTCGCGGGGTTCCGTAACCGGGCAGATCGAACTCCGTTGAAATTTGACTGCCTTCACGATGGTTTGAAATCGCTTCAAACAAGGCAGGTGCCCTGAGAATATCGATCAGGCTTTTTCCCGCGACCGAATCGGTCAGTTCCAGTATCTTTATGGCTGCGGAATTAACGAGGGTCACTTTCTGGTCTTCATCCACAGCAAGTACCCCTTCATTCATGCTCTCAAGCACGGTATGAAGCTGGTTACGTTCTTTAGCGAGTTCACTGAAAGCCAATTCGAGATCTTCGGCCATTTTATTGATTGAACCCGCGATTTTACCGATTTCATCGTGCTGATACAGTTCAGGTCTCGGACGGTGTGCCCTTTCACTCACCCCGCGGGCATATTCGATTAGCGATCTCAGTGTTGAAGACATGTAATTCGATGCGATACCGCTCATGATGGCCGCTAATACCAGGCCTATCAATCCCGCGACCATGATCGTCCAGCGGATTCTTCCCACCGCAATATCGATCTCGCTCAACGGCATGGCAACTCGCACTACCCCGCTCCGGCCTTCATTCCGGAACGGAACGGCGATATAAAGCATCCGCGCATCCAGGGTAAGGCTGTATCTTCTCAAAATCCCAAGGCCGGAATCCATCGCGGCGATGACTTCTGGGCGGTCGCCATGATTTTCCATCGTACCGATCTCGCTCGTTTCTATTTCCGAATCCCCAAGGACTGTCCCATCTTCGTTGATTACCGTGAACCTGACTGCCGATTCCCGACCCAGGCGGTCGGTTATAGAATCAATTTCACCAACGATCATTTCTTTTGACGTGTTATTCAGAACTTCGGAAAAAACATTCGCGGTTTGAATAAGTTCGGTTTCAATTCGCGATTCCAGCCACGTACGGAGATTACTCACAAGCCAGGTGCCGCCAATTAAGCCAATAACCAGAATTATTGTGATCGAAATAACGAAAAGCCTCGCACGTATACTCAGCCTGCTAGTCATTTTCCTCCACATCCTGCTGGAAGCGATACCCAACCCCTCTTACTGTCTCGATACATATCCCCGACACGCCGAGTTTTTCCCTCAGGCGTTTAATATGGGTATCCACGGTTCGGGTGTTAATATCAGAATCGATTCCCCAGGCTTCTCCGAGAAGCATTTCACGCGATTGAACGCGTCCCCTCCGTGCAACCAGGGTATCCAGAAGTTTGAATTCCAGCGCGGTGAGTTTAATCTCAGCATCTTCAACCCAGACCCTGTGCGCGGGGACATCGATTCTCAGTGAACCATATGTACCGCTTGAAATTTCTCCAAAAGTCATGCCGGTGCGCCTGAGTACCGCCCTTACTCTCAAAAGTAACTCCCTTACATTGAACGGTTTGATCACATAATCATCCACACCAAGTTCAAACCCGACCACCCTGTCGATTTCACTCCCCTTTGCGGTAACCATAATAACCGGAATATGTTTCGTAGCCTCATCTCCCTTGAGCTGCCTGCAGACTTCGGTACCGGAAATATCCGGGAGCATTAAATCAAGAAGAATAAGGTCCGGGTGGGGGCTTTTACCGGCATGTTCAATTGCAGATTGCCCATCATAAGCGATACGGGTCTGGTAACCTTCCTTCCTGAGATTATACTCAAGCGATTTCACCAGGTCCTTTTCATCCTCAACGATAAGTATCAGGTATGACATATTTTTTACTCCCGAAATCCAGGTGTTCGGGATTCCATCCATTGTATACCAAAATCAGGCCTGAAGCTTTCAATTTTTACCTTGCCGATGGATCATTTCAAGATCGGGGACACCTGGTTTTGCCTCTTGTATTACCCACCAGCCTTTACTAACCCCCTGAGGCAAAATCAGGTGTCCCCCTCAATGCTAAAAATGTCCAACCAATTTTTCTTCATCTAAATAACGACACTAAACGCGTTGCGTTGGCAAGCTGAGTGAGACATCTCCATCCCGCACGCCTTGAAAAATTTCGGGTCTAACGTGCTTGCCGACGTACATCAATGTTAAATATGTCCAATCAATTTTTGTTTAACGATATTGCTCTTAGATTCAACACACTTCCAGAATACAAACCATGCCCGGCACACAAAAAACCCCCCGACGAATCGGGGGGAAAGGATCTAAATTAAAAAGCCCTGTCGCTATTGCATAGCGAACTCGGTGACACCGCCGGTGTGAAGCACGTGCACCTCGTCGGGATCCGAGGACAGGAAGGCGTCGATCCTGAGCGGATCACCCGAAATCTCGGTAGCTGTCAACGCTTCGCTTGTGCCAACCAGAATGCCGCTGTCATCGAAAGCCCAGATCACGGGATCGCCGTTGGAGTCCTCTTCCAGGACATAGATGTAATCATCCGAGTCAACGGTGATGTCGAGCGCGTCATAGAGGAAGTCCTCACCAAACGAGATTTGATGAGTCGGCGTGCTCGCAAGATTGTACCTTTCTACAACAGCAGTGTTAGAGGCAGGTAAATCCTCCAGGAAATACATCTGGTATCCGCTGGTATAGACTTTCATATCTATCCCAATGATATTAGCCATGACCACGCCGTTATTACCCGTGCCGTTGTACCAGCCTCCACTCACGCTGTAAGGGAACGAGTAGTTATTTATGGCGGTGGACCGGAGGAAATAGGCACGGCTGGGGTTCATATCGAATATTCCCCAGACATGATTCGTGTTCTGGAGGTTACATTCATCTTTCATGCCATTAAAGTCACTTCCAAACCACCAACCGCCGTAGCTCCCGCCAGACCAATTTCTCCATGACCAGACAGGGTAGTGGCCGGACCCAAAGAGGTCACCACCATACATGCAGCCCCACGACTGCCAGTCCCAGTACGAACTTCTCCAGCCACCACCATAAGTGGCGACGGTCCCGTAGTTATTTGTGTACCTTCGCCAGGTGGTTGACCCGGCATAGTTGATCGCGACCCGGTCCGAAGTTGGATCGATAGCGATATCCTTCCCAGTGCCCAAGATGGTTTTGTTGGGGTCTCCGACCACGTTAATTTCCATCAGCGCTGTGATATCTACATCTTCGCAGCATATCGCTTCCCCGCCGAGGCCATCAGTAACCTTCACGCAGACCTGGCCCACATAATCCGAATCCCAGTTCTTCGTTGGATTATCGTCCGTGCCTGAATCATAAGGATCACCAAAGGTGCCGTCATCATCGAAATCCCACTCGAAAGTGAGCGGGTCACCGTCGGGGTCGGAAGAACCGGACGCATCGAACTCGATCCAACCCTTGCCCACGTGAGGCATGGAAGTTACAACTATGAGATCGCAGATCGGATCGGCGTTGGAAATTGTTGCCAAAAGTGTATCTGCCGGAGTTGCACACATTCCATCATCGGCATCGCAGTCAACGTCGAAGGTGTCACCGATTCCAACACCCAGTGCCAACCAATCTACATCAAGGTTACCAGCGCCATCGCCGGGTACTCCATCATAGCCCGGAGCGGGCAGACCTGAGGAATTGTCAGTAACGGTCCATGAGTAAGTGAGTGTGTCAAGAGGATCAAGATCGTGTGCGACAATTGAATAAGTCTCCAGGGCAACTTTTGATGGTGTAGCGTTACCATCAACACCGCTGTCGATTATCGGGCAGATGTTGTACGGCTCTGTCGCGATAAACAACGGAACCCTGTAGAACGCAGTCAAAGGTTCGGAGCTTGGAGGTGCAGGAACACCACTGACGTTAATGTAGTCTCCGTCGCATTCGGCGATAACCCACATTTCGTGGCCATCGTTCGAAGTAATCGGTTTACTAGTAACATCAATCGAGTATGTTGACCAGTTGGCACCGCCACCGCCGGTCGGTGCGGCGGTTTCTATACCGGAGAGAACTGTCGATTCGACCTGAACCTCAACTGGCTGATCACCCCAGGCCCAGATATCGATGTCGGCAATCAGGTCACCACCTGAACTAGCACCATCGTAGTAAACGTTATCTTCCACTGTGACCCTGAAAGCAATCGGCTCGTCGCGATGGTACGGTGTGTACGGACCCGCTCCCTGCTCTTCCCAGCAGCAGACCGCGGCATAACCGAACACAAGCCCGTCAGTTGGCATCGGGAACTCGAGTGACATAAGTCGGTCATCACCGGGCTGGAACACACCGTCGTAGTTAGTTCCCTCAAGCCAATCCCAGAGCGAACCATTGGCATGGAGCCCTCTGCCGTAGGCTTTGAACGGATTTAATCTGGCGGAACCTTTCAGGTTCTGAATTCCACCAGGCGCCCATCCGAAGATTTGCTCGGTGGTAAACTCCGACGGGTTGAACCAGCGGGTATAACCATCCGCATTGGTCATGAAGGTGTCGCTGCCATAATTCCCTACTCTAAGGTTATGATAACCAAGTGTCATATCGCCATTGCTGATGATGACGCCCATGAAGTCATAGACCTTGTACTGCGGGATTGTCGGGAACGGATGGTACCACTTGAATTCGACGTCGACGAGTAAATTTGACGGATCGGTATCATCGAAATCAATATTACCCAGTGAAATTCCGTACTGAGGGCTGGCCATCTGGTTGAGAAACGGAACGATGTTGATTGTATAAGCAGCCGTACGATCCTCAACCACCTCCATTGTCTGGTTTCCGACATCGAGATAGACATCGAAATAACCGAGTAATGATGTGTTTGGATTTTGTATTTGTCCTGAATTGTCTGATCCGGATGTAATTTCCGGTCCGGCAGACGGCGCCACAGGACTTCCGCCGCCACCAGAACATCCTATCGCAACGAACATACTGAACATGATCGCCGCGAAAAGAACTGTCCATCGATTCATACTGTTGCCTCCTTTGACATTAATTCATTTTATATATAGAAATGCCATAGCGCATTGACAATGAATTTGCCGCAATAGCGGAATTTATTGTTTATTTGCTACATTAATTATTTTACTGATAAATTTTGAAGCTGGAAAAACCCTAATGCACTGGTATAGATACAAGAACACCTTTACCAATTATCTTGCCGATTCATAATCTTGAGACTAATTATATACGGTAGCATAAAATTGTTGATTCAACAAGTTAGAATGAATGCTTGTCACAGCAATATGAGAATGGCCCCTTTGACTACCTTTTGTCCGATTCCTGTTCGACGGCTCCGACTTCTTTCAAACACCTTCTCGCCTGCCTTTGGCTAACGGTTGCCGCTCGCACTGGCATTCAGAAATCTTTCACTTCCAGGATACAAACCATGCCCGGCATATAAAAAAGCAGGCATACACGCCTGCTTGAATTTCGTTCAAATCAGGACTCCGTTTAAAAAAAGGATTCCCTTAACTGGTCCTCAAAAATTGTTGCCCTGATTTCGAGCGCTCCCTGGACTAACCGCTTGATTTCATATTCTACTGAATTCAGAGCAGGCGGAGTCGACGCGATACCATCGCCATATGGCCAGGGTAAATTCGGCCAGTTGGTATAGTTGCTGTCGTACTCATATAAATCCTTATTCAACGCGAACTTGTTATAGTCGCTGTTTTCGAGAGTCGAAAGGTCCCCGTAGCTGATTATCCAGTAACCCGAGCAGTAGGTTCCCTGTTCGCTCGTGAACTCCATGGGGATATAGGCAAAATTACCCTGAGGGTAAGTTTCCTCATTCCAGATAATATCGATCGGTTCGTAAAAACCTCCCGCGACAGGACGTGCGGCACACAACCCCATTCGAGTTTCACCTACCGCTGCGACAGTGAACTCAACAAATGAGAAATCATTTGTCTGGGTATCGTATTCATAGAGCATGTGAGCGATATTCACCATTGGGATACCGGGACCAGCGAGCGGATTGTGTGGGTATGCATTGAGCTGGCCGTTACGTGCGAGCTGATCGACCGGATGCATCGCCCCGGTAAAATCATCAGGGTCTCCACCCCACTGCACTTCCTGCTGCCTGTTTCGAAAAAATGAAACATCAAGTGGATTCGTATCCCTGTAAAAATCATCCTGAAGCGGGTTACCGGTATCCGCAAGGGGTGGACCGCCGCCGATAATTGCATTCCCCAGGCGTTTAACTGTAACGGGGATCCCGGGAATCGGATCGGATGGTGGATTTGGAGTCGTGGTGTAACCAAATAAACGGGGGGGATCGGTGGGTGGCAGGGTGTTATGGTAAACGGTCAGGGCAGGATATTTACCGTTCTTGTCCATCTGGTAATTATCGAGAGCGATGGCGATCTCTCCCACATTCGTTTTGATCCGTGCCAGCCTGGCACGGTGTTTCGCTCCGCCATAAGCTACAATGCTTATAGTCGTTAGCACCGAGATGATGACAAGCACTGTGAGGAGTTCGACAATTGTGAAACCTTGCTGCGATTTTACGATTTTGTGAAACATCAGGAGACCTCCGAAATATGAAAACAAGGAGAATGTAGAATTTGAGGGAATTTTTAACCGGTACAATATCAGACACAAAATCTATCGAACCGGTTTGGTTTTGAGCGGTTCCGAAAAGTTTATCGATAGAAAATTTCCCCCTGCAATAATCAAACCGGGGATTCGACCCTCATTAAAAATGAACCACAGGGCAGCCCTGCTGTCAAGTCACCCTGAGGGTTTCTGATTTATTAATTCTGGTGACTATCTGTCCAAACAATGTAGAATGTATCATCGGTATAGGTAATTTGGTTCCCATCCGACGCTTGTGCCATAAAAAATACAACTTCCACTTTCAAGGTATTACCGGCTTGCCCAAGATAATGTACCTGCCCTCCAGCCAATATCCTGTCCATTGGGTGATCCAGCCTGTACTCGATGATCCGATTTGAACCTCCTATCCATACAAGCTCCCCGTTTTCGTCCAGGTTGCACTCTGAAATTCTGAAAAGCTGACCAGTATCCGTGTTGGTAATGTAGATAACGAAATTGAATAACTGGGCAAGGCTTTGCATTGTTACAGGGCGGCTGAGTTCGAATCGCATAGTCCTGATCAGCGACAGCGGTATATTATGCGTCTTCTCCACCTGGATAGGGATATTTCCAAGAGTGAGTTGTACAATCGTCGGATCAGATCCGCCAAGACCTACCCCGTCGTTACTGTCCCCACCGTTACAACTGATGAAGAAACAGGTTAATAGGGCAACTACGATGAGCCAGCTTAAGTGGTTTCGCATGGGTAACCTCCACCTAAAACGCCTCTGGCGCTTTATGCGATTTAGTCATTCTTAATATCCACAAAACAGGAGTAATTTTGACTCCTGCTACGGTATTAGCTAATGAAGTATAACATAATCTTCGGCCAGATAGAACATATTCCTGAGAAACTTTTAAGGCTGGAGTGTCTGGCAGACGGATAATGTGCATGGTCAAAGCATCCAGTAGCGGGCAATGCTTTTTGTAATTACAGTCCTTTATCTTATCCTATAGCCGTAAAAATTTAATTGAAAAATCCCGTTTAATAAAATATTGATTGCCAGGTACTCATCACTAGAAGGTTGACGGTAAAACTCCGGCATCAAAACGAATCTGGTTCACCAGTTCAAGGACACTGGTTTCAAACAATGATATCAACGGATTCGGGAAGACGCCTATGTAAATCATCAAGGCTATCAAAGGTAGTACCGCTATCAGCTCACGGCCATCAATATCGGGCAGCCAGTTCCACTTTTCGTTCACCGGCCCCATGAAAATTTTCCGGATCATTATCAGCATGTATCCAGCCGTGATGATGATACCAATCAGGGCGATTGGCGCCAGTATACCGAAGAAACTAAGGTTGTTAGCAGTTCTGAATTCCGTCTGATTTATGGCGGCGAGCAAGCTGATAAACTCACCCCAGAATCCGGCAAGCCCGGGAAGGCCGAGGTTCGCCATGCTGGCTATCACCATTATGATTCCATACATCCGCATCTGTGGGAGAAGCCCTCCGAATGCGTTGAGGTCCCTGGTATGGGCTCGGTCGTACAATACGCCGACCAGAAGGAACAGGCTTCCTGAAATAATTCCATGGTTAACGATCTGCAGTTGCGCAGCGGTGAATCCATATTTATTCAGCGCGGCCATTCCAAGAAGGGCAAATCCCATATGGCCGATGGATGAATACGCGACAAGTTTTTTCAGGTCGGTCTGCGCCATCGCAACCATCGAGCCGTAGACAATATTTATTACCGCCAGGACACCCAGAGCGGGTGCGAGATTATAGGTGGCCTCCGGGAAAGTCGGAAAACTCATCCGGAAAAACCCGTAAGTACCCATTTTCAGCAAGACCCCGGCAAGGATCACACTGACCGCTGTGGGGGCCTCGACATGCGCGTCGGGAAGCCATGTATGGAACGGGAAGATCGGGACTTTGATCGCGAAACTGAGGAAGAAGCAGCCGAACAGTAATACCTGCGTTCCATATGCTGATGCTTTTCCAAGGTACTGGGGCGCAAGCTGCTGAAGCTGGATAATATCAAAGGTCTGCTGCCCGGTGACAAAATAGAGCACGATAATCCCGATCAGGAGGAAAAGCGATCCGAAAAGGGTAAACAGGAAGAACTTGAGTGCAGCGTATTCCTTCCTCGGACCACCCCATATGGCTATCAGGAAATACATCGGGACCAGGATCAGCTCCCAGAATACGTAGAAAAGGAGGTAATCAAGCGCTGTAAAGGTCCCGAACATACCGACCATCATGAGAAGGAACCAGCTCATGTATTCCTTCAACCGCATGGTTATGCTGAACGATGCGATTATTGACAGGACACTCAACAGGGCAGTCAGAATTATAAGCGGGAAACTGATGCCATCGACGCCAAGGTGGTAGTTGAACTTGGCTATCGTGTATTCCGCTTCACCAATTTGAGTAGCAGGTCGGTCGGTGACACTAACCCACGGCCGCAGCTCTTCGAATTGCATCCCGTTTAAAGAACGATCGTAGAAATAAATCTTTACAAGCCTTGCCTTGATCGACTCAAATTCATCCTCATCTGTTTCTATCATCTGCACATCGTTGACAAGAGCATAAGTCCATTCCGCTTCCCCCTCCTTAAGGATTGGAGACTTGAAGCCGTCAGAGTCGATTGTTAAGTGATTTCCCAGCTGATCTACATAGATATCCCTGCCGCCGGGAGTTTGAGCAAGCGTATAGCCGAACAGCATGTACGACACCAGGCCGAGTGGGATAAGTGCATAGACCAGTGAGTTGGTTCTGATGAAGAATCTGCCATCCTGAGGAGCTATCATGTTGAAAACGATGCCAAGTAGCGGGAGGAAAATAATCAGGCTCAGCATTCGGGAATATTCTGTCGATTCGGGATTTATAAGGTATCCCAGGTGCTTGTCAATTCCCAGGAATGGGATTTTTACCAACAGGCCGCTTTTAGAGGCCAGTTCGTAAATCCCGTAAAGTACGAGGAAAGTAACAATAATCCAAAGCACCCAGGCAATACTTGATATTGTCCCGTGTTTCAGTTCTCGTTTTAAGTCCCCTGCTGTGCGCGGCATCTCGAAGACGCCTTCATCGGCAGGGATTTGACTTTTGTCGTGATCGTTCATGATTCCATTTTATCCCGATATTCAAGCCTGATATTTTAATTCCCGCCAACTTCCTACGTTACAAACAACGTCAGGAGGTAGAACAGGATAAAGATGACTATCACCATCATGTAATTCTGTACGAAGCCCGACTGGATCGGTTTGAGAAATTGGCTGAAGTAATTAACAATCCAGGCAACACCGTTAACTATTCCGTCGATAACGGCGTTATCGAACCAGCCATGTAACATGGCAAACTGGTATGTAAGCCAGCCGGCGGCATTGACGATTCCATCCACGATGTATGTATCGATGATCCTTGCAAACTGGCAGAGCATAAGGACCGGCTGGATAATGTATTCCTCGTAAAATTCATCGAAGTAATACTTGTTGTAGACTGCACGGTAAAGTCCGGGGAACCTTGCTTTCCATTTTTCCTTTGTTGCGATCCCAACCTCGGTTCCGTTGATGTAAAGCCCGTACACGACTCCCCCGAGCGCGACCGCGAGCGAGAACACCATTAATCCGATAAGCAATCCGTTGACTTCCGGATGGTGCGCATGGCCGTAATTCAGATACGACGCGATCAGGTTGCCCTTCTCACCGAAAAATGGGGTGCCTGTAAACCCATAGACAGTTCCAAATACTGCCAGGACTACCAGGGGAATCCACATGCTCTTCGGAACTTCCCTTGGCGATACCGGTCCGTGTTGATGTTCTTCCTCTTCAAACGGACCTGGCGGGACGTCCCAGGCTTTATAGATTTCCGTATCTTTTTCACCTTGCGCATGATGGCCGTAGTCGGGACTCTGCTTTCCCCGGTATGCATAGTCTTTTTTCGGGCCACCCAGGAATGTATAGCTTATCAGCCTGAACATGTAGAACGCTGTAAGGAAAGCCCCCGCTATACCAAGAATCCAAATAAGATATAGTGCCGGATGGGGTTCGATTACCTGTACACCGCCGAATTCCGTAATTCTTGTGTAACCATTCCGGGCAAGATTGAACGCGCTGGCGAGAATTTCGTCCTTCGACCAGAATCCCGCAAATGGGAATATCCCGGCAAGAGCCAGAGTTCCCGCAAGGAACGTGAAATAGGTGATCGGCATCTTTTTGGACAGACCGCCCATGTAGCGGATGTCCTGGATATGCCTGCATCCGTAAATCACAGCGCCCGCACCAAGAAACAGGAGGGCTTTGAAATACGCATGGGTCAGGAGATGGAAAACGCCCGCGCTTACCGATCCTACCCCGAGTCCGATCATCATGTATCCAAGCTGGCTGATTGTCGAGTACGCGAGAATGCGTTTTATATCGTACTGGACCAGACCGATTGTCGCGGCTCCGAATGCAGTGATGGCCCCGATAATCGCGACCGTCATCATCGCGGTTGTGCTGAGCTCGAAAAGCCAGAAAAATCGCGCGACAAGAAAAACACCGGCAGCGACCATTGTGGCGGCATGGATTAATGCGCTGACCGGGGTCGGGCCTTCCATTGCATCGGGAAGCCAAACATGCAGCGGGAATTGGGCGGATTTACCAACAGCGCCCAGGAAAATCAGGAGTGCCGCGGCTGTGGGAAGCCATCCCATGTCAACCGCCCACCAGTCGTATTTCCCGACAACTTCCCTGATCGAATCGAATTCAAAACTAATCGGATTCCCGGTGTATGTATACATCAGGCCGACCAGGAAAATCCCGAGCATGAATCCCACATCGCCGATCCTGGTGGTGATAAATGCCTTGACCTGGGCTGCGTTCGCACTCGGTTTGAAGGTAAAAAATCCAATCAACAGGTAGGAACATAAGCCCATGACCTCCCATCCGATCAGGAAGGAAAGTATGTCATTTGAGAGCACGACCATGAGCATTCCTGTAGCGAAAAGGGAATGCTCGGCGAAATACCGCGCGTAATGTTTTCGACCGTACTCATCGTCCCACATGTAGCCGATTGAGAACCACTGGATACATCCGGCCACAACCGTGACCATCCATACCGCGAATATGCTGAATCCATCAAGGCTGATACCGATATTTACTTTCCAGTCGCCAAATGCGAACCAGGTGTAGTAAAACGGCTCTTTCCATAGATTTGGATCGGTTGCATCCGCCGGTAACCCGAACCGCATGGCTTTTAACCAGAGGGAAGTCGCGATAATGGTACCGAGTGCCATTGCCCCTACCGAGATGTATGGCGAGGCTTTCTGGACCCATCGCCTGGAGTTTGCCGGGAAAGCGATAATATACAGGACAGGAATTCCGAAAATGAGCCAGTGGCGTAGTTCAAAAAGGGAATCCGCAAGTGTATTGAGTGGGTTGCTCAAAGTATCAGGAACCACTGCTAAACTTAGGTTTCCTGTTTTATATGCAAGCAAGACGAACGCGATAAGTACCAGGAATATTCCCGGCAGGAAGCTGGTCCAGCCACGACGCGGAAGTTTCCCAACAACCGGTTCTTTTGGTAGAGCCTTCGGTTTATTAAACGTCCTGTCAATGTTTACAGTTAGTTTCAGGACGATAAACACGAAACTCATGAAAGGCAGGATGATGATCCAGTGCGCGAGAGTTTCCGGATTTGTTAACAGTGCATTGAACATTTCGTTATTGTCTGCCGGTCAGAAAAATGGGGACTGGCTTCGATATTGCCTGTAACCGACCAACAATCTTTAATATTCCGCTCTATCACCACTTCAGCAGATTTATATTATCCATATTAATCGACTTGTAATGCCTGTATGCCGCTATCGCAAGCGCAAGTCCCACAGCCGCTTCCGCGGCAGCGATAATGATTACGAAAATTGCATAAATCTGACCCACAGGGCTCTCGATATCCTGTGCCCTTGAAAAAGCCTGCAACGTATACGTAACCCCATGTCTCTGGCAGAACGCGACAAGCACGATATTGCACGCGTTGAACATAAGCTCGAGAGACATAAGGATCGCGATCGCGTTGCGTCTTGCCAGGCACCCGAAAATCCCGATTACAAATAGAATAGTGGCAAGGTAAATATAGAAATGAATCGGAGGATCTGCGGGGCTCATTCGTTTACCTCCAGTCCACTGGATTCTTCCACTGAATCAAAATTTTTATCAAGTTCCGCTATATCGGTCTCATCCTCAGCTTTCGCGAGGATCAGGGCGCCGATCATCGCGATCGTCAGGATGATGCTCGCGATCCAGAATATGAGGGTGTAGGTGGACATCAGGCTGCGGCCGATCATCTGGGCGTTACTGACATTTGGAAACGGGTTTCGGTCCGCCGTTAGCGCCCACCGTTCAAGTCCGACAAAATATCCGTCCTGGTTGTAAAAAAGAATGACGATCATGACAATTCCCATCATGATCGATATACCCAGCGCTGTAATACTTTGCTTATTATGTGTAACCGCTTTTTTGCCGGTGATGCTTTCCGACAACATGATCGCGAAAATAATCAAGGTAACGATGCCGCCCACGTATACAAGAACCTGGACTGCAGCGAGGAATTCAGCATTCAGGAGAATAAAAATTCCTGCAATTCCGATGCAGCATAGTGCGAGGAACATCGCAGCATGAAGGAGGTTTCTCGCGATTACTGTCCCGATACCGCTTGCGATAATCACGAACGAGAGGATGAAAAACCACCAGTGCGGCTGCGCCAGACCGAAACCGTTAAGCCATAGCCACTTAAAGTACGTCCAAACATCAGGTTGTTCTGCGCCTGTGCCCATTACTCTGTACTCTGCTCTCCTTCTTCAGTTTTATTCCTCGCATCTTCTTCTTCCTGCTTTTTCTTAGCTTCTTCTCGTGCCCTTTTCTTCGCTTCGGCTTCCCGTTTCTTGGCTTCCTTCACCTCGACCATCGCACGCCATTCATCCTCGGATGCATCCCGCGTCAGCCCACTGACTGTGAGATACAGCCCGTCGCGGGAGTATGAAGAATAATCAAACACTTCGTCGAGAACGATGCAATTTTCAGGACAAATTTCCTCGCACATTCCACAGAAAAGGCATCTTGACAAATCGATATCGAAAGTGCCGACATGGCGTTTTTTATTCTCGTCGACTTTCGGAATGATCGTTATGCAACCAACCGGGCAGATATTTTCACACTGTTTACAGCTTATGCAGATATCGGCGTGACTGCCCGGCTCAATCAGAAGAGAAATCTTCGCGCGGTATGATGGATCTATCTCCAGACGCTGCTCGGGATACTGGACCGTAATTTTCTTACGGAACAGGTGCTGGGCGGTAATATACAGGCCGGCACGAATTCCCCAGAGCGGCATCGCAACTTTGGAAATCCACCTGGCAAACGATTCATTCGGTTTATTTGTCGGCATTATTTCTATATCAAATCAGGCAGGACATTTTCCAGCACTAATCGGATTTCTTCTTTAACGCTTCCCTCTTCAAATCATTGTACCGACCCCAGGTATCCCATATCAGGAGGCCCAGGACGATTACGATAATCGGAATTGCGTACAGGTTAGTATAAGTATTGACAAATAACGGCAGGATGTACGAATCATAAATCCTCCAGTTATTTTCCTTCCAGATCATGAAATTCCAGTCTGAGAACGTGAAGTAAGCGGTGATAATGACATTTACCATTGCAATGGGAAGGAGGACCTTCCAGGCGTAATCCATCATGTGGTCGATCCGGAACCTCGGGAAAGTCGCCCTGAACCAGATGAATACCGCAAGCCAGAAAACACTTTTCATAGTAAACCAGATAAAGCTCGATGCGAATTCACCGATAAACGGTATCTCGAACGGCCCCTTCCATCCACCGAAAAACAGTACGGTCATTATTGTGGCGGCGAGGAACATGTTCGCGTATTCAGCAAGGAAGAAGAAACCGAATTTAAGCCCGGAATACTCGGTATGGAATCCCGCCACGAGTTCCGATTCGGCTTCGGGAAGATCGAATGGAGCACGGTTGACTTCGCTTGTCATTGCCACCAGGAAAACAAAGAATGCAAGAAACTGCGGGATGACGAACCATGTATTTCTCTGGCTTTCGACCAGGGCTACAGTCGAAAGGCTTCCGGTCATGAGAACCGGACCGAGTATCGCGAGCACCATCGGGATCTCATATGAAATCATCTGGGCGGCCGACCGTATCGCGCCGTACATGCTCCACTTGTTATTCGAGCCGAATCCCGCCATGAATATGCCGAGTACGGCGATCGAGGTCACAGCCAGGATGTAGACAATCCCAACCCCAAGGTCTTTACCCATCACGTAAACGGTGTAGAGCTGGCTGTCCTTTAATTTTAGAGTGACAGGTTCATCGCCGATCAGTACATCGATTTTATCTCCAGCAATGGAAAGGGTCGCTGAATTCCCACCCGATGTCATAACCTTATAGCCGCCGCCGGGAATTCGCTGGATACTTACAGCGCCCTCTGCCGTGGACCAGTCATCGTTTTCAATATCGAATTCTTCGGCCGCGAAAATCAGGCTTGCTTTCCCTTCATCAAGATCGACGTTGCGATGCATCCAGCAGGAGTATTCCCAGTCCGGGGTATACACATCCCGGGACACAGCTCCAACTCCACTGGGCCGCGCAAATGCCGGGACCATGCTGGCTGCATCGAATGAACGGCTGTTGATCCCGATCGCGTCACCATAATTCCCCCACAGGTTTTCAAAATATCGCTTGGGAGGAATACCGGCGAAGTCATATTGCTCGTCCGTTGGTATGTCGGGACCTGTTGTTTCCAGGATCCTGACCATTTCCTTTTCAACGCTATCGATTAAACCACCCTGCAAACCGATTTCTATGATCCTGTCATGGTCGCCCGATCCGCCCCAGTCCATCTCAAGAATATCGTAGGCCCTGCCGCTCGTTTCATAGTCGTAAATTGTCCAGTAAGTCCTTTCCTCGGGTTCGCCTTGTCCAGGGGTTTCAGGTTTAACAAAGAGCCTGATCGGACTCGCATTCCTGAAGCGGTTGTCTGGATCCATTCCATACTCGTCGGTAGGAATGAACACCGGCTCGTGATCCAGTTCACGGTCGACCCACCATATCTTATGGTTGCCCTGTTCCTCTTCGATCATGACCGAAGCTTCAACGAACCCGATTGAATCGAACCCGCGTGCTTCGAAATCCTCCGCACCGATCCACTCGACAAGCATACTGTCGAATGTAGGCGAGACAATTTCCTGCCTGAGTTCAACCGTTCCCGACGCAAATGGGATCGCGACAAACGCGAGCAGTGTCGGGACGAAAATTATTAGCGGTGCAAGGAGATGAAGCGCATGGTCGGCTTTGTACGGAACGATATCTTCCTTGATGAGAAGCTTGACCATGTCGGCAAACGGCTGCAGGAGTCCCCATGGCCCGACACGATTCGGTCCCTGCCTGATCTGAAACCAACCGATAAGTTTCCGCTCACCCAGTGTAAGGTATAGGACGATTAAAAGGACAAAGACCAGGAGCGCAAGGAATCCATAAAAGAATATCCAAAAAGTCCAGGGCCAGACCGGTTGCCCTGCCACGATACGGTTGTACCGGGCTGTAAGGCAGGCTTCGAGTACCCACTGGAAGAACCCGTCTACCCCGATCCCTGGCCATATCAAGTGACAACCGATGATAAACAGACTGGCAGCCACAACGATTAACCCAACAATAATACCGAGAACCAGAGTGCTTTTAGCAATTCCCGGTTTTCTGGCTATATTGTTATGGTTTGCCATGTGAAAAAAATCCGATGCGGTAACCCGGTCTGGATATCAAAAAATTGCGCACCCCTGAACGGGAGCTGATAAGGTCAGAATGGTACTTATCGGAGGGGGTTAAATCAACCATATTAACACTTAAATCGGTATTGACGAAGGAAAACCTGTAGCTTATATTGAAGGTGTGTAAAAATCCTGATTTATGAATGCAATTTTAAGGTGAATATTATTTCATACCACTTCATGGGAGGTCCTCAGAATGAGAACCCGAATCCCAATCAGCTTTACAGTTTTAACGTTACTTGTTTTAATCGGTTGCTCGTCCGGAGGGGGAACACCTGCCTTACCCCCGGCAGATGAAAATCCCCCTGATGTAAGTGTCTCTGTCCAAACCAATCGGCTGTTCCTTAACATTGGCGATGTGTATATTTCCGCCGATCGCCAGACGGTGGAAGTAATACCGAACCGGGATGTCGCGATGCATCTCAACATCCTGCCCTTCATCGAACAATGCCCCGACTGCTTGTGGTTCAGTGATTTTGAAATCTACGACGCAAGCAACTTCTCTTGTGACATCAAGCTCAAACACCCACTACCAAACCTTCCCCAGTATACGATTTTCGACATGCGCTTTATTTTCATCACCGATGCCGATTACACGTTCCCTGTCAGCGGAAAGAAAATCTCCTTCGATGGAACCAATCCCAGGATTATGAATCCATCGGGATACACAACCCTTTTCAATCCAACGGATTTTCCCTACAACGAAGCGACACCAATAATTACTTATTTCCCGGGAATCGCATCGTTTGGCGACGATTTTTCTGCAACCCTGAACCCGTTCCTTGCTTTTGGAAAGCAAAATCCGCGATGTATGATAAGTTCAGGAGAAGAAGACCATCGACGTGCCAGGTTGAATGTCCCTGCCGGACCGTTGAAATTCGGATATGCGGTAGATGCATCCTGGATGGAAATTGACACGTGGGACGACCCGGTGAACGACTTCCCTATGGAATCAAATTGCCTGGAAGCATGCCAGGTTTTTGCCAGGATGGACTCATGGCCCGATTCCGGCGGCTCCGAACCGATCCAGGTTACAGTGTACGATCACCAGGGGATTTCAACTGTTAACAATGTCTCGGTTGAAGCGCCCGGCCTGTTCGACGGAGTTGTTGAATTAACCCAGTCGGTTGCAGGGGAAAACTATGCAGAATATACGGGAACGATTTTTAATGATTCAGGCGGCACTATTAACGACTCCCCGATCCTCTTACGTGTTGTCGACACGGGTGTCGATGAATTCTCAGGTCAGATCGATGCCTGGCAGGTGTTATTTACATCGACTGAGGGCAATCTAATATGGGCGAAAAGTGGCGGTGGGAGCGATCTCGACAAGGCTACAGCCATCACTTCACTTTCGGATGATTCCGTTGTTATAACCGGCCACATCAGGACCTCGAGTATATTTGGGAAGGGCGAACCCAATCAGACTGTGCTCACGTCCGCCGGTCACAGGGATGTTTTCTTCGCGCGTTACAATCCGGATGGAACTCTCGCCTGGGCGAAACGTGCCGGTGGGAGCATCACCGATTACGGCTGGGGAATCACAGCCCTGTCGGACAACTCGACTGTAGCAACAGGCTGGTTCTATTCCACTCCTACTATTTTCGGCCAGGGGGAACCCAATCAGACTTCACTCACACCGGTCGGACGAGGTGACGTTTACATCGCTCGTTTCAATCCGGGTGGAACACTCGCATGGGTGACAAGCGCCGGTGGGTCCGATAACGATGGTGGTTTTGGAATCATCACGTTATCGGATGATTCAATAGTGGTGACAGGCACCTTCAGGGAATCAGCAACATTCGGGCAGGGTGAACCCAATCAGACTGTTATCACTTCCGCGGGCAACACTGATGCTTTCGTCGCAAGGTATAATCCGGACGGAACGCTCGCATGGGCGAAACGCGGCGGCGGTAGCAGCGCTGACAGGGGGCGCGAAGTCACTGTGCTTTCCGACGACTCGACAGTAGTGACAGGTCATTATTTCGGCCCGGCTATTTTCGGGGAGGGTGAAACAAATGAGACTGTGCTCCCGACGACCGATGCCGACACTGACGTTTTTATCGCTCGGTACAACGCGGACGGAACACTCGCATGGGTGAAATGCGGCCAGGGCAGCCCGGGCTGTTATGTTATGGGTAATGGAATCACAGCGCTTTCGGACAATTCGGTTGTTGTGACAGGTGAGTTCACCGGATCAGTCACATTCGGGAAGGGTGAAACCAACTACACGGTGCTTTTTTCCGCGGGGGGTGTCGATATTTTCATCGCACGCTTCAACATGGACGGAACGCTCGTATGGGCGAAACGTACGGGTGGGAGCAGCAGCGATTATGGCTTTGAAATCAAAACGTTGTCGGACGACTCTACTGTTCTGACAGGCAGGTACTGGATGACGGACCCTGGGCAGGGCGATATTTTAATTTCGCGGTACAGTATCAACGGAACACTTGTCTGGACGAAAAGCGCAGGCGGTTCCTATAGGGATGAAGGATTCGGGATCGAAGTACTGTCGGACGATTCGATGGTTGTGGCAGGCTATTTCAATGAATCAGCCATATTCGGGCTTTACGAATCCAACGAGACATTGCTGACCTCGGCCGGACTTGACGATATTTTTATCGCGCGTTTCAATCCATGATTCATCGGGAGTCTCGTTGAGACGCACTGCCGTGATGTTATACGGATATAAATTTTGTTAATCGGTAGGCCCATATCTATGTGATATGGGTCTGTTTTTTAATCAGAATTTCCGATGCCATGGCATCCACATCAGATAGATGTAGGTTTACCGATTCAGTCGCTGTAAGGCATTCCCCGGGTTACAGCTCTTGGGAGAAAGCGGCTATGTTATCGAGATCGAGCCTCAATAAAAAAGAATTAATGACAGGATTCAGACTTACAATCCGCCGTCATTGTCGAGCTTTACCATGAATGCGTCGTAATTGCCGTTGGATTCCTTGTAGTATTCCTCAAACGGATCCGGATCGAAATCCGGCTTGCCTTGAAAACTTCCGCAAACGATTGGGGTATCCAGCGTTGTTATTGAATACCCGTAATCATGGAACGAGCAGCCTATCGATGATGCCCAGGCAAAGCCACCACCCGTATAAAACTTACTGATAAAGATGTCACGCATGCCGTTTGAGGTCAGGTAATGCACACCAGCGCCGGGATCAAAATCGACCGGACTCCCGCTGGCGTTATTTTCGAATGTGCCAGTGACATGTATCCCACCATAAGTGAAGCCCAGTCCCAAACCCACATCATCAGCTGAATAAACACTACTGCCCCACGTCTGAGACCAGTCATAATCCAAAGTAAGAGAATACCTGGTTAAAAATGCATCCTGTTTCCCATTTGCGATTTTGATATCATTACCGCCGGCCGAAGCATCAAAATCAACGGAATCCCCAAAATATCCGGTCACGTAAACATCCAGACTTTGAATGCAAAGATCATAGCCGACATCATCGCCGGTCCCGCCGATAACAGCCATGCCGTGGTTCCATAGCCAGGGATCACCAACTTTTTTACGCTTCAGTATGAAGATATCGCCTTCGCCATTTGACGTATACTTATGACCGGACGACCCGGGGAAGAAATCAACATATTTCCTAAATGTGCCGGTCATGTAAACACAACCCTCGTAATCGCAATCCAGACCGTATGCATAATCATCGTGTGTGCCTCCCCAGGCCCACCCGTATTCGAAATTTCCATCAGTGTCAAACCAGGATAAATAGAAATCGCATCCACCATGGGACGTCCGTTCCCACCAGCCATCGCCAGGATCAAACTCCGTTGTGCCGTAGAAATCACCACATACCGCAACACCCTCCGGGTCAACGACCCTGGTTACATTGACGCCATGAGTCCACATGTTGCCACCCCAGGAAGTGGTCCAGATGTGATTGCCGTCAAGGTCGAATTTGCTGAGAAAAGCGTCTGTATCTCCGACAGTAGTTCTGTTGTATACGGATGATCCCGGATCGAAATCAACTGTGCCTGTGAATGATCCCGTCACATATATAAACTTGCCACCGGCTTCCCAGGCGCAATCAATCGAATTTGCCGGATCGTAACCGCTGCTCCCCCATGTCCCGACCCAGAGAAGTTCTCCCTGCGAATTGTACTTGCACAGATAAGAGTCAACATCACCATTTGAATCCTTTAACAACTCTCCCTCGCCGGGATCAAAATCAACGCCAGTACCACTGAATACTCCACACGAATAGATGTTGGTTAGGCCATCAGTTGTCGCGTCATAAACGTAGTCGTTACTTCCTCCTCCCCAAGTGTTTACCCAGGTATCCTCGATGACATTTATTTGTAATGCTGTTGAAAGAGTATCCGAACTGCCCTCGTTGTCGGTTACCCTAAGCATCACATCGTGGTAGCCGTACGCATTGTAAGAATGGGATTTGACCATGCCGGTTTCGTCGAACGTACCGTCGTTTTCCCAGTCCCACTCCCATTTAACAATTGACTCACCGTCACAATCATTATCGTGTGAATCCTCGCCAGTGAATGTTATTGGTTCCCATTTTCCAACCTCGAGTTTATCAGCCGACGCGATTGCGACAGGTTCACACTGGACTCGGCTCACTTGAAGGGGTTCGTCAAGGATATCAGTCTGACCCTCGTCATCGGTTACTCTTAACTGGACATCATATGTGTCGGGGATATACCAAATGTGTTGCAAATTGGCGCCTTCATCATCGAACGTGCCGTCGTTTTCCCAGTCCCATTCGTACTTGACAATTTCACCGCCATCCGGGTCATAAGACTCGCTACCGTAAAAATACACCGGTTCACAAATGGCAAATTCCAGAGCCTCGAATTCGGCTATCGCTACCGGCGGGACAAATCCAAAGGATATTTCAAGCGGTTCATCAAGCGTATTTGTCTCACCTTCATCGTCGGTGACCCTGTACTGCACATAATAAACACTCGCGACGTCCCACGAATGTGTTACCTCAGCACCCTCCTCATCGAAGATACCGTCGTTTTCCCAGTCCCATTCGAATTTGGTCAGAATTCCGCCGTCCGGATCGTAGGAGCCGTCATCCGAAAATGTCACATCTTCACCCAGTACGGGCGGATCGGGAACGAAATCAGCCATCGCTATCGGGGGATGCATTTGCTCCACAACTGTCAGGGTTACAGTCCTGTACGCGCTCAGATCAAGCCAGTCCGGAGCGCCGGCGTTATCATTGTCCTCGACTTTAGCAAGGCACAGGTACTCACCGACATCGGCAAGGAGTTCGTTTGTCAGCGTGATGTCATATTGAGTATATCCGTCACCGTCCGCTTTAAAAACCATCTCCTTTGTGCCATCAAACAATTCCGGACATTCAATGACGGGAGCAGCGTGCGATTCTTTTCCCTGCCAGTCGAAAACGAATATCGATAGTTTGGCCTCCCCACCGTCAGTTGTAAGCCCGTCACCGATATCAGTAATGTCATTGTTCAGTTTCCACGGCTCGGGGCAATTCGCATCCAGGTCGAAATCGGTAAGCGGATCATCGACTGGTGTTTCAATTGGCGTCCACCAGTTAGCGTCGACCGCGTAGCCGAGTACGAACTGGGTTGTGGGCATCTTTAACCTGTAAGTTTGAGTGACCGAATCACCAGCGAAGAAAGCATTACGTGTGATTTCCGTGTTGTGACGGATGTAACCGTTTAAATACGCGTCTGGAATTGTTGGTGTCGAGAATTTGCCGGGGAAATATGTCATCAGATCGTCGGCCTGTCCGAATGTCGATCCGTTGTAAAGTGCTGTATAACCATCGGCATTCATGAGTGCGCCATCCCCGAGAGCCGGATCTGAAATTGACATCCCTGATGCGGGGAATAAATGGGATCCGTTGAACATCATGATCCCGCGAACATCGAAAACAGAGTAATCAAGATTGTCGAACGGGTGCGTGATTTCGATATCGACATCCAGAACACCAGGTTCGATAAGGTTAAATCCAACCAGCTTGAAGCAGTCAGTACACGGGCCAACTTCCAGAAGCTTCAGAATGTTCAGGTGGATTTCTCCAAGTCGTACCGGAATTACTTCCATCTTTACATCGTCAGGGTCTGACATATCAATGTTTATAACGTTGTAAAGCATGCAGTAGTGGTTACCTTGAAACACGGCACCATCCCGGACAGTGTCCGTTAATTCTTGACCAGTTCCTGTTTCACCTGTGATGTTCGGAGCAGATGGAGCGTCATGCCCGGAACATCCGGAAATAACCACCACCAATAATGCAGTTATGAGCATTGAGCGGATTGAGAGAGCCATACCAAAAACCTCCAAAATGAAACGTGAATGAATATATAGAATAGCATGCAACCGGCGCAAAATACAATGGGCACCTGCATTCAGGCGAGAAATGAAAATAATGTCCAGTATAAACCGAACGGGAAAGGCGAGAGGGTGGATACATGCATTCGAAACCCGACAACCAGGCAAGCTTCGAAGACCAAATCTACAACCTAATTTCCTTCAACCTCTATCGTAGAACCATGTGCAATCAGGAAGTAAACATCTCCCCTGCTTTGGAAACCTATATCAGCCGTTTTATCTTCAACCTCGACTTCAACTAACTCTACACCTCATTTCAAGACTTCAATAGCCCAGTTGCTCTTGTTATCTTCATACATATCCTGGCGGGCGGATCTTTCAGGGATGAAGGATATGGGATCGAAGTACTGTCGGACGATTCGATGGTTGTGGCAGGCTATTTCAATGAATCAGCCATATTCGGGCTTTACGAATCCAACGAGACATTGCTGACCTCGGCCGGACTTGACGATATTTTTATCGCGCGTTTCAACCCGTGATTCATCGGGAGTTTCTTTGAGACGCACTGCCGTGCAGTTCTACGGATGGATTGTTAATTTTTTTCAGGATATAATTTTTGTTAATCGGTAGGCCCATATCTATGTGATATGGGTCCATTTTTAATTTAACAAGGGGATGTGTGGGGCACCGGAGAGGGGTCTGCCGATGGGTTCCATAAGCCCCTGTGATAAAACAATTAATCCGGAGACCAGACGATGATTTCGCCGGTATTGGGAACAGTTAAATATAAAGTATTGCCGTCAGGTGACACAGCAAAATCTCCGAAGCTATAATTAACATTATCAATCGTGAATATCTCATATTCTAATGTTACTGTATTTACCCGAGCAATGAATCTATTTCCTTCATAAATTTCAGGATCAGGACGACCGAATAAAATTGTAGACCATAATACATCAATATTTGGTACCTTTTGAATATATTTTGTTGTCATAAGATCACCTGGAGGATAACCAGGAAATGAAATATAATTTTCAATTGAATCATCAACTGTATCAATAACTTCCAAAGAAAATTCGGGACGGCCAGATATGGGGCTTGGAACAACGAGATAACGACCACTATCGTCCCAATTACCAATATGGTATGGTATAATTAAAGACTTATCATGATGACCGACAAAATTCTCCCCAATTTTGTGTAAATTTTCCTGATCCAATCCATAAATGGTAATGGGATTACCGAAATATTTCATACTCTCCATTGACCCGTAAGATGACGGGTCATATGGCTCAAATCTACGTAAATGATGAACAACATATACTTTATTACTATATTGTGAATACCATACCGCTGTAGGCAATGGCTCTATTTCAAGCTCTCTGGTTACCTGGAAATTATCCAGGTCTATCTCAGTCAACCTCCCAGTATTCGGATGGAGATATGCCTCTGTCTCACTAAATAACTCATCAAACTGAGGCCAAATTAAATGAACAGCCCATAATCTGTTATTTTGTTTATCTATTGCCAAATCATATATTTCGCCTTCCAGCGTTAAGGAAGAAGATTGACCATCGATCAATTGTATTCTATATACTCCACCCGGCCAGGTATCGCTACTTGCGTAAATATATTCTTCGTCGCTATCAAGATAAATTGTCGTTGGCATGGGAACCGAAAATCTTCTAACCTCTAACATTGTATTTGCATCGATCTCCACGACGGCGTTATCTTCAAAATATGTAACATATAGCAGTTCACCATTATTTGTAATTTCGATGTCCGTTGCCCCCTGCTGCCCATAGGAATAAAATTCTCGTGTGGCTTTAACGATTGCATAAATGCCTGTTATGCAAATCATAGCGGATAAAACGATAACTATCAGACGTACATGTTTTCGCATCTTGTGACCTGGATGTCGGTGACAAGCAATGCCTGGCTTCCAGCCGAACGTGCTTGTCGCTGTATTAGAGAAACCATTATATCACTACGTCGGATCGATGACGAGGATTTTTTCGCTCTCGCCGCCTGTGACGATCAATCCGGCGACCAGACGATGATTTCATTAGTGTTAGGGCTGGTCAAGTAAAGCGTTGAGCCATCAGGAGACACAGTGAAATCACCCCATCGAGGAACTCCATGTACAGGAAAAACTTCAATTTCTTCTGTTACTCTATTAATTCTGATAACAGGTCTATCAAGAGGATTCTCTGAGAATCCTCCGAAACCGGTTGCCCAGATGATATTTTGGTTCGGTACAACATGTAAAAAACGAGTGCCAAACGGTAGATCATTGCCCATTAAAACTGAAATTTCACTTGCATAATCCCATGACTCAAGGTCAAATACCATTAATGAGTGTGGCGGCTCGCCTATTGCGGGACTGGGAACTGCAAGGTACCTTCCGTCATCTGACCATAATTCAACCCTTGGACCTCCCGGAAGGCCTATTTCAGGACCTGTAATAAAGTGACGACCTTGATTCAACCTAGACGGGTCAGTTTCGTAAATAACATTACCATTACGAGTAATGTAATTTTGTCCTGGTTCGCTTTCAACTGAAGTATAAGCATGCCAGATATACAACATCTCAGTATATGATGAGTACATAATACAAACCGGTAACGGCTTTATTGTAGCAGATTGAATAATCTCAAAATTCTGAACATCCACTTCAGTAATCATACCACTCTCTGGATGCTTGTATGCTTCAGAAGGCACATACCATTCTCCTTCCCCGGGCCACGTTTGACTTATCACCCAGATCGTTTGTCCATCCGGATGGAAACAGAAGTCAGTAGCCAGCGCAGTTATTTGAATCCGCTCAGTTTGTCCCGAAGATAAATTGATCCTGTTTAGGTAGCTGGGATACCCGGAAGAAATACAGTAGAGTAAATTTTCACTCTGATCCAGATGAAGGTATCCTGCATCATCTATATCAAATCGCCTGAGTTCCTGCATGCTTGGGATATCTATTTCCAAAACCTTGTTATGGGAAGGAAATGAGACATACAGGTGGTCGCCGTTTGAGTTGATCGCTGCTGTAACAGGATTAGAAAGACCGTAATAATAGCCGTTACTGCTTGCGATTATTCCAGGATTCATCGTTATTTCATACAGAATTCCGCCAACAACAATTGCAGTGATTACTATACCTAAGATTATGAATGTTTTTGTTTTCATTGTGATCTCCAAAATCAATGCAAGACATTTATTTCAAATGAGGGATCCGGTTCCCACCAACAATCGGGACGACGAGTACGCAGGACATAACGGTATTCACCATCAACTGCCGCGCAGGACATAAGACCATGCCAGGCTTGCCCGGGATGAAATCCAGCTGAAATATGCATCGCCCAAACACATGCATTCTCCATCCAAGCAGTAACTGCTGGAACTGAAGATGGTTGACACCCCCACAAATAATGATGTGGGCCTTCATAGTCTGTAAGACGCTCAGAAAACGCTTGATAAAATTCTTGCCCTGGATGATTAGGATAGCTATGTAATGGCAACATGTTACGAAAATTGAAATCCTTAAAGCCACAGATCCCATCAACCGAATTGGGGATAAGTAATTGCTGCCATATTTGATAAGATGCGTCGTTTAGAAGGAAGCATGCAGAGCAAATTAACCAGTCAACCTCTGTTGCAAGACCACTTACATATTTCCAATCAGATAATGGTATTCGATCAGGAAGATTCGGATCAGGATTAGGGAAAGGACTTAGACTGGTAATCTGTGTTAATTGCTCATACCCAATCATTGGAGGTGGCCAACCATGGCTAAATATGAAATATGCATCCCCTCTGCTTTGGATCCCAATATCAGCTGTTTTAGTCTCTACATCAATCTGGACTCTTTCAACACCGCAATCAAGAACATCAACTGTATAATCCTGTTTAAAACCTTTGTCCGGATCACAGGAAATAGGGAGGAATCCACCTCGCTCACTTGAACCAAACCATGCGTAGTCAATTACGTGTTTATATGTGAGCCATAGTTCTGTATCGTTTGCTACGGCAATAGAGAAATCTTTCCAACTATCTTCATCAAAATCACCCTCCTGACCAATTAAATGGTCCCTATCGCTCAAATACAGATGCGGACAGGTATCATAGTCTTCCTCGTGCATTGGTTGAACAGAATACCGCCAGAAATCAATGACAACCGGGGCGACTTCACCGGGAGGAATTAATAATTCCAACCCGCGAGAATAATAATGAACATTGCATTGATAGCCATGAGGGGGAAAGAGTTCATTGTATATTTCATACCTGTCCAATTCAGGGTCCAGACGATAAATTGGTACATTTATTTCCGCTAAACCAGCACTGCCCTCATGCGTTGGAGAATTTATAACGCTCCATAAGAAATCAGGTGGTTCAATGTAATCCGATGTTACAACCTGAGCTACATAATCAAGAGTGTATATCCCAGCTACTCTATCACATACAGGCACGCTGCAGAAGTCCGCCAGAACAGTCGTTCCCTGGTAATTTTGTTCGATTATCCCCACTTCAGTTACAGTATAAAGGCCATCAATGTCCTCCAGCAAATTATCCGTCCTTGTCCAATTTTCGTGGAAGTCGGTAACACGCACCTTAACCTCCTCAAGACCGGGATCAGAAAGTAAAGCGTCCATAGCAATAATTATAATAAACTCATCCCCCCTGGGTTTAGCGTCCTCGGCGATGCGATATTCCATGTGAGGGTCCGCCCATGAGTCCCATTCATCCTCGGCCCAAGGCTCATTATCAATCCAGATCCCAGCGCCTTCCGCCACTCCGGGATATGGCTCAATGATCAACTCGCCATCGATAATTCTATCCAGTTGGATACCCCTGTCCCCGACCATAAGCACCAGTGATAAAACAATCAATCCGGCGACCAGACGATGATTTCGCCGGTGTGTGGAACAGTTAAATATAAAGTATTGCCGTCAGGCGACACAGCAAAATTACCGAATAATCTCGCATTTACTTGATCTATAGTATAAATTTCATGCTCGAGCGTATCGGTATTAACCCGTACAACCACCCAACTTCCTTCCGGTAAATTTTCATACGGTATATCTCCACTTACCATAACCCAGAAATCAGTATTTCCGGTAACTTTCTTTACGAAATTAACCGGCAATGGAGAATCAAAATAAGTCGGGAATATCAAATCAAATGCAACTGAGTCATCGTATGTGTCAATAACTCGCATGGAAAACGATGGGATTCCATATGATGAAGATGGAACTGCCATATATCTCCCATCGTCGTCCCATTTATCCAATTGTGCAGGCATTACATCATCATTGTAGAACCCGCCCATCACCTCACCAATACAGTACAATCTATCCTGATCCAAGCCATAAATGGTAATTGGGTTGCACAATAACGCGACTCCCGTTGTGACAAAACCTCCCCCTTCCGTCTCAAAACCGGCTGGTTCAGTCCTGACCAAGCCATGCATTACATAAACTTTATCGGAATACTGTGAATACCACACCGAAATGGGATATGATTCAATAGCAAGATTTTGTGAAATTGCAAAATCTGTTGTGTCAATTTCCGTCAGTATTCCAGCATACGATGGCGGGGGGGCTGGACCATTCATTACATCTCCATCCATTGGCCATGTTCGGTGAACAACCCACAAACGATTACCGTCAGGATCATACGATAGCGAAATAACATCACCTTCCAGAATTATCTGATCAATGTTGCCGTCAGACAAGCGCATCCTTTTAATACTGGCTGTGACAGCCCTGCTTATTGCATACAAATATAACTCATCCTCAGATAACTCCATATAGGCCGGCCATTCGATTTGAAATTGACGAACCTGTTGCATCGTTTCCGTATCTATCTCTACAACTTTGTTGTCTCTGTAGTACGAAACATACAGTCGACTACCGTCATCATTCAACAAAGCTTGCACTGCGCCCGGTTGTCCATACGAGAACGACTGACTTGCAGCCCAAACAAGAGCGCAAATACCCAGTATGCCAGCCATAAGCACAAGGCCCAGTTTGACTGCTTTTTTTAATCTTTGATTCATAGTTCACCTCAAAGGACTAGTATCTGACAATGTATAAGCTTTCACCAAAGAGCGGCCAATCATAAGGGCTTGAAGTCCATTCGATTTCATAAATGTATAGTTCATCAATTGCGGCAGCATTCTCCATCATGTATTCACGGTTACGAACTTCTGATTTCAATATGCGTGCCCATTCGCATGCGTTCTCCATCCACGCAATAATGGCGCGATCATTAGGGATTTGATTATCGTACTTCCAATAACTTTCATGAGCCCCCTCATTACTGGTTAACCTGGTTGAAAAACCTCCGAAGAAAGCGCTTGGTCCTTCTTCTTCAAGCTTGCTAAATTCCGGCAGAAGTTCCCTGATATTGGCGCAACGAAAACCACAAATTGCATCCAACTGATTCGGTATTAGAGCCTGCCAATATTGATACGAAGATGGACCAAGTAAATGACAAGCTTGAGAAATCAACCAGTTTACTTCCCGATCGAGATCTCCACTGGTTGCAAAATCATCTCTAGAAACAACATACTTCCAATCGCCAGGGGCGTTATGGTTTGCCGAAGGTATAAACTCCCAAATCCCTTGTACTTGCCCGGGAGGATTACCTGTTTCATAACTATGCCCAATTACAAAATATGCGTCACCTCGACTTTGAATACCAATATCCGCCTCCTTTTCTTCAACATCGATTTTAAGCCTTTCAACACCGCTGTCGAGTACATCTTCAGCATAGCTGTCCTTATCACCTATCAAAACATTGCAGCCATAAAATATCCCTCTTTCAGAGCTACCAAAATACATTGAATTAAGAGCTTTGTCATAGAAATCACGGATATCTGAGTCAATTGCCATTGCTATTGAATAGTCTTTCCATTGATCATTATTAGGATCACCTTCGATACCAAGTAAATGGTCCCTATCGCTCAAATACAGATGCGGACATGTACCATAGTCTTCCTCGTGCATTGGCTGAACCGATTCTCGCCAGTCATCAATGACAACCGGGGCGACTTCGCCGGGAGGGATTAATAATTCCAGCCCGCGAGAATAATAATGAACATTGCATTGATAGCCATGAGGGGGAAACAGTTCATTGTATATTTCATACCTGTCCAATTCAGGATCCAGACGATAAATGGGAACATTTATTTCAACTAAGCCGACACTGCCCTCATGCAGTGGAGAATTTATAACGCTCCATAAGAAGTCAGGCGGTTCAATGTAATCCGAAGTTACTACCTGAGCTACATAATCAAGAGTGTATTCACCGGCTACTCTATTACATACCGGCACGCCGCAGAAGTCCGCCAGAACAGTCGTTCCCTGGTAATTTTGTTCGATTATCCCCACTTTAGTTACAGTATAAAGGCCATCAATGTCCTCAAGCACATTATCCGACCTTGTCCAATTTTCGTGGAAGTCGGTAACACGCACCTTAACCTCATCAAGGCCGGGATCAGCCAGTAACGCGTCCATCTCAAATATTATTATAAACTCATCCCCCCTGGGTTTAGCGTCCTCGGCGATGCGATATCCCATGTTAGGGTCCGCCCATGAGTCCCATTCATCCTCGGCCCAGGGCTCATTATCAATCCAGATCCCAGCGCCTTCCGCCACTCCGGGATACGGCTCAACGATCAACTCACCATCGATAATTCTATCCAGTTGGATACCCCTGTCCCCGACCATAAGCACCCCTGGAGGCCAGATGTCTTTTGCATGGACCAGCAGAAAAACTGAACAATCCTGTGCCCTGTAATAATCCGGGTGCTGCGTCAACTGCAGATAATAATTGGGTAACTCAGGATGCCAGAACTGCTCGAGCCATTCAGGGACTGCAACGAATCAATGTAACGGGTCGATGATGACTATATTTTTTGTCCTGCCGCCAGTGACAATAAGTCTGCCATCTGGTAATTCATAAATAAATTCCGGAGTGAAAACAAGACCGGTTTGAATGTGCTCGATAACCTGTCCGGTAGCCATATCAAAAACCGCGGTCTCTGCGTCAAGACCACCAAAACCAAGACTCATATATGCGATCCCCGGACGGACTTCACTCACACAAAGATGCTGAACTCCCCTGATCCTGTCCGCGATGTCATATATACGGTATGTCTGAACAACTTCTTCTAATTCTGTATCGATGATCCATAATCCATCGGAGAAATCTTCACTATCCCCCATATTATCTACCGAACGATTACACAGTGCTATAAGCGGATCTTCATCTGACCATTTTACTAGGTCATTGCAGTATAGATATTCATTTGTAAAGCATGCCGGGAGCCCTCCTAAGCGTGGGAAACTTCTATCCACTGCCAGGATGTCAATACATTCCCCACCTTCTCGACCTACATCATCCCGTGCGAGAGTGTAAACTAGGAGTTTATCTGTTTCTTGGCTTCCAGCGTAATATATTGTATACGGAAATACTCCAACAACACCAATATCTGGGGAAACTTCAAATGAAGATATATTAATTTCCCATACAATGCCTGCATTTGGGTGACCGAAACTGGATACCCAACTTCCCGGTTCACCAAATCTTGGCCAATCCCAACCCAGTAGATACACATAGTCCTCATTAATAGAAAGTGTAATTCCTGTCGTTACATAATCAGGGCCAATATTAACATTTTGGATTACATCCTTTGTATTGCAATTAAAAACTTGTATGGCTGTTCCAATTCCCGTTACAAAACTTGAACACCAAATCCTGCCATTATTATCAGGTCCCACTGCATCCCATACTGAGCCTATGGGATACTGTGTAAATGACCAGGCTCCCTGTTGATCTTCCACAAGCAATCCTAATCCTTTTGCCTGGCCTACTATCCAGAATTCATTGGAAATAGTTCCCGGGATAATTCTATACGGTTGCATATTCTCCGTACTTATTTCACTTAGTATTGTTGTGGAATGAGCTGTTGAAGTTAAAGTAAGGAATAATAATGTATAAACATTAATTACTAATAGTTTGTATATTTTAATAATATTCATGATTATACTCCTCTCAGGTCCTCAAAGTACATGTATTCTTACCGGCCAATCATCTTCTGGTATACCGGCAGTACGTACTTTTTCTAAAATGTATCGATAATTCAAATCAACTGCACTTGCAGTAATAATTGTAGTAGTATCCTGGAAAACATGATCTTCCTCCCACGGGCCGCACATTGTTTCATAGTAATAATAATACAACCATGCAGCTTCCATGTAACACATTGCCCCATATTCAACTGATGGATCGTAATTCAACCACCGTTCCGTTGGGTGAGGTTGATAGTCTCCTGACTCCAGATAACCGCAGAACATAACAATAAAAGCATCCTCCCAAGTCCCAGTAAAAAGATTTGGATGCAATGGATTATTACCAATCCCTACAGAATATGCACCACCATTATGTAAATCCCTATGGCCCAATACGGATCTGATACTCGAATTTTGGATAAGGTGGCGATATGAAAGCCAGGCATTACATTGGGCAAGAGTACTGGGATCACCAAGCTGAAGGCACGCCATCAAGACAAGCCAATCCGAATCTGGATTTGGCCCAAGATAACCAGGCCAATCATCCCAGACAATAATATCATTCTTATTACCAGTTTCGTCATAAGGTGGTAACGGGCTTTCCGGGAAATAGAATAAATACGGTTGATCGACCCATGGATTCCCAAGTATATCTGTACCTGGAGGAATTGCATGGGTATTTGATTCCTCCCATTCACCATACATGTTCCTTCCTGCAGGCCTACCGAACACTTCACCGTGCGCAAGAACAAACATTACATCTGCCTGGCTTTGAATTGCATAGTGCGCTTCATATCCATCACATTCAGCTTTAACCAATTCAAACCCATAAGTTAATACGTTGTCTTTATAGTTTGCGTAATACTGGTTCTCTATACTGCACCCACCCCCAAAAGTCCATTCAGGACTTTGCTCGAGTTCAGTTTCATATAAACCCCGGAATCCATTTCCGTAACTAGCAGATAAAATCATACCTGCATGGTGCCAAATATTCGCATCCTGAATTGGACTTCCACTAATCTGTACACCACTCGCCATAGCACTTGCCCAGTCCTTATAATCCCCGCCTGGGTCGTCGATCAGGTGATCGCTGCTGCTGACATACAAGAACGGCGTTTCCGAATAATCAACAGGATTTGCAGGTGATGACACTGTGGTGTACCCATTATCCGTAGCAGCCACCATCGGTGGATCCTCAGGGCAATTATAGAATACCCGCCCGGTAGCATAACGGCAGTATATTTCAACACATGAACTGTAAATAGCACCGGCACACGTGCTGTCACTCCAAATTTCCAGCCATTCACTCGGACACGCGCTTTTATTCAGGCGGTACAATAGAGCAGTTACTTGTTCCGCTCCACCACCAGTCACTGGTTCGTCAGTAGGTGCGCTAATATCGACCGGGATACTGTCGGGTGGATGATAAGATGACACGATCGCAACCACATCAAGGGCTGTTGTCCCGCCCGGCCTTGGCATTACATAACCGTCGCATTCAACTCTCCTGTACGGAGGTTGATTGTTAGGGTAATAACAGGGATCATTGTCATCCGGATACCTGTTATTATCCCTGAACATCAAGTCGCGTACAACATATTCACCGCCCTGCTGGTCCAGCACATTATCCGTCCTTGTCCAATTTTCGTGGAAGTCGGTAACACGCACCTTAACCTCATCAAGGCCGGGATCAGCCAGTAACGCGTCCATCTCAAATATTATTATAAACTCATCCCCCCTGGGTTTAGCGTCCTCGGCGATGCGATATCCCATGTTAGGGTCCGCCCATGAGTCCCATTCATCCTCGGCCCAGGGCTCATTATCAATCCAGATCCCAGCGCCTTCCGCCACTCCGGGATACGGCTCAACGATCAACTCACCATCGATAATTCTATCCAGTTGGATACCCCTGTCCCCGACCATAAGCACCCCTGGAGGCCAGATGTCTTTTACATGGACCAGCAGAAAAACTGAACATTCCTGTGCCCTGTAATAATCCGGGGGTTGCGACAACTGCAGATAATAATTGGGTCGCTCAGGGTGCCAGAATTGCTCCAGCCAGTCGCCGGCCTCAGGACCGTATACCATCCTCGGCTCTTCAACAAAAAACGGATTAATCGTAGAATTTTCGCCTGCTTTTTCTATCTCTGTGACTCCCTGCGGGTTGGCTCCATGTGAAGCCGGATTCCCTGTTCTTGTACGAATGAAATAATAACATGTACGTAAATTAATTAAAACCCTAAAGAATGGCCTTGACAAGCCGAGTGAGACATAATTTTCTACCAATCCCAGCCAATCTTAGGGTCGAACGTGCTTGTCAACGATTCAAACTCAAATCCTGACCCCCTTAAATTTGGTTGACTTCCAAAATAACCTGGGCTACAATTTATCTCTATTCAAACTCTGATTCATTAGTGTAATATTGTACCCGAGTTTAAATGCCTTTTCCTAAGAATGGAGGGTTTCAGGATGAAAGCGCATTCACTGGTACTCCTAATCACAATCACATTGCTGATTGTTATCGGTTGCTCGTCCGGTGGTGAGAATCCTGCCTTGCTCCCGGATAACGCCCCCCAGCCCAATGACCGGACGACTGTCAGCGATAACCGCATTCTCCTGAATGTCGGCGAAGTCAGCATATCCGAAGATCGGCAGACAGTCGAAGTAATACCGAACCGCGATCTCGCGATGCACCTGAACATCCTGCCTTTCATAGAGCTGTGTCCTGATTGCATCTGGTTCAGCGATTTCATAATCTATGATAGCAATAATTTTTCCTGCGATATAAAATTGAAACACCCGCTACCCGATCTCCCGCAATACACTGTATTCGATATGCGGTTTATTTTTATTACCGATGCCGACTATACTTTCCCTGGTAGCGGTAAGAGGGTCTCTTTCAATGGAAGTAATCCCCGGATTATGAATCCGGCTGGATTCACGACACTTTTCAACCCAACCGATTTTCCGTACAACGAAAATACACCAATTTTGACATACTTCCCTGGAATCATGTCGATCGGCTATGATTTCTCGGCAACTTTAAACCCATTCATCGCATTTGGCCGGGAAAATCCTCGGCGTATGATAGAATCCGGTGAGGAGGATCACCGTCGCGCAAGGCTTCATGTACCGCCTGGGGATTTAAAATTCGGCTATGCGGTCGATGCGTGCTGGATGGAGATCGACACATGGGACGACCCGGTGAACGACTTTCCTCCTGAAGCGAATTGTAATGAGGCGTACTTTGTTAATGCAAGTATGGACTCATGGCCTGAGTCTGGTGGGTCTGAATCAATCAAGGTTATAGTGTATGATCATCAGGGGATTTCAACTATCAACAAAGTCACCGTTGAAGCGCCTGGTTTATTCAACGGAGTTGTTGAATTAACCCAATCTACTGGTGAGGAAAACAGCACAGAATATACCGGAACAATTTTAAATGATTTGGGTGGCACTGCTGATGATTCTCCATTACTCATACGGGTAGTTGACACCGAAGTTGATGAATTTTCAGGGCAGATTGATGCATGGCAGGTCGAATATGGAACTACTTTGGAAGAAGACGGTAATCTGATCTGGGCGAAAAGCGCAGGCGGGGATATGGCAAAAGGTTATGCAATCACAACACTATCGGACAACTCGATTGTAGTAACCGGCATTTTTTACGCAACAGCTATTTTTGGAAAAGGGGAACCCAATCAGACTGTGCTGATTTCCGTTAGCTTGCAGGATATTTTCGTCGCAAGGTACAACCCGGACGGCACACTTGCATGGGCGAAAAGCGCTGGCGGGGGCGTTGAGGACGAGGGTTATGGAATTACATCGCTTTCGGACGACTCAACCGTGGTAACAGGGCGTTTCAGAGGATGGACCACATTCGGTAAGGGTGAAGCGAATGAGACCATACTGACTTCCTCAGAAAATTGTAATATTTTCGTCGCGCGATATAACCCGGATGGAACGCTTGCATGGGCGAAAAGCGCTGGCGGCAGCACATATCCAGGGGATATCGGTTATGGAATTACCGCGCTTTCAGATGACTCGACTGTAATAACAGGATACTTCAGGGGATCAGCTACATTCGGGGAGGGTGAACCAAATCAGACACAACTCACTTCAGGGGGAAATAACGATAATATTTTCGTTGCGAGGTACAATCCGGACGGAACGCTTGCCTGGGCAAAAAGCGCTGGCGGCAGTACATATCCAGGGGATATCGGTTATGCAATTACCGCCCTGTCAGACAACTCGACTGTTGTAACAGGGTCGTACATCGGACCAGCCACATTCGGGAAGGACGAAACGAATCAGACTGTGCTCTTTTCCTTCCATGGAGGTTTTGACGGAAATGACATCTTCGTCGCGCAGTATAACCAGGACGGAACACTCGCGTGGGCGAAACGTGCTGGAGGGATTGGTTTTGACCGTGGTTATGGAATAACATCGCTTTCCAACGACTCCACCGTAGTAACAGGTCGGTCTGGAGGATCAGCCACATTCGGAGAGGGTGGACCTAATGAGACTGTGCTGAATTTCATAAGTTCAGGTGGTATTTTTATCGCGCGATTCAACCCGGACGGAACACTTGCTTGGGCGAAAGGCGCTGTCGATCCTGATTGGAGCTTGGGTAATGGAATCACAACGCTTTCAGACAACTCGACCGTTTTGTCAGGGGGGTTCAAAGATTCACCCACATTCGGGAAGGGTGATCCAAACCAGACCGTGCTCACTTCCGACGGGGACTATGATGTTTTCGTTGCGAGGTATGACCCGGATGGAATGCTCGTATGGGTGAAACGTGCCGGCGGGAGCAAAAGAGATTATGGTTATGGGATCACAGCACTTTCGGATGACTCTACAGTAGTTACAGGTAGGTTCTCAGGCTTTGCCTTATTCGGAGAGGGCGAACCATACGAGACATTACTGACTTCCGGCGCAGGTTTTAATATTTTCGTCGCGAGGTACAATCCTTGACCTATACCCTGGCAAAGAATTTAATATGTAAATAAGCAAATTCCTGCATCTTTAATATAATTCGCTTTACCATTCAGCACTGGTTGCAGTATTACACCCCTTGCGCCTACTCCCCCCCAAAGAGTACAATCATTTCGGATTGTTCAGCACTTTCGAGGAGTGAAGCATGCCGGAGATTTCATACCCGTTCGAGCCGTTTAAAATAAAGGCAGTCGAGAAAGTCCCGATCACTAAGCGCGAGGAACGTGAAAAAATCCTGTGGCGGGACGCGAAAGGCAACATTTTTAATGTTCCCGCCAGAAAAATTACGATCGATCTCCTCACCGACTCCGGCACCGGAGCGATGAGCGATGAGCAGTGGGCAGCGATCATGCGGGGGGATGAATCTTACGCAAGCTCGAAATCATGGGAGGAACTTAACCGTACGGCGAAGGAAATTTTCGGCATGCCGTATGTGCTTCCCGCCCACCAGGGTCGCGGCGCCGAGCATCTTGTGCTGACAGTACTCCTCGAATCCGATAAAAGGCCGGTCGTGCCCGGAAACGGGCATTTCGATACGACATCCGGACACATCCAGTGGGCGGGAGGGGTCGGGGTGGACTGCATATGCGATGAAGCGCTCGATTCCGAAAGTGACAGCCCGTTCAAGGGTGATATCGATCCTGACAAATTAACAAGGGCGATTGAGGATGCCGGGATCGACAATGTACCGCTCGTAATCCTGACAATCACCGCGAACACCGCTGCCGGCCAACCTGTCAGCATGAATTGCATACGGGAAATCAGCAAGGTTTGCGGGGGCTACGAAATCCCCTTGTTTTTCGACGCGGCCCGGTTTTCCGAAAACGCATACTTTATAAAAACCCGCGAGGAAGGCTACGCGGAAAAAACAATTCCGGAAATCGTCAAAGAGATGTTCAGTTATGTCGACGGGGCGATGATGTCGAGCAAGAAGGACGGGCTTGTTAATATCGGCGGACTCATCGTCTGCCGCGATGAGGAGCTTTACCGGAAACTCGCGACCATGGCAACGTTGTTCGAGGGTTTCCCGACTTACGGCGGCCAGGCCGGACGGGATATCGCGGCGCTTGCGGTCGGCTTACGGGAAGGAATGGATGAGCACTACCTGACATGGCGTATCGGGCAAACCCGTTACCTTGGAGCCAGGCTCCGTAAGGCGGGAGTACCGATTTTCTGGCCGACCGGCGGCCACGCTGTTTATTTAAACATTACAAAAGCAATGCCCGATATGCCCCGGAAATTATATCCGGGCATTGCTTTTCAGAACGCGGTTTACATTGAGGGTGGAGTGCGAGTGTGCGAGATCGGGACAATCCTCGCGGGACGCGACCCGGAGACCGGCAAGGAACGTACCGCACGTTTCGAATTCGTCCGGATGGCGATCCCGCGTCGTGTCTACACGCAAACCCAAATGGATTATGTTATTGATACTATCAAAACCGTGTACGAAAAACGAGACGAATTGAAAGGCATACGCCTGACCTACGAACCCCCGGTATTAAGGCATTTCACCGCCGAATACGCGGAAGTAGAGATGGCCGCAAGGGGTTAGAGTTCAGTACAGATATTGGTGTTTTTATGGTTAAAAATGGAAAGGAAATTATTTTTATAAGTTATAGCCACAAAGACACACCTAAAGCCAAATGGATAGAATGGTTTGTTCGGAAAAAATGTGATCGTGAGACAATCTTTGATAAATATGACTTTGCGCATGGTCAATCTTTCAGAAAGCATATGGGAGATGCCGTAGAAAAGGCCGATCGGATGATCGCGCTTCTTTCCCCTGATTATCAACAATCTGAACAGTGTATGGATGAGTGGAATGCTTTCAATGATAAGCAAAATGAAACTGGCAAATCAATTATAATGCCTTTTAGGGTTGCCGACTATAAGCCCAAAGGATTGCTCAGAACAATTATATACAGTGATCTTGTTGGGACCATTAACAGAACTGAGCTTGCACTAAAGGTTGAATCAACGGTTAAAGGTATTAAAAAACCGGATGATGAACCAGTTTGCCCATTCAGTACAGCTATACCTGAAACTGATGAACCCTCAGATCCTTTTGCAGTACCAAAAATCTGGCATGTGCCTTATAATCGCAATCTTAGTTTCACTGGTAGAGATGAAATTCTCCATCACCTGCATGAAGGTCTAACATCTGGAACTCCTGCTGCAGTCACCCAGGTACTCCATTCAGGAGCCGGCATTGGTAAGACGCAAATCGCTCTTGAGTACGCCTATCACTACGCTCACGAATATAAAATTGTATGGTGGATCAATTCCGAATTCCCAGCTAGCATTCCTGTTCAATTTATCGATCTAGCCCAGAACCTTAGCAAGGAATACTTCCCAAATATCAAATTTATGATTGATTTTAATCTACCACACTATGAAATTATGAAAAGTGTGCTCGATTGGCTAAGGCAACATAAAAGCTGGCTCATTATCTATGATAATGCACCTGATCAGCAGTCAATAAAAGAATTCATTCCTCAGGGCTTACGTGGGAATGTGATAATCACATCCCTGAGTCCAGACTGGAGCCACATCGGTCACGAGATTCTTGTTACTCCGTGGAAACGGGAGGAGTCTGTCAGATTCATTGTGCAAAGAACCGGTTCTGATGATCTTAAAGCTGCAGATAAAATAGCTGATGAATTAAAAGATCTCCCACTAGCTTTAGAGCAGTCAGTTGCATATGCAAAACTCTCTGGAATATCACTAGGGAAATTATATGATATCTTGATCGTAAACCGTACAAAAATATTGGAGCAGGTTAGGCAAGTTGACGATTACCATTCAACCGTTGCCACAACTTGGTTATCATCAATTAAATCTCTTGATGATGGAAGTACTAGTCTCTTGTTTTTACTTGCTTTCTTTGCCCCTGAAGACATCCCACTAGCAATTATTAAAAAAGGAAAAGAATATTTACCTTCGTTTTTAGAAGAACAGGCTCAAGATGATATTTTATTAAATACACTTATTAAGAATTTGCGTGCTTTATCCTTGGTGGATCGATTCCAACTGGAAAACTCTGATAATCTCTCAATCCATAGACTTCTACAAGACGTTGTTCTAGGTCAACTCGATAAAGAAACATTTCTTACATATGCATGGGCATCTGCGAAGATTCTGGATAATTTCATTGCAGATACGACTCTCAATCATAAATCTAAAATCAGAATTTTACCGCACGTATTATCTATTTCAAAACATCTTTCTCATATTAAACTGGCTGAAGCAATCAATGTAAGATTATTAAATTTTGCAGGATTATTACTTGACCAATCCTTTAAACTTAATTCTGCTTTGGATTGCTTTGAAAATGCACTTAACATTTCGCAACATTTCCGTGGATGTGACCAAGTTGAATATGCTACATCTGCGGATAATCTTGCTGGGGTGTTAAGAAAACTAGAGCGATTTAATGAAGCATTAGTGTTATCTCAGAAAGCCCTTGAGATTTATAGGCAACAAAAAGGGGAGGAAGACCATGAATACATTATCTGCTTAAAAAACATCGGTTTATGTTACCTGGAGTCCGACGAGCTACATTTGGCGAAAAAAACCTTTGCCAGATCTTATCATTTATCTAGAAAACACCTAGGTGCTTCTCATGAAATAACAATTGGTAGTCTATCTGATTTAGCGGTTGTCATTCGACAACAGGGAAATCCAGCCGGGGCCATCAAACTTCACAAGAAATCTCTAAGGCTCCTCGTACAAGCTGGTTTTCTAAACATGCAAAACATATCATTTAAACTGTCAAACTTAAGTGTTGCTTACAAGCATGCTGGAATGTTAAGGGCTGCAAAAATTTTACTTACTAAAGCAATAAAAGCGGATTCAGAACAACAAGAGAATACAATAAATAGATCTCAACTAATTTTGCATTTCAATAATCTAGGATGCGTTTATCGCGCAGAAGGTGATTATGATAAAGCTTTAGATCAATTTTTGAAAGCTAATGATCTAGTTAAAAAATTTGGAAAGCAAAACATACAATATGCATCTACTCTTGAAAGCAATTTGGAGACTATAAACCTAATGAATAAAATCAACTGCAAAATTAATGAATTTATTTCGAAAGGCGAGAAAGATAATGATGTTATGAGTGTTCTTTATTCTGATTTGGCAAAATTGCATTTAATCCAAGAAGATTTTCATATTGCTTCCCACTTATATCGACATGCCCTTGAGGTCGAAGTTCATAACTATGGTCCTGAGCATGAATACGTTGGAATTAGGTTTGACAATTTAGCTGCTAGTCTAATGAAAGTTGGAGAGTTCGAAGAGTCTCTAAATTATAATGACCAAGCTCTTCGAATTCTTGCATCTCCTGACATCAAAGAAAAAGCACACTTAGGTATTTGCCTTAGCCATAGAGGAAGCTTATACGAAGTGCAAGGAAAATTACTTAAGGCGAAAAGCAATTTACAGAAGGCTTACAAAACACTTAAAAAAGCTCTGGGAGAAAAATCGGAGGATACTTTACTCGTCCATAGAAAATTGGATAGGGTTTCCAAGGCCTTAGCCAAATAACTCATGAATTTACAGCATACCAACCTTACTTCGATGCTAGATAATCCAGCCGTCGCTCTAAAAACGAGCATGGTATGTGCTCACCATTTTGCTGGAATTATTTCTGACTTTTCAGGAAAGGTGACTGGAAGAAAATGAGTATCGAGGTTAACCGGGAGGAATTTTGAATCATGCGCAGAATGCACATTTTACAAGGGTCATTTGCAGGATGCGCATTTTACGGTTTGTCCGACCGTTCAGAGTGAGTGGTTTTGCCGTTTTTCAGGCGTCTCCCGATGCGTTTCCCTTCGAATTTAAGTATCTCCGAAAACATTCCTATTCGCTGCCTGACGCCTTCGATGTACCCGCGTTTCTCCTCTTTGGTTCGATGTGTGACGCCTTTCCAGATGACATCTTTAACTTTGATTTTTCCTGTTTCCCAGAGTTCTGTCAGTGCCCTTTCAATCGCGAATCCAACCGAGTCCATGTCCATATTTTCGATCACCGATCTTTGGACTGTCCTCTGGCCGGAGAGTGAGGGGGTGATCATATGCGCGAGATCGGTGTGAAGGCGTCCGCCTCTGAAAAGCCCGACGGACATGTCCGCATCACCATCGAGGACAGGTTTCATAAGGTCGGTGATATGGTGAGGTTTCAAACCGACCAGGTCCGCGTCAAGAAATAGGACGATTGGTTCATCAGTCGCATCCAGGCCGGTGCGCATGGCCTTTCCTTTACCGCCGTTTACATTGTGAACGATGAGGTTAACTCCATCGACCGCCCGTGCTTTTTCAGATGTATCATCAGTTGAGCCGTCATCGATTACAAAAACGCGGCCGATTAAAGGATGTTCGACCGCGATCCTGGCGATATCCGCGACTGTAGGAGCCTCATCAAAGGCTGGGATGATACAGACAGTCTGGGATTCTTGTTCGGTCATGAGTTGAATGCAAACGGTCCGGCGGATGTTAATTAATGGGGTATAGTGGGATCGGTACCCTCGAGATAATTGGTGAAAAAGTCTATGTCCAGCCCGATTCCAAATTCATAATCGGTGTAATCGGTTGTTACGGTAGCCAGTAGGTTGTCGTTTTCATCATTGATTTCAGCGACTGTCTGGCTCAGGAGGTTAAAAATCCCGACAGTTTCATACGTGTAATTGATCTCTGTTGAGAGGTTGTCGTACCGGTAATCTGATTCTTTAACAACTGTCCTGATGTGACGGAAATCGTCCTGGGCTACATAATAAGTTTTATAATAGTGTGCAAATGCAGGGTCCAGCGGAGTTAAACGTATCGAGTAACAAGGCACATCTTCAATGATCTCGTCTCGCTGCCTGGTGAGTTCATGGCTTTCGAGGAGGACAATCAGAAGGTTATGATCGAAATAAAAAACCGGTTTGTCCTCAAAAAGTTGTAGCTGGAAAGCGGGCACCATGAAATAAAGCGACTTCTCAACAATTTCCTGTGTCCTGCCACCTGCGCGAACAGAGGTCGCGGTAATCATGCACTCATAATCCCTGATCGATGGGGTTGTAGTAAGCTGATCGCTTTCGTAGTAGATCATCCCATCGAATATATCGATAGCGGTAAGCTCATCGGCGCTCGCCGTGACATTCAACATCATGATTACAACAATTATTGTTAGAAACACCGGAATACGGGTCATTGGTAATCACCTCACGTTGAGAATTGTATTATAGTATAGCATAGCACCACGGTCTAAAAAGGAAACTCCATTGGTAAATATCCCGAAACATACGATTCGGATTTAATCCAGGAAGTTCATCAACCTGGTGGTGGTTCCCCCACCCACTCGCCGGTAAGTTCCTGAATTTTACCCCGTGCTCTCTGATACGTTTCGGTTCTCGAACTATAAAGGGCCTCGGTCAACACTAAATTGTAGTAGTGAACCGCCCTGTCAATGTTCCCAAGTTTCTCGTAAATACGGCCGAGCAGGAAGTAGGAGTAATTAAACGGAGCATCACCCTGCTGAACATTGTCTTTTTTATTAAAAGTCTGGATGTACATATCGCGGGCTTTTTCGTAGAACGACATAGCCCTTGTAGAATTGCCGGTATCGGCGAAATAATCACCTAAGGCCTCGTAAACCTGGGCGAGTTCATAGTAGGTGAAATAAACCGCGTTGGATATCTCCAGGCCCTCAAGCAGGATTTTTTCGGCATCCTGCCAGTACTTGAAACCTTCTTCGATATTACCAAGTTGCAGTTCGGCCGCCCCAAGGATTTTAAAAGCCCGTCCCAGCCAGAGGTAGAATCTCCACCGGATTTGGGGTTTTTTCAGTAACCACTCATCCACAATCAGCGCGCGCTCCGACCAGAAAACGATTTCCTCCCAACGGCCCTCATCCTCAAGCAGCCTTATTAATTCCTTGTAATATTCAATTTTGACCGGGTAATAGCGTGCCGCGGTCATATAGGAGTCAATCGCCATCCCATGGCTCATTCTGGCGTCGTCCTCAAGTGTCCGGATATCATCGTTCAGTTCTTCGATATTCGCCTGAATATTCCTGAGTGCCTGGGTATCCGTTTCGTTTTCGAAATCCGTATTTAACGATTCAATCCGTGCAAGCCTCATTTGAATTTGTTCGTTGGCAAGTTTGTAGCGGGCTTCGTAGCCCATGGCGAGTGCGTAGAATGTATCCGACTGGGGATAAAGCTCCTGCCCCTCCTCAATATGTGCCGTACCGGCGACAACATCCTGGTAGAGGTTTTTCTTAATGAGAGAGAAACCGTGGAAAAATTCAGCCCTGCCGTTGGTGGGATCGAGTTTATATGCCCGCCAGAAGTAGTTAGCCGCAACCTGTGCCTGGGTCTGTTTCTGTTCCGGGGTTTGTGCATACTCTACTTTCCTGAGTTCCGCTATTCCCTTCACTACAAAGTAATGGCTCTTGAAATTGATGACCTGGGTGTAGACACCCCAGATACAAAGAAGCAGGACAATTATTATTACCGGGAATGCGAGTTCGGGTTTAATTTTCTTTTGAACTGTATTATAAAACTCAACTGAAAATCTCTGTTTGCTCTCAACAGGCACTCTCGTGACGGCTCTCAGTGGTGTGGATTCCTTCTGCTTTTTCTTTTTCTTCTTTCGTTTTGCCGCTGTGTCTTGTTCCTTGTTCTGGTTGCCATTTGCTTCTTCGTCTATTGACCGCTGCTTCCTTAATTGATTCCTTTCGACGATTTCGGCAACTAGCAGTCCCATAGCTGTGAGAATCAGCCCCCCGTGCTGAATTTTATGAAGGGGGAATGAGAAACACGCTATCGCTAGGAGGCACATCGTCGCACCCATTATTCCCAGCGCGTAAAATTTCCTTGCCGGGTCCTCCTCCTCCTTTAAAAATCTGAATCCCATTACGAAAAATGAGATGAAAAACATCGCATAGAAAAACGTCCCGATAATCCCGGCTTCGACAAGCATCTGCAGGTGGTCGTTATGTGCACGGAAGGTAGGTATAACGTTATGGAACCATTCCTCGAAATTGTATGTCTCAAGGACCTTTGTCTGGTAGATCAGGTATTCGATCTCGAAGAATCCGAACCCACCTCCGAAAGTTAGCCGTTCCGGGACATGCTCCTCATCCGTCACCATCATTATGGACGCACGCCACATGGTCTGGCGGTTGCGGAACGTTTCATCGCCCTCGAAATCCGTCATGCTTTTAAGACGTTCCAGAGGCGTGGCGGCGAGCGGCGTTTCGGAGTCGGCTTCTCTTTTATTAAACACTGTACTGGTGAGCAGCAATACAACGACCAGTGTGATCAGCCCGGCTATCAAACCGATTTTTGAAACCCGTTTGAATATTGGAATCCTGGTCCAGAGTAGCAAGATCAGGACAAAACCGGCGCCGACGAAAACCCCGAACCAGCCGGCACGGTTGTACAGCGCGACCAACTCGAAAGCGTTGATCGCCAGAACGATGGATAAAAATGTCCGTAATTTAGGAGAATCGGTTTTAAGGAGGAGTCCAAGTCCGATGAAAAGGGTCAGGGCAACGTATTCGCCATAGTAGTTCGGGTTCGCGAAAAATCCTGCCAGAAGAAAATACCGTCCTGCGCTGGGGGTTTTGAAGTAAAAAGGCAGCCCGGCGAGGTCATGGCCATCCGGGTAGTAATCGTTGATCATACCGAATATGTTCAGTGGAACATCGAAGTATTTCCAGAATCCCCATAGTGTCGACACAAGGGCCGCGATTACCGCGGTGAGAAGGATAACATCCCGCCTGCGTTTGTCGGGGATGTAGGCAAATCCCACAAGGAAACAGGATGCGAACGCGACCCATTGAATGATATTTTTCACGGCCCCGAGACGGTACGGCATAAAAATTACCGTCAACAGCATGTAAGCGATAAATAACAAAAGCCATTTCGAGACAGGGCTTCTTGGAAAATGTACTTTTCTACCGAGGAGCCAGCTGATAATCAAGCAGGCGATAAAAACACACGCGAAGGCAAACCCGAGCTGCTCCTTGGGCATCAGGCCGTTGCGTTCCAGCATGTAATAATAGACAAGTGGAACGGCAAACTGAAATTCGACCATCAGGTAGAAGGGTAGCTGGTCGAAGAAATCCCAGCGATTTTTCTCGGTCAATATGAAGTGGACTATCGCGCGTCCAAGGATAAGGACCAGAATGGCGCCAATTCCAAGCGTGAACTTGTTAAGGAACAACCCGTCGGGAACCGGGCTGGGCCAATTCCAGGATCCAGAGTAGACCCAAATCAGCAGACCGATAATAATCGGGTAAAATGCGAGTCGTTCTATCAGGGAACTGAAGCTCTGGCGGCGTCCAAAAATCAGCGGATCCAGATCGATCCTTATGAGGTATGCGACCCCGAGAATGAGCGCGATAAGGCCGACGGATGTCCAGAGATGCAGCGTTTCAGGATTGGCGATAAAATCCGCGACAAGTGGGTCGAATTTAAATTTTTCAATCAGAAATTCATCCACGATTGAGTTTAATTATCCGTTTGGCCTGTACTGGTTTAATTGCATGAATTGAATCCAAAACATATAATGTTAAAATAATGCCCGGGTGTTCCCGATTAATTTTCCTGTAAGTATATCCATGACAGAGCTTCAGTGCCAATCCTGAACAGGAGTTTTTTGAATCGAATCCATTGAGTGAGGCCGTAGATCAATGATTCTATCCGTTAAATCCTACGCGAAACTGAACCTTTTTCTCAAGGTCTACGGTAAACGTCCCGATGGATTCCACGACATCATCAGTATTATGCAGTCCATAGACCTCGCTGACACGCTTACTTTTGATGAAACGCGTAACGGCAATTGCGGTATCCGGATAACCTGTAACGATCCTGAAATCCCGACCGATGACAGGAACCTTGTCTGGAAAGCGGCGGAAATACTCGCGAAATCAATTAACCTGACAGATTACGGGCTGAAAATCCATATTGTTAAGAATATACCTCCGATGGGTGGTCTGGCAGGTGGAAGTTCAAATGCAGCGGCAACATTGATTGCCCTTCGGAAGCTCTGGTGTCCGGAAAAACCATCCGAATTATTATTCAAATTAGCTGCGGAAATCGGGAGCGACATACCATTTTGCCTGCAGGGTGGGACTGTCCTGGTCCGTGGAAAGGGTGAGATCCTGGAGCCATTGCCTGAAGGCCTGGATCGGAAATTCCCTGAGGGTGCGTTTCTGCTTGTATTGCCGCCGGTAAAGGTTGAAACCGGACCGGCCTATGACGCTATCGACTCAGCGCGTGAAACGGAAGTTCGAAAGTGGGACAGCCTTTGGATTGAGCATCTTTCAGTTCTTGAAAGCTGGCTGACAGGAATAGGATATGGCGATTTCTCTTACCTGTTTCATAATGATTTTGAAAATCCTGTTATCAATTACCATCCCGAACTTAAGGCTATACATGAAAACCTGAGAAATCACGCGGGGCATGCACTGATGTCGGGTTCCGGTTCCACTTTTTTTGCATGGTACCCATCCATGACGGATGCGTTTAAAGCACGCGACAGCTATAGTCCCATAGCCGGTGAAAGTGTGGTTCTGGCAAGGCCCGTCGGGCAGGGAATGAGGATAGGGTAGGGTTAATCCAGTCCTTGATTGGCAATCCCGAACAGGTCTAACAGATATAATATTTAAGGAAAATAAGTTCGTTAATGGTATAATACTCTTATATTAACGTGGATAGCATAGGAGGTTTTACAAATGATTCCTTCAATCCGCAGCTTATTTTTAATAGCGGTCGCAGGGATGATTTTATGCGGCTGCTCCGGGAATTCGACTCAACCAGTTTCTCCGGATGATTCTGTCCCCTCTCCAGAATTGACAGTCAGAGAAGAATTGGACGCAAATTCTGATGGCACCGGTCATTACCTCATGAATTACGGTTACATTTTCGTCGACCCGAACCATCCGGACGGTCCACAGTTTGAGGTAGTCCCGGTACGTCAGGGAGAAATTCACCTCAATATTCTGAAGTTACTTGAAATTGCCCCTTGTGATGATTGCTTCAGAGTTGTAGGTTTCGATTTCCCCGAACCTGACAAGCTGAATATCGATATTCAGATCGATCATCCGCTCGATGACCTGTTATACTCGGTCTTCGATGTTCGCGGCATAATGATGTTTAATGGAAGCCATGAATTTCCAGTCGCGGGGAAGTCGATATCCGATCCGGCTCTCGGCGATGGCGCGGTTCTCAATCCTGACGGTTACACTGCCTTATATAACGGATCAACCATAACGGCACCTGTTGGAGATTTACAAAAATATTTCCAGGGAAAACTGGCAACGTGGATGGTCCCGGATTCTGACATCAATGGATACAAATATTTCATAACCGACGATCCACTGAATAATCGTAACGCGTTTTACGCCGGATCATGGGATGTGCAGACATTTTCGCTGCAACTTCCAGCCGGGTCTTTTGTGATCGGCTACGCGGTCGACGCGAACTGGTGGCCGCCGATAGAAACGCCGGTTGATGATCCGCTGACTGATTTTGATATCGATGCGAATTGTCCTGAACCATGGAAAGTCGTTGTGACTGAACAGAAGATTGGTTATGGTCTTAGAACTACCGGAGGATTAACCAGGCTCCTAATTGACGTCTATGACTGGCAGGGGAAATTGACACATCACGCTCCGTTGATTGAGTGCCCTGAGCTATTTGATGGTGTACTCACAGGAACCTGGGTCAGCAATGAAGCTGATTACACTCGTTTTGAGAAAACTGTATCGAACTATAACCATACGTCGGTTGGGAATTACATTTGCCTGATTGGAGTCGAAGCGATAGAAAATAATCCATATGAAGCCCCGTGGCTCGATCTGAGGGCATACCAGACTTACAATCTGGAGGTTGTTGATAACACTGACGGGGATATTATCTGGGCAAAACATGCCGGAGGCTCTTCATCGGATTACGGCAACAGTATCACTACGCTTGCTGATAATTCAATTATCGTGACCGGACGGTTCCTTGATTCAGCCACATTCGGTCAGGGTGAACCAAACGAGACCGTTCTGATTTCGGCTGGAGACTCTGATGTTTTCATTGCACGGTATAATCCTGACGGAAATCTAGTATGGGTGAAACAAATCGGTGGCATTGATTGGGATAGAGGCAATGGCATCGATTCTTTTTCTGATGATACATCCGTAGTGTGTGGTAGATTCAGTGATTCAGCCACTTTTGGTCAGGGTGAACCAAACGAGATCGTTCTAAATTCGGCAGGAGGTAATGATATCTTCATCGCGCGGTACGATCCTGACGGGAGTCTGGCATGGGCGAAACAAGCTGGCGGTTCGAATGGGGACATTGGTTATTGTATATCAACGCAGTCAGATAGTTCAGCTGTTGTGAGTGGATACTTCGGCTATCCTCTTGGTGTTTCAGCCACATTTGGCCAGGGTGAACCTAACGAAACCACACTGAATTCAGCAGGAGGAGTCGATATGTTCATTGCAAAGTACAATGCCGATGGCACCCTGGCATGGGCGAAGCAAGTCGGTGGTACTGATTGGGATGTTTGCAAAGCAATTACTACCCTTTCTGACGATTCAACAGTCATCACCGGATACTTCGAGGCTTCAGCCACATTTGGTCAGGGTGAGCCAAACGAGATTGTACTTGAATCGGCAGGAGGGAATGATATTTTCATCTCACGATATAGTCCTGACGGTAGCCTGGTATGGGTAAAGCAGGCCGGTGGAGCAGCTCATTTTGATGGCGGTTACGGCATCGCTACATATTCTGATGATTCAATCGTTGTTACTGGAGAGTTCAGTCAATCAGCGACATTTGGTCTTGGTGAACCAAATGAGACCGTTCTGGATTCAGGAGGTTTTCCTGATATCTTCATCGCGCGATACAATCCTGACGGTAGCCTGGTATGGGTCAAGCAAGCCGGTGGTTCTTCAATGGACGAGGGTCGCAGCATCATAACGCTTTCTGATAATTCTACCGTTGTTACAGGAGTTATTTCCAAAAATGCCACATTTGGTATTGGTGAGTTGAATGAGACTATACTGAATTTTACAGGGATAACTGAAATTTTTATCGCAAGGTTTGATCCTGACGGCAGTCTGGCATGGGTGAAGCAAGCTGGAGGACCTGATTATGATAAGCCAAATGGCATCACCGTGCTAACAGATGATTCAACAGTTCTGACTGGGGAATTTCAAGAGTCAGCTACATTTGGTCAGGGTGAACCATACGAGACCAACATGAATTCGAACGGAAGTAGAGATATCTTCATCGCGCGATATGCGCCGTAGGGGGAAATTTAGCTGGTACCAAACACATCCATTGAATATTTATATTCCAATTTTTCCTAAATAGCGGTAGAATCAAAATTGATGAAAATCCTGGAGATGAGGGCGCACAATGACTGGTAAAAAATATCCGGTAGTGATTCTGGCGGGAGGTTCCACACCCGATAAAATTCTGGATGCGGGGGAACCGGAAAAGGAACGCGCGTTTATCGATATAGGCGGACGTCCGATGCTTTCATGGGTACTCGACGCGATCCGTAAATGCGATGTTTTTGATGAAATCTACTGCATTGGAAATGTAGACCGCATGCGTTCCACGTTCGGGCTGGGCGAACACGAGGTCCTCCAGGACAAAAACAGTATGCTCGAAAATTTCATGGCCGGTCTCGAGCACTTCAGAAGCCATCCGCGGGTGCTGACAACCACGTGCGATATCCCGTTTATAACCCCGGAGGCATTCAGGTTTATTGCGGGTGAAGTTGACAAAATCGATGCCCAGGTTTATTACCCGATAATTGATGTTAAGGAATTCGACAGGAAATTTCCCGGCGGAAAACGTACGACACAAAAATTGAAAGAGGGCACATATACGGGTGGAAATGTTTTTGTATTTGAACCGGAGCAGGTCCTCAGGAACCGTGATAAAATCGAGGCTGTTATACGGGATCGCAAGTCGCCGGCGAAGCTTGTGCGGCTGTTCGGGCTGCCGTTCATAGTCAAATTCGCACTGAGGCAGTTAAACATTAAAGGTCTGGAGGATAAAGCAACCCAGATTCTCGGCGCCACGATGAGGAGCATAATCACACCGTACCCGGAGGTCGGGTTCGATGTGGACAAACCGGAAGATTTAACAATGGCCAGGGAAATAATGGGTCATGCGTAGTTGGAAGGTTGTGGTTTGAAGCTACGAAACCGGTATGAAGCTGCATCTCAACAGACAGAGGTAAACATGCGGAAATTGCTCATTTTTATCGCCCTTTTCCTTCTTCATGCCGCACCTGCAGTAGCGGATGCGACTCAGGGTGTCGATGTTAAAATTACCATCGAAACCATAATCAGGTCTGAGGTTAATAACGGTGCAGCCATAAACTTAATGTGGAATGAATTTGATGATTTCGATATTGTCCAGGATATTGGGGACGTTAACTACGATCTTAACAGCAATCGGGTACTGCAGTTTGACGCTTTAATACTGGATGGACCTCAGGATGGTCAAACCGCCGATGACTGGGGCATGGCACCCTGGTTGTTATCAGTCAACGATGTGGCAATCAACGAGTCATCCGGTACGACAGTTGATAGTTTTGGGCCCGATGTAATCCGGGATGATAATTTCTGGAAGGTCCTTCTATCAATTCCGGGAGAGGAAAGTGTTTCTAATCCTGATTGCACGATCCTGATAACCGTATCGGTAATTTAACCTTACCAAAGCTTTTTTACATGAAAAAACCCGGCACATGCATGCCGGGTCGGTTGTTTCAGAAATTTAAGTCTGACTCAATACTAATCAAACGATACGGTAGCGCCAAGCGCACCATCTGCTCCGGATGGCAGCGCGTTCGAGGTCGCTACACCATCGCCGCTGTCTTCGTACTCAGGTGTTTCAGAAGCCGAGTCGTGAGACCTGGCGTAATTGAACACTTCATCCATCGTGACTTCACTGTCGCCGTTCGTGTCAGCATTGACAATTGTGCCGAGGTGGTTCGCACCGTTGAGTGCGGAAGTGACATCGTATGAGAATTCATCGAAACTGTAAGTGGGAGCCATCGCCCATGATGGTTCATACTGTCCCGAGGCAGCCATCACAATGATGTCTCCCTGGCCCTGTGCCATATCGAGGATAAGGCCGCCACTGAAGCACTGTTCGAGCACGACTATCAACGTATCGTAGTTGAGGTTTTCGTTGAACATCGCTGTGAACGAGTCATCATAGATATCTCCGCCCCATGAGAACAGTTCCTCGTCCCAAGCCACGAAATCGTTCGTGGACCCGTCGCTGTCGAAATCAATCCCCCACGTGGCTTCGGAGATATTTTCGGCACCTTCATCGCCGTTGGTGTCTCTACGCCCCCCGTACCAGTGGGGATGGGTTTCATCTTCATAGAACCCACCACCGTGGTTGGTAGCGAAGAAGAAAATAGTGTCAGTCGAGCCTGAGATTTCTTCCAGGTCAGCGAACGCGGCCTCAAGATTGGCCTGTGTCGCCGAATCATCGACCGGCATATCGGTATCTTTAGCGACACCATTCGCGTAGAGCACCGTAATATTAGCGGCGGCAAAACTACAGTTATTTATCAGCGTGCTGTACATGAACTTCAGGTCGTTCCAATAGCGTGAATAGTTGCTGTTGGCGTTGATACCGCCGCTGAAGAGGACCGCATACCTGTCCTCAATAGCAAATTCGAAGAGTTCAGGATGCCAGTGATACGGGTATAATACATAGAGCCTTTCTTGAATTTCATATATTTTCAACTGTACTTCCACTTTGTCATCATCTTCATCCTTGGGGTCCCGAGCAATGACAGTACCTGTGACCTTAATTTTTGCTCCGCCGACGTCCTCAGGGACAATTTTGGCTATTTCGTCACCGCTCAATAATAAGTAATCCTCGTAAAGCTTACCCGTGTTCATGATGACGTCTTCAATGTTTTGTACGATCATCGGGACAGGATCAACCACAAAAATCCCGGTTACTGCGACCTCAAGGCCTACATAATCCTGCCAGGAAGCTCCCTTTAAATCAGCGATGCTTGCCACGGTTGGTGGATCGGGAGTTGGAGTTGTTGTCTCTCCGCCACCGCAACCTTGAATCATAAAAAAAACTGTAAGCATGATACCAATGATTAGTGTCCCACTAAATACTCGATGTAGATGTTTCATTATTTAGCCTCCTGTCGGCTCACTGAGATTTTAAGATGTAAAAATGTGCTGCTCACACAGATCGCGCACATGCCTACCGGGTTAATCAGATTTAATTCCTACGCAGACCCGGAAAGTATATTAAAGCAGTCAATATGAGTCAAGCAGGGAGTAAAATAGATATTTTCCGGAATTCGCATCAGTACTGCAAAGATTCCACTTACAGGGGATGAGAATTCCGGATAATATTATGACAGCCTCTTGACAGCCGAATTAAGCGCTGTTACGTTTTATTTGTCCGGTGGGGCGTCGCCAAGCGGTAAGGCACGGGCCTTTGGAGCCTGTATCGATGGTTCGAATCCATCCGCCCCAGTAAGCGCAAATAATCCCCCTGATCTTAAGCAGGGGGTTTCCAATATATTGACCCGGAAAGTGTGATCCCTGGCGTATCACGTTCGATGGCCAGGACAACCCATCGCATTGCACCCAAAGCCCCGCGACATACGGCCCGAAGCGTCGGACCAGTGTGTCGTCAATAACAAGATTCACAACATTATCTTTTGGAACAAGTTTGAGAATCAAGTTAGAAAGGGCCCTTGCCATCTTCCTCTCGTCGAGTTTCGCGCCCCTTGGAAGCACAACCAGGTTTTTATGCTTTTGCCTTATCCTTGCTTGAGAGAATTCGGAAAACAGTGTTATAATACTCATCGGTTGAGTCCTCCATGGCTTTTTTGTTGATAAGCAAACCATGCCATAGAGGTGCTCAACCCTATAAATTTTTGGCGAAAGTCGAGCTTACGCCTCCGGTGAATCCATAACAGCGATCCTGGATCAGTCCATTTGCTGGCTACGGCTGGTCCGTGATATTCTTCGGACCCTCAAGTCAACAGACAAGCAGGACGGCGGGCGTTCAGGAGGAGGACTGGCCTAATATCGCGTAAGGTGAGCAAAATGGCTAGGATAGAACGGTACATCATTATTTTGATAGCATTGCATAGTTTTGCTATCGGGATAGTTTTGCTCTGGGCTCCTCCCTGGGGATTCCAGCTGGCCGGGTGGGAGAATGTCGAGCCACTCTTTTTCCCCCGTCAGGCAGGGATATTCCATATTGTCCTGGCTACTGGTTACCTGGTCGAGCATTTCCGTTACAGGGGCGTTCTGTTGCTCCTGACAGCAAAAGCGATCGCGACCGTCTTCCTTCTTAGTATTACCATCATGGGGGAATCGGGGTGGGTAGTCCTTTTTTCCGGTATTGCCGACGCTCTGATGGGAATAGTGGTTTATGTTATCCATCGCCAGAGCCTGAGAGCCAGGCCTGTCGAGTGAGCAATCAGCTTTCAATATCCAGCAAATATGGATGGTATTCATCAGACCCCAACTGCTCGAAGACCTCCTGAACTTCATCGATACCGAATTGGATGGTCATTGAAACGTAGTCCCTGAGCGCATTTTTGGGAAGGTCAGTCGAGGCGGGGTCCTCTTCAAGAATACGTATACAGACTTCATTCCAAACCACAAGCGCGTCGCATACATTCTGCAGGCTGAAACCCTGCTCGAATCGATGTTCCGCAAGCTCCTGGCAATACGCCTTGAACACGGATTTGTCCTGGGCTCGAATAGCGTTTGCCAAGTGGAGGAACACCTGGTTCCGAGCCCATTTTTGATCCTTGGCAGGCATATCCTGGTAATTTGAAAACTTTTTCTGGCCTTCCGGGCTCAGGATATGTTCCGTTATCGCTACCTTGATCTCCCGTTCATGGACTTTCAAAAGGCTGTGGATTTTCAGGTGCAGTAATTGTGGGACCGCTTTCAGGGCTGCTGTATTCCTATGGACCCATTCGCCCGGTTCAGCCCTGAAATTTTCCACGATAAAGGGGATTCGACGCAGGATATCGAGCCGGGGTCTCGGATGCCAGCCAAGGCGCTCCCGGGTCCTGCTTACATCCATATTCATCTGAAGGTCGATGTACTTGCACATCCAGGGATTCTCAAAAGGGTGATATCCGGTGATTCTCCCAAGGGTCCTTCGAAAGATTATTCCAGTGCGGCACAAGAACTTCGGTAAGAGGATCGCTTTCTTCGTTTGTCCGTAGAATGCCAATGTTGCCGCATCAAAGAGCTGTTGGTGAGTCACTGCACCATCGGGGGAGGCTATGAAAATCTCCCCGGGCTCAATATCATCCATCCGGTTCAGAAGATTATCAATGAAGGAGACTACATCACGTATGTGCAGATATGGGATGGAGCTCCTACCCTTGCCCGCAAGTATACGGGATATCCAGATATTCGAGAGCCAGCTATCCAGAAACATGTATATGGGTGGATATTCACACCAATCAGAGAATAAGGCAGCAAATCGAACGATGGTTGAGGGGACAGACTCAGAATATTCTCTGAGCATTTCCTCCCCAATCCTTTTGGTTCTGGCATAGATATGTTCACCATCGGGAGGGCTGTTTTCGTTCAGGACCTCACCAGCGCGGGTAAAATTGCAGGCGGCTGTGGAACTGGCGAAAACAAATTTCTTCAGCCGTAATTGTTTGCAGAGATTCAGAATGTTGCGCAGCCCATCTACGTTGGTTCGCCAATACTCTGGATGTTCCTCTCCGGAGAAATCGTAATATGCCGCAAGATGGATGAATATATCCGCACCCCCGCCGTTTACAATCCTCTGAAAGATTGCCTCCAATGGCTCGACATCTCCAATGTCAACACGATGCCATAAAATATTGGGATGGATTGGAGCACCGCAACGGCGTTGCGAACGACGGGCCAAAGCGAAAATTTTGTATTTCCCCTTTAAGGCGTCCAGGAGATGCCGCCCAACAAAGCCTGAAGCCCCTGACATAACAATTCTTGGAAGTTGCATGGTATTGTCCTCTTCTAATTAGCAACCTGAAGAAGGCTGTATACCGTCAGACTCTAATTATACTTTTCCTGAATTTTGATCCCAAATGCCAACTCTACTGGGGTCAATATTATACATCAATCTCCGGTGGGTACAAACCCACGCGACTCAAACCTTATCCATGGATGAAAAACGTGAACTTCCATTGCTTGTGAAGATCGTAATTGAACCTGGATTCAGTAGTTTTACTTAACAATCGTAGCCCTTGAGAAATGTGACACGAAGTGGATTTTTTGTGAAAAAAATCTCAAGCCAGCCATTGACAAGGCTTAAAACCTGGAGTAATGTTCCTAATTAAGGGGTAAGGCTGCAAAGAAGTTTGAAAATTGGGTACATACGGGGGCTGCCCAGCATCAGGAAATGGCTGGGATTTTTTAGCCTTATTTCATGCCTCCAAAGCTCCCAGGGGGATTATTTTATCAACCTGACAGCGTTTCATCATGGTTCAATTGTTACCGTGTTAGTGCCAGGTTTTGAACTGTAAAAATTTTATTGAACCGGAATTCAACTTTAATTATCACAGGATATGGTTTGGGAGGAGTATGTGAATGGAAGAACAAGCAATTCAACTTGGAGAAACCTATGTTCTGGACGCTGGCGACCTTCAGCATCTCCTCAACAACCTGCTCAACATGGGCTATTCCGTGGTGGGCCCAACAGTCCGTGATGAGGCAATAGTGTATGGTGAGTTGAACTCGATCAGCGACCTTCCCATCGGTATGACTGACAATCAGGATACAGGCACATATCGTCTTGAAAAGCGAGAAGATGGTGCGTTTTTTGGTTACGCGGTTGGTCAGCATTCCTGGAAGCAGTTTCTCCATCCTCCAACTGCCAGTTTATGGGAAGCAAAACGTAAAGGTAATGGATTTCATCTCATCCATGGGAACGGAGAGGTTCCCAAGTATGCATTTATAGGTGTCCGCCCCTGCGACCTTCATGCGATAGAAATTCACGATAAGATATTCACAAGCGGGGATTACAAGGACCAGATCTATGAATCAATACGGGGAAACGCATTAATTGTCGTAGTGAACTGTACACAACCTGGCGGCACTTGTTTTTGCGCATCAATGGATACGGGACCCAGGGCCAAGTCGGGATTCGATCTTGCGCTTACAGAGATATTGGAAAAGGAACATCATTATTTCCTGGTCGAGATCGGCAACGAAGCGGGTACGAAAGTATTAAAAGATGTACCAATCCGTCCTGCAGGCGAAGCGGAGAACCAGGCGGCGGAGCAGCTAACCGAAAAAGCCATTGGAGAAATGGGCCGCACATTGGACACAACCAACCTGAAAGACTTGCTATATAACAATTATGAGCATGGGCGTTGGGACGATGTTGCAGAGCGGTGCTTAAGCTGCGGGAACTGCACGATGGTCTGCCCGACCTGTTTCTGTAATACTACAGAGGACATTACCGATCTGAAAGGCCAGGTTGCCGAGCGCATACGACGATGGGATTCTTGTTTCACAGTTGATTTCGCTTTCATACACGGAGGAAGTACGCGCACGTCCTCAAAGTCCAGGTATCGTCAGTGGCTGACTCACAAACTGGCTACATGGCAGGATCAATTCGGCACCTTAGGATGTGTTGGGTGCGGTCGCTGTATAACCTGGTGCCCCGCTGGAATTGACATCACTGAGGAAGTCCGGGCTATCCAATGGGTCGAACCTGTCTGCAAGACCTGTGTTCTAAGCAGGGACAAGAGTTTCGAAACAGTAAGGCGCATGCTGGCGGAACACCCAATAATCAGGGATTTAGGCGATGAATACCTTGACCTGATTACAGAATGCTCGTCAATAGTACGGTTCAACCCGGGCGAGTTTATAATTCGCGCGGGAGAAGATGCCGATCGCTTCTACCTGATCCGGTTTGGCACGGTGGCAATAGAGACCTTCGCACCGGAGCGTGGTGCAATAATCGTACAAACCATCGGTGAGGGAGAATTGCTTGGCTGGTCTTGGTTCATTCCCCCGTACAAGTGGCATTTCGATGCCCGGGCTGTTGAGCTCACCAGAGCGATTGCTGTGGAAGCCCAGCTGCTTAGGGAAGAATGCGATAAGGATCCTCACCTGGGTTACCTTATAAACAGATACATCTCTGAGGTAATCGGGCAGCGGATGGAAGCAACCAGAATGCAGCTACTTGATGTCTACGGAGACCACACATGAAAGACCAGTAATAACATCCTTACTCATCATACAAACCCACACAATGTTGAAAAAGCATCTTGCAGATGAGACTTTGAAAGGAGGATTCCGTTGGATCAAATCATAAACATCCTGTCAGAACACCAGTTCTTTAACGGTCTTGAGCCGCAACAAATTGAAGCCATCGCTGAACACAGCACGAGGATAAACTACAATCTCGGTGACTTCCTGATGCGCGAGGATGACCCGGGCACCTGTTTCTTTCTGATTCTATTTGGCAAGGTGGCAGTTGAGGTTTTCACGCCCGACCGTGACCCAATTATAGTTTCAACCCTCGGTGAAAACGAGGTCCTGGGTTACTGCTGGCTGATTCCACCTTACCAGTGCCGTTTTGATGTCAGAGCAATTGAATTGACTCGAACCATCTGTGTCGACGGGTTGCGTTTACGCGAGATATGTGAAGAAAACCATCAAATGGGTTATGAGCTCCTGAAACGAACTTCCCAGATGATGTCCAAGCTGATCGAAGCAACCAGAATGCAGTTATTGGATATCTACGGAGATCACTCCTGAAAGGTGGTAACAAATGGCCGAAATCATGACAGAGCCAATGGTAACTATTCAATACCGTGTCCTGAAGATTAAGCGGGAGACGCACGATACCTTTGTCCTTGATATCGAATCCGCATCGAAAAAGACAATAACCTCCTTTACCCCGGGGCAGTTCAATATGCTTTATGCCTTTGGCAAAGGAGAAGTCCCAATATCAATTAGTAGCGACCCGGCTACACCAGAGAAGCTGGTACATACCATTCGAGCTGTTGGCGCGGTGACTAATTCGCTGTGCAAGTTAGATCCTGGAAGTGTCATTGGGGTTCGCGGTCCATTCGGAACCGGCTGGCCGCTCGAGCAGGCTGAAGGGAACGATATCGTCATGGTAACAGGGGGCATCGGTCTGGCACCCTTACGCCCGGCGATCTACCACCTGCTTGCTAACCGCGAGAAGTACGGGAAAATCATCCTGCTCTACGGTGCAAGGTCACCCGGCGAGATGCTGTATAGGAAGCAACTCGAACACTGGCGTGGGCGGTTTGACCTCGATGTTAGAGTTACCGTCGATACCGCTCGGGCCGATTGGCATGGTAATGTGGCATTGGTGACCGCCTTGATTCCTAACGCACTATTCGACCCCTACAGCACCACCGCCTTCATTTGCGGCCCTGAAGTCATGATGCGTTATACGCTCCTCGAGCTGCAGAAGCGAGGAGTTGATGATGAGAATATTTACATTTCAATGGAACGCAATATGAAATGCGGGATCGGTCACTGTGGTCACTGTCAGTTCGGACCGTATTTCATATGCAAGGATGGCCCGATTTTCTGCATGGGAGAGATAAGGGAATTCTTCGAAAGGAGAGAAATCTGACATGGCACGAAGGGCAAAACCTAAACTCGCGGTCTGGAAGTTCGCATCCTGCGACGGTTGCCAGCTTAGCCTTTTGGACTGCGAGGATGAACTCCTAGCAGTAGCCGGCGAGGTCATTTTCGCGTATTTCCCGGAGGCGACTCGTGCAGAAGTAAAAGGGCCATATGATATCTCACTGGTTGAGGGTTCAATAACAACACCACACGATGCTGAGCACATTCACAAGATTCGCCGCAAGTCCAAGCTCCTCGTGACTATTGGCGCCTGTGCCACTGCCGGTGGAATTCAAGCCCTGCGTAACTTCAAAGATGTTCAGGATTTTGTGTCGATTGTTTATGCTGTCCCGGAGTACATCGAAACACTAAGCAAGTCGACTCCCATTTCCGATCACGTTCATGTTGACTTCGAATTGCGAGGCTGCCCGATCAATAAATACCAACTCGTTGAGCTGTTAAGCGCTTACCTCAACGATCGCAAGCCGAATATTCCACGGTACAGTGTATGTATGGAGTGCAAGATGAAAGGAATTACCTGCGTGATGGTCGCACATGGCACTCCATGCCTCGGTCCCGTCACTCAAGCCGGGTGCGGGGCTATCTGTCCGGCCTATAACCGTGGTTGTTATGGTTGTTTCGGTCCGAAAGAGACACCCAACACCAGCTCGTTGAGCAAAAGATGGGAGAAGCTTGGTGTCTCGGGTGGCGACATTATGCGGAGTTTCCGCACCTTCAACGCCTATGCTGATGCCTTCCGCAAGGAGAGTGAAGCGTATGAAAAGTAGAACGATAAAGGTGGACTACCTCGCACGCGTCGAAGGTGAAGGCTCCTTGTATATAAAAATCAAGGACAATATTGTCAAAGACGTCAAACTGAAAATTTTCGAGGCGCCAAGGTTCTTCGAGGGGTTCCTGCGCGGCCGTAAGTATACCGAAGCTCCCGACATCACCGCCCGAATCTGCGGCATCTGTCCCGTCACGTACCAGATGGCCTCGTCACAGGCAATGGAAGACGCTTGCGGGGTCACGGTTGAGGGACCCATCAGGGAGCTTCGCAGGCTTCTGGTGTGCGGTGAGTGGCTGGAAAGCCACTACCTGCACATCTTCATGCTCCACGCTCCCGACTTCCTCGGTTACCAGGATGCGATCCAGATGGCCAAGGATCACCCCGAAGTTGTCCAGCGCGGTTTGCAATTAAAAAAGCTGGGGAACGAGATCTGTATCCTCCTGGGCGGAAGGGAAATCCACCCGATCAGTCCTCGCGTGGGCGGTTTCTACAAAGTTCCGGTGAAAAAGGACCTCGAGCCTCTCAGGGAAAGGATAAATTGGGCAATTGAGGAAGCTAAGAAAACCGTTCTCTGGACCGGTTCTCTGCCCTTTCCAGACTTCGAACAGGATTACGAGTTTGTGTGCATGCGCCATCCAGACGAGTATCCGTTCAATGAAGGTTGGATAGTTTCCAACAAGGGTCTCGTTGCTGAGATTAACAAGTTTGAGGACAACTTCCAGGAGGAGCATGTCGAGCACAGCACATCGCTGCATTGCATCCGCAAGGGGCATGGGATTTACCATGTAGGTCCCCTTGCCCGTTTCAATCTTTGTTACAACCTGCTCACCCCAACAGCCCGTGACTTTGCTGCCAAGGCGGGCCTTGAACCGGTGTGCGGCAACCCATTCAAAAGCATAATCGCTCGCAGCGTGGAATGCCTGTACGCACTTCAGGAGAGCTTAAGGATAATCGAGGATTACGAGGTGCCGGATAAACCCTTCGTCGATGTCCCGCCCCGGGCGGGCGTTGGCTACGGCGTCTCCGAAGCACCACGCGGAACCTGTTACCATCGCTATAAGATCGATGACAAAGGCATTATTCTCGACGCTAAAATCATCCCGCCCACCTCTCAGAACCAGGGGATGATTGAGAGTGACCTCCGGAATTTTGTGGAGGAAAATATCAATTTGCCCGATGACAAACTCCAATGGCAGTGTGAACAGCTGATTCGCAACTACGACCCGTGCATCTCATGCTCGTGCCACTTCCTGAACCTCAAAGTAGACCGCGAATAGAGCCATAGTACCATTCTTGTCATGGATAACGACAGTAGGCTTCTTGTGATTGGTGTCGGGAATCCTCATCGCAGAGATGACTCGGTAGGGCTTGTCATTGCCCGGGAGATAAGTGAACGAGCACCCGAAGATGTTCGGGTTTATGAAAACCATGGCGAAGTGGCAACACTGATCGAACTGTTAGGTAACGCCGACACGGTAATCCTCGTCGATGCAGTGCGCTCAAGCGCGGACGCGGGGCACCTATTCCGGTTCGATGCGATTCAGGAGGAGATTCCGGTTGACAGCTTTCGATGCTCAACCCACGCTTTCAGCATCCCTGAGGCAATAGGTTTCGCTCGCGCACTGGGCCAGCTTCCGCGAAGGGTAATCGTTTATGGTGTTGAAGGGAAGGATTTTAATATGGGAGAAGGCCTGTCCCCGGAGGTCGAGACCGCTGTCGGGATCATCACGAGCCGCATCCTGAGCGAGATTCGAGACCTCCGTAAATGCCCACAAGAATGAGGTCAGAGAAATACACGAACACTCATTGATCGCAAACCTGCTCAGTAAGACATCTCCATCCCGCACGCCTTGAAAATCTTCGGGTCGAACGTGCTTGCCGACGTAAATCTAATATCGGGGACACCTCTTTTCGCCTGTCGAAAAGCAGGTGTCCCCCTAAATTCTAAATATGTCCAATCAATTTTTATTTAACGGTATTGGTCTTATACGCTTTGAATTCATGGAAAGGTGTCCCTGAATCTAAAATTGGTATTAGACTGTGGGAACCATCGCCGAGGGGGCGAACCTGGCAATCGAAGCGATGGATAACATACACGATGCGAACACCCGGAATGTACTCCTCGACGGCATCGATGTGACCAGTTAGGCAATGTTGAAGGTCGCCGACAATCAAGCACTGCTTCCTGGTGAACGACCGATGTGCCTGCGCGTTGTCATCCACCAGGAAGGAAGATGATGATCGGGATCGTCACCAACCTTGCCCCGGTACCCCTCATCCACTACAATCATAGCCTTAAGCAATCCTTTCTCCGGAGTGTTGCCGTGTCCAAGCGACCAATTAACGATATCAAAGTTCTCCTCGATCTCGGATGTCCCGCGGATGATGGGATACGCCTCTCAACCGATGTCTATCTACCCGATACTGGCGGGCCGTTTCCCTGTATTCTCATAAGGACTCCATACAATAACAACGATCCAGTTAAAAAAATTCCGTTATGCAGGGAGTTCGCGTCGAACGGATACGCTGTCGCGATCCAGGATGTGAGAGGACGATACGATTCGGGAGGCGAATGGGAACCGTTTTTCAACGAGGCCCGCGATGGTCTTGCCGCCCAGAAGTGGCTTGCGGAGCAGGATTTCTGCGATGGCAGCATCGCACTTCTGGGAAGGTCTTATGAAGGCTATTCGGTCTGGGTACAGACATTCGGCCATCATCCCGCGGTCAAAGCGATCGTGCCGATTGTCGCGCTTCCCGATCCGGTCGTGAATGTCCCGTGGCAGAACGGATCGGTGATGTGGAACATGATCGTCTGGGCGATGATGGTGCACGGTCGCACGAACCAGCATGTGGAGCAGTACGACTGGGAACCTCTGTATGGTTTCCGCCCGCTGAACCGGATTGATGAACAGGTCGGGTTTGAATCTAAACCATGGCGTGACTGGATGGACCATCATCTGAAAGACGATTACTGGAAACCCGCATGTTACATGCACCGGATGGACGAACTCGATATACCGGCGCTACATATCTGCGGCTGGTACGATGACGACGGCCCTTCGACCTACAACAATTTCCCGAACGCGAGGGTACTTGCAAAATCGAAGGACGTACAATATCTCCTGATTGGGCCGTGGCCGCACGCGACGAATACAAATTCTGTCATAGAGGGTGTGGATTTCGGGCCGGATGAGATCATCGACCTGAACGGTTTCATCATGGACTGGCTCGATAAGGTCATGTGCGGGAAACCTGAAAACTGGGGCGATCGGAAACGCTGCCAATTATTCGAGATGGGATCGAATGTCTGGGTTGAGCATGATGACTGGCCGCCGTCGGATTTTAAAGAACGGATTTTTTATCTTTATTCCGGTGGGAAAGCGAACACTCTCGATGGTGATGGAAAGCTGATGGATATCATGGTTGATGAGACTGACATACCTGATAAAGACCTGACCCCATACGATGAATACACCTACGATCCGGATAATCCGACTCCATATTTAATGGACGCGGCGTCGCTCCAGATCGGAGGTCCATTCGATGCGCGTCCGGTTGAGGAGCGTGACGATGTATTGTGTTACACGTCGGATATTTTCGAAAAAGACCTGGTAATTTGCGGGCGATTGTGGGCTGACCTGTGGGTGAAATCATCTGCCGAAGACACCGAATTCTGCGCGAAACTCTGCGATGTGCATCCGGATGGTTTATCAAGGCAGTTGAACGATGGAAATATTCGGCTTGCATTAAGAAACTCACTTGAGAAGCAGGAACCTGTCCGTCCGGGTGAGATAGTGAATGTAAAAATCGACATGTGGGCGACAGGTGTGCGAATTCTCAAAGGCCATCGTCTCCGCCTGGAAGTTGCATCGTCCGCTGTCCCGAAATTCGCACCGCATACGAATACACTCGACCCACCGGGTTCGGCAATAAAAACAGTAATTGCTCAGAACCGGGTTTATCACTGTGAAGGATACAGGTCAAAGATTATAATGACGGTGGAGTAAATTGTGGCATGCGACTGTGGCATGTGACTGTGGCATGTGACTCCGGCGCATGATTTCCCGCTCCATGGCACTCCGGGCCATGAACTATTAAAATGAAACTCACTGACGAAGAAAAGAAAATGCTCGATGGAGTCTACGGCGATCCCATCGCGAAGGCAATGGATTACCTCGTGCAGTTCGGTGATGCATTCGAGGCGGAGAAATTCATCGATGTCACATATGCTTTTTATCCTGCCGAGATGTCGATATACAAGGGAAGTGTCGAGGATGTTGTCGAATACGCCGAAACCGGAGCGAAAGTAAAAGTCCCGACCGCGACCTCCACACTCGCCTGTGACCTCGAACAATGGAATAAATGCGGCGTTCCGGAACCGATTTACAAACTCCAGAGCCAGGTGGTCGACGCCCATAAAAAAATGGGAATCTGCGGAACCTACACCTGCACTCCACAGCTATGCGGATTTATCCCGCCAAAGCGTTCGAATATTATTTCGGTAGAATCGTCGGCGATAATTTATTACAACTCCGTGCTCGGGGCCAGGACCAACCGAGGAGGGGTTTTTACACGCTATTCCGCGGTGACCGGGAAATATCCGTTGATGGGTTACCTTCTCGATGAGAACAGGAAGGGTACGCACCTGTTCAATGTAAATTTGACTCCGGATGAACTTCGTGATGATTCCGATTACTCCGCCCTTGGATTTCACGCAGGGAATATTGTGGGAAGCGAGGTCCCGGTGTTTGATAATCTGGGAATTCCGACCGAGACCAACCTATTGGCACTCGGAGCTGCGCTGGCAACATCGGGATCGGTGACGCTTTTCCATGCACCGCCACATACTGCCGAGGTGAATTCTTTAGAGGAAGCATTCCAGGATTCTGAGCCGAAAGAAACTCACGTAGTAACCCTCGATGACATAAAAAACGCATACGATAAAATGACGAATATCGAGACAGGAGAAAAAATCGATTTTGTCGAGATCGGCTGTCCTCATTACAACTTGGATCAAATTCGTTATGTCGCTGAATGGTTCCGGGAAAATGACGTTAATGTGCATCCGGATGTTCGAATGTGGGTCACAACAAGTAGAATGATAAAACAGCTCGCGACATGGCAAGGGTTCACATCGACGATCGAAGCTGCCGGAGGTCTCGTGATAACCGATACATGTCCTGTCGAGAGCCATATGAGGATTTCGACGTGCAATGAATTCGGATTGAAGGTGCCGCAGATCGAAGCGATGGTGACCGATTCAGCCAAGATGGCGAGATATGTCGGCGACCTGATCGGGTGCAAAACCGGATTTCGGAGATTGGATGATTGCTTAAGGTGCGCGGTCGAGGGGAGATTAATTTAAATTGGAAATGCAATATTTCGAAATTTCGAATGCCTGAAAAATCAATAAAATCCCGTGGAATTGTAAAAAGACTTGCCGAAGGCCCCGCCCTCGTGTGCCATAACGCTTTCTCGTTCCTTGGCGATGTCGACATGGACACCGGGGTCATCATCGCGAAAGGCCATGAACACGAGGGGGAATCAATTACCGGGAAAGTAATGATCTACCCTGAAACAAAAGGGTCATCGGGGGGATGCGTGGTCCTTATGTCACTTGCACGAATGGGAAAACAGCCTGCCGCGATCGTTTTAAGTAAGCCAGCCGATCCGAATATTGTCGAGGGAGCTATCCTCGCGGAAATTGCCTTGGTCTGCGAGCCTGTCGAAGATTTGATTGAATTGATCCCGAATGGATCAATTGTCAAAGTGGATGGTATTAAGGGTACGGTTGCATGGTCTGAAGAGTAAATCTCAGAGACAAGGGCACGGCAAGCGGCGCCCCTACGGTTAAACCGAGTACCAAAGACGGACATCTAATTCTTAAACCCGTAGCGCATGCGTCCCGCCTGCCTGATTAATCAAATCCCCGGCATCCTGTATATATATACAAAATCCCTGAATTTCCAAATATTGATAGTCCCCAATAGTGATGCTACAATTCCATCCCTTGTGGTTAAGGAATCAACACCAGGCAAGGTGATGTCACTATGGTTAATCGTATCGGGATACGTCTGGAGGACAAGAACGAATGGGAAAAGCGAGTGCCGATTGTTCCCATGGACGCTGGTCGTCTTATCAGGGAACAGGGGGTTGGGATTTCAGTTCAGCCAATGCCGAACCGTGCATTCAGCGACGCCGAGTATATGGCGATCGGCGCCCGTACCGACAAGGATCTGGCGGGTTGCGATGTCATTATCGGCATCAAGGAGATGCCCGTCGACTTTTTCCTGAGGGGCAAAACCTACATTTTCTTCTCCCATGTGATCAAGGGCCAGGAGCACAATATGCCGATACTCAAACGGCTGATGCAGCTCGAGTGCAACCTTCTCGATTACGAAAAAATCACGGATGAGAAGGGAATAAGGCAGGTATTTTTCGGGAGCGAAGCGGGGCAGGCCGGAATGATCGATACTCTCTGGGCTCTCGGACAAAGGTTGAACGAGATGAAAATCGATAACCCGTTTATCGGCGTCAGGCAGGCACCCGGATATCGCAGCCTTACATTCGCCGAGACCGCATTGGAAGCGGTTGGGAAGGAAATCGCTTCGAACGGTCTTGCCGATGAAATTCATCCGGTGGTTATCGGATTCGCGGGCTACGGAAATGTATCGAAAGGCGCCCAGGAAATTCTTAACAACCTGCCGGTAATTGAAATTTCACCGGACGAACTGCTAAATCCCAATCCCGATACATTCTCATCGAACAAGCAAGTCTATAAGGTGGTTTTCTACGAAAAGGACATGGTTGAACCTTTGGAAAAAGGTGGGGTTTTCGAGCTGCAGGACTACTATGACAATCCAGAGAAATACAGGGGTGTTTTCAGTAAATTTATTCCCCATTTAACTGTCCTGATGAACTGCATTTTCTGGACCGATGATTACCCGCGTCTCCTGGTTAAAGATCAAGTTGTGGAGATGTATTCGTCCGGCGATCCGAAACTTATCGTGATCGGCGACATTTCGATTGATGTCGAAGGGGCTATTGAAGTTTCCTTGAAAGCGACCGATTCGGGAAACCCGATCTACGTTTACGATGTCGATTCAGGTCTGGCGATCGATGGTGTGAAAGGAAACGGTCCGGTGATCCTCGCGGTTGATAACCTCCCGTGCGAACTTCCCAGGGAAGCGAGCACAAGGTTCTCGGGCACGCTGAGAAATTTTATTCCCGACCTTGTGAAAGCGGATTTTTCGGTGGGTTTCGACCAACTCGATTTACCCGAGCCATTGAAGCGGTCCGTGATCGTATATCACGGAAAGCTTACACCTGAGTATGAGTACCTTAACGAATTTCTGAACGCATAATCCTTTGAATTTTCTCTTAAGGAGTTTTAAAAATGACCTCAGACAATGACAAGCAAATTCTACTTCTCGGAGCCGGACTTGTTACCCGTCCGCTCGTAAATTACCTCCTCGATGTGCCAGGTTTTTCTCTGACTATCGCAACCCGGACCCTTGCAAAAGCCCATGCATTGATCGGGGACCGTCCAAACGGGTTAGCAGTGCAATTTGATATTGAAGAGAATCCAGATGGGCTGGACGAACTTGTTGCGAAACACGATCTTGCAATCAGCCTTCTTCCCGCTATGCATCACCCGGCAGTCGCGAAAGCCGCGATCAGGCATGGAAAACTCATGGTCACAACCAGCTATGTGAGCGATGAGATGAAAGAACTGGACCAGGCCGCGAAAGATGCCGGTATTATCATTCTCAATGAGATTGGTGTCGATCCCGGTATTGATCACATGTCTGCGATGCGGGTTATCCATGATGTCGAAGCCAGGGGGGGGAAGATTACCAGCTTTAGGTCGTACTGCGGAGGGCTTCCCGCACCTGAGGCGAAGACAACACCTTGGGGATACAAGTTTTCATGGAGCCCGAGGGGTGTGGTCCTTGCTGCGAAGAATTCAGCGAAATACCTTGAGGATGGAAAAATTGTTGAAATTCCCGGTGAGAATCTTTTCGATTATTTCCACCATGTAAAGCTGGAAGAACTTGAGGATGGATTTGAAGCGTATGCCAATCGCGACAGTATGCCGTACCAGGATGTATACGGCTTGACAGATGTCGGGACAATGTACCGCGGTACGTTTCGTAATCTGGGGCATTGCGTGACATGGAAAAAACTCTCTGAGGCGGGTCTTTTTGATATTGAGGTCTTGAGCGGTCTCGATGGTATGACTTATCGTGATTTAATGGCTAAACTTGGCGGATTCCCAAATGACGGGAACCTCGAAGCCGCAATTTCAACGAAGTTCAATATACCAGCGGATCCTCCGGTAATAGGTAAATGGACCTGGCTGGGACTGTTCGATAATGAAAAACCGCTTCCAGCCGCGGAAATGAGCCCTCTGGATATTCTCGTGGGAATTTTCCTTGAGAAACTCCAATATGAACCTGGGGAACGGGATATGATTGCGATGCATCACAAGTTTGAAGCTGAGTTTCCCGACCGGACAGAGAAGATTACATCGTCACTGGTAGATTTCGGAATTCCGTACGGCGATACATCTATGGCGCGAACTGTCGGGCTTCCGGCTGCCGTCGCGACACGTATGATCCTCCATAGCGAGATTAAGTTGACAGGAGTGCATATCCCGGTACTTCCTGATATATACAATCCTATCCTCGATGAGCTTGAAGGGTTGGGGATCAAGTTTACCGAACGGAGTGTTACAGGTTGATCGAACCAATCTGCGGTTGCAGGTAACAATCATCAGGGCGTTTTCCGGGATGATCCGGACCGCGAGGAATTCCTTAAGAAACGTAACACGGGAACCCGTATATTATTTCTGCAATTATTTTTAATCGGGTACGTGTTCAACGGGCACATACACGTTCGGTTTCGCCTCCCTTAGTCTGTACCCGGCACCTGGGGAATTTAGGGTCCAAATCTCGCGATGAAGATATCGTCATTTCCAGCAGAAGTTGGGGCTACCTCGTTAGGCTCGCCCGCTCCGAAAATAGCTAAATCTCCAATTTGCCCTGTCACTACTATCGAATCGTCCGAAAGCGTAGCGATGCCATAGCCAAAATCATAATATCCTCCTCCGGCGCATTTAGCCCATGCTAGTGTACCGTCAGGATTGTACGACGCAATGAAGATATCGCTCATTCCAGCGGTGGTCAGGACTGTCTGGTTCGGGTCACCCTCCCCGAATGTGGCCTTTTCTGCAAACATTCCTGTTACTACAGTCGAATCGCCTGAAAGCGTTGTGATTCCATATCCCCATTCTTCATTGATACCCAAATAATCGTTATAAGCACCTCCGGTACGTTTCGCCCATGCGAGTGTGCCATCCGGGTTATAACGAGCGATAAAGATATCGCCAATGCCAGAGGAATCCAGGACTGTCATATTCGGCTCGCCGGGTCCGAATGTGGCGGATTCTGCAAAATGTCCTGTTATAACTGTCGAATCATCAGAAAGCGCCGTGATTCCATTACCCTCATCGTACTTCGCTCCTCCGGCGCGTTTTGCCCAGGCGAGTGTGCCATCCGGATTGTAACGCGCGATGAAAATATCATTATAGCGGGCGGCAGTCAGGATTGTCTCGTTAGGCTCGCCCGATCCGAATGTTCCCGATATTTCAAACCTCCCAGTCACGACTGTCGAATTATCCGAAAGCGCAGTGATTGCATTGCCGTAATCAACAAATGCTCCCCCGGCCAGTTTTGCCCAGGCGAGTGTACCGTCCAGGTTGTAACGCGCAATGAAGATATCGCCAAAACCCGCGGAAGTCAGGACTGTCTGGTTTGATTCACCGGGTCCGAATGTGGCAGCTCCATAAAACATTCCTGTCACAATTATCGAATCGTCCGAAAGCGATGTAATTCCATTGCCCATTTCACCTTTATATTCAGAAGTCCCTCCGGCCTGTTTCGCCCAGACGAGTGTACCGTCCGCGTTGTATCGCGCGATAAAAATATCTCTATCTCCAGCAGAAGTCAGGATTGTCTGGTTCGGCTCGCCCGGTCCAAATGTAGCCGATTCGGTAAACCAACCTGTCACTACAACCGAATTGTCCGAAAGAGATGTAATTCCTTTGCCTGCTTCATAAAAGTCAGAAGTACCACCCGTCCGTTTCGCCCATGCGAGGGAGCCGTCCGGATTGTATCGCGCAATGAATATGTCGCTCCCTCCAAGGGAATAAAGGACTGTCTGGTTCGGCTGGTTCGGCTCACGCGGTCCGAATGTGGCCACTCCACGAAACTGTCCTGTCACGACTGTAGAATCGTCAGAAAGAGTCGTGATTCCGTTACCCTGTTCAATGTTAGCTACTCCTCCGGCGCTCTGAACCCAGATAAGATCACCACTACCCAGAGAACCTGTACCTTGGTTGTTTGCCGGGGTTGTCCGGTTCACCTTTGCAGGATCGTGGATCCAGCTTGGAGCAGTCATCATCACAATTACGAACGCGATAAGGGCTCCTACACCACCAATTAACATGAACTCACCGGAATGTTTATGATCTCGTTTCACAATACCGAGAATTAACAGCATAAGAATAATTATTACAGGCATCAAAATACCGATTGGCGTAATTAACAGGCTCATTAAATTAACGTAGCTGTCAAAACTAATAAGGTCACGTAACATATACGTGGTTAACATAAAGAACCAGACACAAATCGCGAGACCGATAAATCCAACTGAAAGCAGAGGTCCCGATATCGGCTTCCTGAAGCGGATGAATCCTACTACGATCAGGATTATAAAAAAAAGATGGAATCCAATAATGGGTCCAATGCTTTTAAGTAATGCCATATCGTCTCACCTCCCTGCCAATTAGGACAAAGTATATCATGACCATGTTCATAAGATGCATGGATAAATGATGAAAGATATTCCAGGCTGAATTATCTCGAATTTTATTCACTTGTAATCCAGTCAGGTCTTTTTAAAGGCGATGGGAATCCGGAATAAAACCAAGGTATTATTCCTCTTCGTCGTCCATTGACAGGATTGTGAACGTTGAACTTGCCTCAATGACAGTCCCGTCGGTTAAAGTTACGATCACGCCAAAGGTGTGTTCGCCTTTTGTGTATAAATCCTCCGGGAGGTAGAAAATGCCGTCGGCGGTGATGATTGCTGAGGCGGTAATTTCAACGTTGTCGAGGAATACAGCTACATTACCGATGTCCTCCCTGATCTCGAGGGAGAAGTAAGCGACAAGAACCGAGCGATGGTCGTAAACTGACGAACCGTCACCGGGCAACAGGCTGATTAATTTCTGCTGAATATTCCGATTGAAATCAAACGATAGTTCTTTCGATTCGAGAACGTCGCCCATGATCCGGTATTCGACAGTTAAATTATGCTCCCCTTCTTCCAATCCGGTGAGAGAAATTTCCCGACCGGCCGATGCGAGTGTTTCATCCGGATCGAGCGCGACCCATGGAAGTTCATCTATTCTCGCGCGAGCCATTTCAAGCAATGCGCTATCTTCCAGAAGCTGGACCGCAACCGAAATATTTTCAGCATCCCCGGTGATTGAATGTTCAATACTGACCCGTTCGGGCACCGTACCGGTTAATGTCAGTTCAACTACGTCATACCGGCCGTCTGTTGTCGATGCTTCGATCCGGAGCGGATACTCGATGCCTTCCTCGATTGCCAATTCATCAAACGAGATGATAAATCCTTCGTCGTCCACAAGGACAATTTCCGCAATGTCTTCGCCCGCGGATGATATCCTGAAGGAACCGGTATCGATATTGAATCCTTCCCGGAACCTGCCTGTGATTTCAGGATTGGCGATACATAGCTCACTGGCCGGGTTGATATCGATAATGAAAGCCGGGCTGAATTCGAACGAAAGGGAAAGGTCGATCAACGCGTACGCGACCATTTTATCGATATCCATCGGGTCAAGCGCCAGAAGTTGCCCCGGCGGTAAATTCCTGATGCCTTCCCACAGGTCGATATCTGTCCGGTCATCGACCCGCCATCCCTGGCAGAATATCCAGTAAACTCCCGGTTGGGGATCATTGCGAAGGATGGTCTCGACCGCTGTCGGGGATGTCGATGACGCAATTTGTTCGTTCATACCATCAAGCATGCGGTTACCGTTTGCGTCATGAAAGAGGAAAAGGTCCGCATCGAAACCAGGCTCGTTGCTTTCGCATTGAATTCCGAGGAAACGCTCGTTATCCCCGACAGTGAATGGCCCCAGCATCCAGGAAGATAAAGGCAGGGGAGAATCGGGATTGTCCTGAAAAATAACCTGGTCATGGAATTCCCTTGCGTCTTCGAGCGTGAAAAATATCCTGTCAGTATGAGATGACATGCCGGAGCAGTCCCCAACACAAAAGACAATAGGGTATTCTCCAGAGAGGATGGGGCCTTGCGCGCTGGTGTTCCATGTGTATGTGAAATTCCCCGTACCCCTGTCGTAAGAGTCGGTTATATCTGTGAAATCAATACCGTTATCAAATGATACGTATAGTGCAGCGACATGGAGGTTATCCGAGGCATTTCCTTCGAACGTAACACTCTCGCCGGTCCTTGCCGAAATCGGTGCGGATATAAGTTCAATGGCGGGATTTCCGGACGGCATTTGCGCGGCCAGTGAGACAGTGAATCTAACATGTGTATAGCGGTTCGGATTATAAAAAACGCAAACATCGCCAGCATCCGGGCTGAATGACTCGATGTAATTATCGTCTTTTGTCCATTTTGCCAGGGGCAACTCGTGTGTTTCAAGGAAATGTTCGTATTCGGATGCCGACACCATCGCTGAATAGACACCACAGTTATTGTCATTCGGTTCAGAGTACCAGCGTGTGCCGTAATAGCCTGCCACATCGTACAATTTCCTGCCCACAAGGGATGTACCCCTTCCGGTCGAGAAATTTTGCGGTCTTTGCTCTTCCTCAATTACGTTTATGGAGACTTCGAGATTATTCAAAGTGGAATCGCGTGTTCCGAACGATGAAGAATCCAAAATTCTCCCGTTAAAACGTCCCGGTAGTGTGTATGTGTATTCGCACTCCTCATTTTCCCTGACGATAAAATATTCGGTGCCGGTATTTCCAAGCGGCGTGATGACGTCCACAACACATGAACCGGTGGCAGGATTGCCAAGCTCCAGATAGCAATAACCTTCGGGATCCGTGTAATCCCAGATAGAAGTGCGGTAGTAGTTATTCCACTTGCTTCTTATGACCACCAGAGCGCCCTCGACAGGTTCTTCAATTTCGTCCACCACCCTGATCGTCACACGTCCGACCTCGGTATATCCTGGGGCATTATCGGGATTATAGTTTGAGCCTGGTGGATTGACCGGACGGGTTGTTGAATTTTGCACGAGACCATCCCCCCTGCGTCGTGTAATTGATAGGAGGGGTGTGCCGGTATGTCCGCGCCTCTCATTCCATGGATGTCCAAGGCCTGTAATTGCATGGCTGAGGTCCCATTGATACCACTGCCCGTCCATCCACCACTCGTTCCATGCGTGATCCTCGCCAGAGCATCCCACAGGCGCGTTCGGGATAAGCGCGGTTCGTGAAAATGCGACACCCATCATCGCCTGCTCGCCGCAGGAACCATAATTTTTCTCGTAGATGACAAGAGGCTGAAGGTCGCTGCTTTGCAAACCGTATTCGTTCCAGCGTCCCGTTCTCGAACCGGAATATGTGATCCAGTCGGCGATCAAATAGGCCGCCTCCCTGATATTTTCAGCGGGTTCGACGACATCGAGCAGGTTCATACCGTAGCGCCTGTCGACCGGCAGGAAAGTCCGCCAGAAGTACGCATCCGGAGTGTGCTCGAATTCATCCGCGGTGATTTCTTTTCGTGTCCATTCCTCTTCCGTAATGCCGTAAAAATCAGCGTCATGCCGAAAGTACGATGCGTCGATACGCGCTGGAATTTCATACTCGACCACGGGATGTACAACCCACCAGTAGTAGATATCGCGAGGCATCTCCATGAGTGCGCCATCTTCGGAGACATACTCGATGGTTGTGTAATCCCCTTTTTCCCTGATATTTGCGTATTTAACCCGGGATGCGAAATCGTAGATGGCACGCGCATTCTCAAGGAGAAGATCGGCGTTATTAAGACGGCTCATCGTTCGAAGCATTTCGGTTTGTATGTTGGAGAAGGCGAAGACAACCTCATCGAAATATTCATCGGCCGAATTTTCAAAAATTTCGAGGAATGCGTCCAGTGCCTCGTCATCATTCATACCGCGGAAAAGGGTCGCTTCGGCATGTGTCCGTTCGAGGTAACCTTCAATTCCTCCACCGCTGAACATTTGATGGAACTGCCATGAGTAGCACTCGGTCCACGATGCATCCCGGCCTTCGTAATAACGGAAGGTCCCGTCAATCGAACCGATGAGGAGTTCCGGAATATTGTCGCCGGTGAGGTCGCCGAAGGCCGGGGAGGTGAAATTTCCGGAGTTAACAAGTCCAAGGCCGCGTTCGACCTCAATCCAGTCAGGCGCCAGGAAAACTTTGATTTCACCGGCGCGGTTTCCGACCACGAGGTCTGTCCTGGAATCGTGATTGAAATCGAATCCGGCAGGTGAAGGGTATTCCCCAAATTCAATTCCATCAAAAACATCATGGAGAATTTCAAATCCATCGCCAGTGCCTTTGAAAAAATGTAGTTTCCCATCACCCGCGCCAACTATAAGATCACATATCTCATCGCCATCGAAATCGGCTGAACAGGGAGTTGCGAATCCCGGGACATTTATTCCCCTTGAAAAATTTTCACTGCAGTGGGATACGTTACCCTGATCGGTGATGAAAACCTGAATGCTGCCGTCTTCGAGACCTATTGCGTGGTCGCATCGGCCATCGCCGTTAAAGTCACCAAGCGCCGGGACGATAGCGCCATCGAAGCGGTTTGCATTAGCGGAATCATAGTTGAAACCGACTGGTTCGGTGTAATCGGGACCGTAATAGATTCTTAATCCCTGCGCGTCTTTAGCGCCGCTCACGATGTCGTTTATGCCATCGTTGTTGACATCCTTTATGCGGGGTGATGAAAGGTAGCCGATATCGTCATCGAATCTCCGGTCGGTTGCAGTATTGAATGAAACGAACCACCATTTTTCTTTAGTACCGAAATTTTCATAAACGCTGATGGTGCCATCGGATGAGCCGATCAAAAGGTCGGGCAGGTAATCGCCGTTGATATCCTCAAAGATTGGACATGAGTTCCCTTCCACTTTTATGCGGTTAAGGTTATCTTGAAGTTGCGCGTCGATTTCTCCATCTGTTATTACAGTAATTGATCCATCTTCTGCCCCGGTCAAACTGAATCCATGCCCTTCCGCAACTGCATTTGTTCCAATATCGCCAGTCTCAAAATCCTGATTTTCCCTGAAATATGGAGCCAGGAAGCATTTGATTTCGCCATCCGGGTTGCCGACCAGAAGGTCTCTCAGCTCATCATCATTGACATCCCGAAAAAAAGGTACAGCATCATCGCCCACATCGATATCGTCATAGTAAAGGTCGACAAGCCTGTCGATGAATTTTTCTCTGAGCCATAGAGGAGAGCGAAGAACTTGTCTGAGGGCGCTGTCGGGAAGGCCCTCGTAACCGCGGTCGGGTTCGGTCCCGGTGAATTCTTTTCGGTCATTGTTGTAGATCACAGCATAGAATTCCCCGGGTGCGAGCCGGATTTCCCGCTCAAATGTGTAGGTTTCACAAGGGTCCGGGTCCGATCCGATTTCCGCTGGTGAATTCTGCGGGACGAGCAGGATAACCGTTGTCAGGCAAAGCAGGATACGAAGATAGCTTTTATGCATTTTTTTCCTCCTGTGGAGTGTTAGCCGGCAATTAAGAAAAATACCTTCCTTAAGGGGCTGTTGATAAAGTACTAAATCCCGTAGCGCATGCGTCCCGCCTGCAGTACCGCGGACGTCCCGTCCGCTTGGGAAACGGTATCGGAACCTTTGATCCCTTGTGATTTTTCAGTCTAATAACTTTATCAACAGCCCCTTAAGTACTGGTTTGTATTGTACCTGTTTCGTGGTGTCATATCTAATAATCCACACAACCCGCTTGAACGGCCATGCCATAAATCTTCCGGTTGCATGCGAAGGATAGAATGGCCTGGCTAATCGTAAACCCCGGCATACGCTTCCCGATACCGCTTGAAACATTTCTGACCTTGATATGATTTGTTTATCTCCTCTTTACATTTCATGCGACCCACACTAACATTGATCTTGGCATGAAAAAGCAAGCATCAAATGATCCGACAGACACCTCGCCTGAGCGAAGGTCTGTCGAGGAGTTACACTCGCTCTCGTTGCGCATCCTTCAACATGCAAACCTGGGAAGCTCCATTAGTGATTTCCTGAGACAAATAACCAGGATCCTGTTGGATTTCACCGGCTGTGACGTTATAGGGATATATACTGCCGATGATCTTGTAAATTATTACGGTGAGGCGGCCAGGGTACGTGAGGAGTCATTTACATTCGATGTAATGAAACCCGGCGTTGAAGAGGGAAATGGGTCGAGTAGGAATGTAGAGGTAAGCGATCCTCTGATTAAAAAAGTGCTGTTGGGAAAAATAGAGTCATCGTCGCGATACATGACAAAAAAAGGTAGTTTTTGGATTGGCGATATAAAAGAAATACCGGGTGAATTTATTGCCGCCGGACACCAACCGCCTGGCGACAAGGCAGGCCACTCTGCGGAATATAATTCTCTTACTCTGATTCCCCTTATTACAGCCGGGGAGAATATCGGGCTTCTGCAGATGAAAAGCAGGCAGGAGAATTTCTTTGATGAAAAGGATATTGAGTTTTATGAGGGCATTGCTCAGACCCTTGGTATTGCCCTCGTGAACGAGAGCACTCAAGCCGCGTTACGTGAGCGGGTAAAAGAGCTTTCATGCCTGTATGATATTGCCAGGATATCCGCTCAGTCCAATCTGGCGCTGGACGAGATCCTCCAGAGAATCGCAGAAATTCTTCCACAAGGCTGGCAATATCCCGAGGTTACGCATGGAAGGATAATTTATGATGAACACTCATATTCAACTTCCGATTTTCAGGACGAATGGCAGAGACAAATGGAGGATATTTTAATAAAAGGTGAGAAACGAGGGGTTGTCGAGGTTGCATACTCTATGGAGATGCCGGAGCTTGATGAGGGGCCTTTTCTGGAGGAAGAACGGCACCTGCTCGATGCAATATCAAAACAGGTCGCGCGGATAATCGAGCGGAGAATTGCTGAAACCGACAGGCACAAACTTCAGGATCAATTAAGGCACGCCGACAGGCTTGCAACGATTGGACAGCTTGCCGCCGGTGTAGCCCATGAATTCAATGAGCCCCTGGGCAATATCCTTGGATTTGCGCAACTCATTCTCAAGCATGAGGGGCTTCATGATGATGTTAAATCTGATATCGACAAGATTATCACAGCATCCTTGCATGCTCGTGAAATTGTGAAAAAACTCATGCTGTTTGCACGGCAGTTGCCTACTGATAAAAGCAGGATCGATTTGAATCAGGTAATTGAAGAGGGGCTGTTTTTTCTTGAGGCTCGTTGTTCCAAGTCGGGAATCGAGTTGGTTCGTTCACTTGCTCCCGATTTACCCGAGGTTACCGCCAATCGGGCTCAAATGCAGCAGGTGCTTGTCAATCTTATCGTCAATGCCATCCAGGCGATGCCCGATGGCGGCAAAATTTCAATAATTACAAAAGCCACAGGGGATGATATCAGCATTGTTGTAAAAGATACCGGCATCGGCATGAACGATGATGTGAAAAAGCAGTTGTTTATTCCATTCTTTACAACAAAGGACATTGATGAAGGTACCGGCCTTGGTCTCCCGGTGGTCCATGGTATTGTAACTTCACACGGCGGAACTATAAAAGTACACAGCACAGTTGGTAAAGGCAGCAGTTTTGAAATTCGGATTCCCATTGAAGGCTCCGGTAACGTCGAGGGAAATATTAATGAAACCGCAGAATGAAAAGGAAAGCATATTGGTTGTGGATGACTCCGAACCCACTCTGGAAGTAATTCGGAGGAATCTTACCAGGGAGGGATATCATGTTTTCACGGCATTAAATGTCGTCGAGGCGATCACAACACTTGAGTCCACCACCCTGGACCTCGTTATCACCGACCTGAAAATGCCCAGGGTCAGCGGACTCGATCTGATTAGGCATATCAGAGAAAATTACAAGGATACCGAGGTGATGATGATCACCGGCTATGCCACTGTCGGGGGAGCAGTGGAGGCGGTCAAGGCTGGAGCCGAAGAATATTTGTCCAAACCGTTTACAGATAAAGAACTCCTGGGTGCTGTTCAGACAGCGCTTGAGAAATTGCATATGCGCAGGACTGCAGAGGCCCCACTGAATATTGGTTCGTTTGAATCGCGCGGCATGATCGGAAGTTCGGATGGCATGTTTAAAGTTCACAATGCCATTGATAAAGTGGCATCGACAACCGCTACTGTGCTGATTTATGGCGAAAGTGGCACCGGTAAGGAACTCGTAGCCCGGGCCATACATTATTCAAGCCCCAGGGCTTCATCTCCCTTTGTACCCGTGAATTGCGGCGGTATCCCCGAGAGCCTTCTCGAAAGCGAACTCTTCGGTTATGTTAAGGGGGCTTTCACCGGGGCAAATGAAACACGCGCCGGTTTCTTCCTGACTGCCGATGGCGGCACGATTTTTCTCGATGAAGTTGGTGAAATGAGCCTTGCTATGCAGGTGAAGCTCCTTCGAGTGCTGCAGGACAAAGAAATCTGTATGGTGGGTTCTACAAAGCCGCGTAAAGTTGATGTAAGAATACTCGCTGCTACGAATAAGGACCTCCTGAAGCTGGTCGAAAACGGCTCGTTTCGGGAGGATCTGTACTACAGGCTGAACGTTGTTAATATTGCCATACCTCCTCTCAGCAAGAGAAAAGAAGATATCCTTGTTCTGGTTAATCATTTCACGAGAAAATTCGCCGAGGAGTCTAGCAGGGTGCCGCCCTCGTATAGCGACGACGCATTGCGTGCCCTGATGAATTATTCCTGGCCCGGAAATGTCCGTGAGCTTCAGAACCTGATCCAACAGCTTATTGTCATGACCGATGGGGATGTAATTGGCGTTCATGATTTCCCTTCACTGATGCGTTTCTCCGTAAATAATACTACCGGGCTTGATAGAAGCCTTGCCCAGGTCGAAACCGAGTATATTCGCAAGGTGCTTGCCAGCGTTGATGGGAATAAAACCCAGGCTGCAAAGATACTTGGGATCGATCGAAAAACGCTTAGAGAGAAACTCAAAGCCAGTGACCTGCCTGATAAATAGTAGCCGCCCTGGGTGGGGAGAAATTCCCCACCGATTCAAATTTCATCAATATTTCCTCTTCTTTCACCTGATATTTTACAGAATGATTGCCTGAACTCGGCGATTTTCCGTATTTTTTATCGCGAAATGCCTGGCAAACAGGGCTTTTGTGAAAATTTTCTCTTTTTATAGACTATTTGCAGGCTCTTACTCCGTATTGGCACAACATTTGGAAGGTAATGCTTGCGGCTGGGTTTCAAATGGAAGTCAGCAAGTAAAATCAATCAAGGAGGCACAAGGTGTCAGAAGCAAGCGTAAAGAAGAAGAAAGCCACGAAGGCGAAGAAAGCCCGACGTGCCAAAGAGAAGAAAGTGCTTGAAATCAAACCCCATGAGCAGTTCCAGGATCTGTGCTCCACGTGCGCCGCAACCCCCCATTGCATTCATCGGACGCCGGGATATCCTGTACATTACTGTGAGGAGTATGAATATCAGGCTGGAGTTTCCCCTCAAGTGGCGAGATCGGCGGATGTTCCCGAGGAAACGATGATTCTAAAGGGTCTCTGCGTCAATTGTGATAACAGAGACACGTGCATGCATGCAAACACGGAAGTTGGGGTATGGCATTGCGAGGAGTACTGCTAGTACAGGCAAGGATAATGAGTTATGAATCCAGATATTGTCCAGGATATACTCGATAAACACAGTCAGGAAGGGGACGGTCTGATTTCCATCCTCGAGGACATACAGGCAAGGTTCAGTTACCTTCCTGAAGAAGCCTTAAGGATGGTTGCCGAGGCGAAAAACATCCCCCTCGTTGATATCTACGGCGTGGCCACCTTTTATAAGGCCTTCAGCCTGGAGCCCAGGGGGAAACATCTTATCTGTGCCTGTCTTGGCACAGCCTGCCATGTCCGGGGAGGACCGGTTATAGTCAAGGAATTTGAAAGCCAGTTGGGCATCAAGGCCGGTGAGACTACACCTGATAAGGAATTCACTCTGGAGACAGTGGCTTGTCTTGGAGCTTGTGCACTTGGTCCTATCGTTGTGGTCGATGGACACTACTTCTCCAATGTCGGGCAAACAGAGGTCAGGGGAATTATTGGGAAGGCCACCGAAGGTTTCGAAACAGCGGATCTGGAGCAGGACTATCATATCTTTCCCGTTGAGGTCAGCTGTCCCAAGTGTAACCACAGCCTTATGGACCCTTTACGCATTATTGATGACTACCCATCGATACGTGTGACAGCATCCTTTGGCAGCAAGCATGGCTGGCTGACAATTTCCTCCATGTACGGGAGCTACAAGGTTTTCTCCGAGTATGAAATACCGAAAGAAACTGTAGTGCATTTCTTCTGCCCACATTGCCATGCTGAACTTAAAGGTGCAACGAACTGTGTAATGTGTGGTGCACCGATGATTCCTATGATTGTCAGCGGGGGAGGAATGGTCCAGATATGTTCGCGAAAGGGTTGTAAGAACCATATGCTGGATCTCAGCGGAGTCAATTTCTAGTGATTATTTAGCGTTTGCAGAAAGCCGGGAGAGAAAACGGGAATACAGGAAGTGTTTTATAAATGGAAAACCTAAGGTCGATAGACGAATTTAATAGACTCCGCTCCGTTTTGACAGAAGATAGCGATCCCGGCGTTCCCACAATAATCATTAATGCTGGCACTTGTGGCCAGGCGAGTGGCGCCAATGAGCTTATCCGGGCAGCGAAGCGCAGGATACTTGGCAAAAGGTTAATGGGGAAAGTGAATCTGCGGATTACAGGATGCCACGGTTTCTGTCAGATGGAGCCCTCGCTGCTTATCGAGCCCAACAGAACATTTTACCCAAAAGTGAAACCGAAGGATGTGGATCGGATTATTGATGCAGTCCTGAAAGATAAGGTCCTGGAAGATCTTCTTTATGTTGATTCTCCATCTGGTGACAGGATCGAGAAACAGGAAGATATTCCCTTCTTTAAAAAGCAGGCTCGGATTCTTCTCGCCCTGAACGAAAAAGTTGACCCGATTCGTATTTATAATTACATCGAAAACGGCGGATATTCATCCCTTTGTAAGATCCTTGAAAAAAGGGATCCGACATGGGTGATTGAACAGGTTAAAACCTCAGAAATACGAGGACGCGGGGGAGCAGGTTTTCCAACTGGAATTAAATGGGAACTACTCGCTAAACAGCATAACGGCGAAGGTAAATATATTGTATGTAATGCGGATGAGGGTGATCCTGGCGCATACATGGACAGGAGCGTGCTGGAGGGCAGCCCACACAGCATCATAGAAGGAATGATCATCGGCGCTTATGCCTCCGGAGCTACTGACGGGGTAATCTATATACGGAATGAGTATCCCCTGGCAATAAAACACCTGATTATTGCCCTTAACCAAGCCAGGGATCTTGGCTTACTCGGTGAGAACATACTTGGTTCCGATTTCTCCTTCGATATCCAGATTGTGAAAGGTGCCGGTGCGTTCGTTTGTGGCGAGGAAACAGCCTTGATGCGGTCTGTCGAGGGTAAGGTGGGAGAGCCGCGTCAGCGTCCCCCATTTCCCATCGAAAAAGGTATCAACGGAAAACCTACCGTTATTAATAACGTTGAAACCTGGGCCAATATTCCGGTCATTATAGATTACGGAGCAACTGAGTACGCTAAAACAGGAACCGATGGGAACTCTGGAACCAAGATATTCAGCCTCGTGGGTAAGATAAAGAATACCGGTTTGGTTGAAGTCCCGATGGGCATCACGATCAATGAAATTGTATATGACATCGGAGGAGGACCTGTCGGCAAGGCAAAGATAAAAGCCGTTCAAACAGGAGGACCATCCGGCGGTTGTATTCCTGTAGATAAGTTTGATCTGCCAATTGATTATGACAGCCTGGCAAAAGTCGGTTCTATCATGGGATCAGGGGGCATGATCGTCATGGACGAGAACACATGCATGGTCGATCTCGCCAGGTATTTCATGAATTTCCTGAAGGACGAATCTTGCGGGAAGTGTTTCACATGTCGGATGGGGACTCAACGGATGTATGAAATCCTCGATGATGTCTCCAGGGGTAAGGGGACCCTTGACCAGTTGGATCTCCTCGAAGAACTTGCGGAAACAGTTAAGGACACAACAATGTGCGGCTTGGGTCAGACAGCACCAAATCCTGTGCTGTCCACCTTGCGGTACTTCCGCGATGAATACGTCGAGCATATCCAGAACAAGAGATGCCCGGCTGGAGTCTGTGAAGAACTGATTCACTATTACATAAATGAAGAATGTACTGCTTGCGGCCTTTGTAAGAAAGCTTGCCCTGAGAACGCGATTTCAGGTGAAAAGAAAGTACGGCATGTTATTGACACCACTAAGTGCATTAAGTGCGGAGCCTGTAAGAGTGTGTGTAAATTCGATGCTGTTGAGACCAGGTAGGGATATGGATCGGTGACCAGGAAAGAAAGCAATGATTACTCTGACAATAAACGGACTGGGTGTTCAGGTTGAAGAGGGCACGACTTTACTCGAAGCCGCCCGGCATCTTGGATTCCCGATACCCACCCTGTGCCATATGGACGGACTTACTCCATACGGCGCATGCAGGCTGTGCGTCGTGGAAATCGGAGAGGGTCCCAGGGCCAAAATGGTTTCATCCTGTACATATCCTGCTGAAGAAGGTCTGAAAGTACGGACGGCATCGGAGCGAGTTCTAAAGGCACGCCGGATGATTATCGAATTGATGCTCAGTGTCGTCCCGCAGTCGAAAACCATACAGGATCTCGCTGCAAAGTACGGAGTTCACCAGCAGCGATTCAGACAGGAGTACAAGGATTGCATTTTGTGCGGACTCTGCGTCCGGATGTGCGAGGAGCAGATGATGGCGAAGGCTATCGGCTTCCGCGGACGCGGCGAAAATCGGAGTATCGGTACCCCGTTCGATATCGAAACCGATGTCTGCCGTCGCTGCGGCGGCTGTATGTATGTGTGTCCGGTCTGCGAACTCAGATGTACCTATAACGAGCCTGAAAAGGCAATTTGCGGAGCCTGCGCCAACCTGACGCCGCCCTGTGTCGAAAAAGAACAGTTTGATGACATGATGTGCTACATGGACCCCTGTGTAGCCTGCGAAATAACAAAGGATTGACGAGAACCAAGGAGATAACGATGTCATTTTCGAGAATTAATGCCTCTGCCGCAACTTTATCAAAAAACAGGACTGAAGGTTCGATATCGCCTATATCCGGCATGTGCGTCACCTGTGTCGACGGCTGTATCGGTATGTGCGAGATCGGCAAGTCCGCTTACCGTGGCCACGAGGTCATTTATCCTCAGCCGTTCGGTGTTATCACCACCGCCGCTGAAAAAGACTATCCGGTCGATTATTCACATTTCAATATCATGGGTACCGCTGTCGGCGCTCACGGAATTGAAGCCGACAGTGATAAGGCCATTTTCCCCGCTGTGAACCTCGAGGTCGCTTTCGGTCATGACAAGGGAATCAAGTTCCGTCTGCCGATTATGATTCCCGGAATCGGCTCGACAAATATCGCCAAGAACAACTGGGAAGGGCTTGCGATTGGAACCGCGATTGCCGGAACGGGCCTGACTATCGGCGAGAATGTCGTGGGTATGGATCCTGAATCCGTCATAAAAAATGGGCAGGTGGTCGATACCGTCGACCTGAAACGCCGGGTGAAACTTTTCACTGATCACCAGCGTGACGGGTATGGAGCCATTGTCGTTCAGGCCAACATTGAGGATACACGGCTGGGTGTGCAGGAATACGCTATCGAGAAACTTGGCGTCCAGTGCGTCGAACTCAAATGGGGTCAGGGCGCGAAAGATATCGGCGGTGAGGTTAAGGTTAAAAATCTCGAGAAAGCCCAACTCCTTTATAAGCGCGGCTACGTTGTCATTCCGGATCCGACCGATCCGCATGTGATCGAAGCTTTCGAGAAAGGCGCATTTACCGAGTTCGAACGGCACTCCCGCGTCGGGATGGTCACCGAGGAGTCATTCGCCCAGAGAGTTCTGGAGCTTCGCGCGGCCGGCGCAAAATATATATTCCTCAAGACCGGCGCCTACCGTCCCGCCGACCTGGCACGGGCTGTCAAGTTCGCATCCAAATACAAACTCGATCTTCTCACTGTCGATGGAGCCGGTGGCGGCACTGGCATGAGTCCATGGCGGATGATGAATGAATGGGGTATTCCGCCTGTTGAGATACATTCGCTCCTGTACAAATATGCAAAGCGTCTGGATGACGCTGGAGAACATATACCTGCGATAGCGGTAGCCGGTGGTTTCACATTCGAGGACCAGATGTTCAAGGGTCTCGCCATGGGCGCTCCGTTTGTGAAGCTTATCGGGATGGCCAGAAGTCCCATTGCGGCTGCGATGGTCGGCAAGACGATCGGAAGAACCATCAAAGAAAACCAGGTTCCCGTTTATGTTGAGCGCTTTGGACATTCCATCGATAAGATATTCGTAACCGCCTCTCATCTCAGGAAAGAATTGGGTAACGATGAATTTGAAAAGATTCCCACTGGTGCAATCGGGCTGTACACGTACTACGAACGCCTTGCACAGGGTTTGCGCCAGATGATGGCCGGTAGCCGCAAGTTCGCCCTTGAGTACATGTCGCGGGATGATCTGGCGGCACTGACTCCGGAGGCAGCCAGGATAAGCGGTATTAAATACGTAATGGATGTCGATAAGGACGAGGTTGATAAAATCCTGGGTTGTTAACACTGGTTCCGGATTACATTAAAAATAATACTGACATGCTGTTCTTACAGCACAGGCCGGGTTAGGTGACTCTTTCCCGGCCTGATTATTTTACTTTCGTTTTCGTTACCATAGACCATTGTTTGGTTCTTCCGGTATAATGGAAATCCTAATGCCAGACATTTATGATCCGGTAACTTCACAAACCTCCACGAAAGTACCTTTATACCTTCGCTTCTGGATATCCCTGAAACGGGGTGTGGTCAGGAAACTTCTGACTGTCTGGGCAATCACCTTTGCGATATCATTCGTCGTGTTGTTTTATTTCCAGTTCAAGGTCCTTTCGCCGGAGGTTATGATAGTCGAATTATGGAGCCTGCAATTCTTCTTAATCGCTGTACTGGCACTTGTCTGCGAATATATAGATTCAACCCTTGGAATGGGATACGGCACAACCCTTACACCGCTCCTTTTAATCCTGCCATTTGGCTTAGAACCAATCCAGATTGTGCCTGCAATTTTAATTTCCCAGTTTCTTGCGGGAATCCCCGCGGCAATCAGCCATAGTGAGGCTGGAAATGTCATTCTGAAACCGGGTTCCCAGCACTTGAAAATCGCGATGGTGCTGGCTTCATGCAGCATTGTGGGCGCACTGATCGCAGTGCAAATTGCGGTGAATATCAGCCCTTATACACTGAAAATATTTATTGGCGCTATTATTCTCGCGGTGGGAATTATCCTGGTCGCTACAAGGGGCAGGCAATTCAGGTTTTCCTGGAGGAAGATATTCGTTCTGGGTGTCGTGGCAAGCTTTAACAAGGCACTTTCTGGCGGTGGATATGGACCCGTGGTAATTGGTGGGCAACTGGTGAGCGGTGTTGAAGGCAAACCTGCAATCGGCATTACATCGCTTGCTGAAGGCCTGACGTGCCTGATTGCGGTTGCGCTGTTTATTATTGCCGGGAAAATTACAGACCTTTCGCTGGCAATTGCGCTTGCATTCGGGGCGATATGCAGTATTCCGCTCAGCGCTTACACTGTCCGGCAGCTACCGCAAAAAAACCTTGTCCTGGTCATTTCGATCATAACCGTAATCCTGGGTTGCTGGATCCTGTTTAAGGCCCTGGCCTGACACTGCTTGTCCTGCACTTTTCGTAAACCAGCCTACCGGCTGTCCACCGTACTTCCCGAATAGATACAAAACTCGGCACTATCCCATTCAAATGATCCCTGAGAATCCTCTCCGATTGATATTGTAAAAGATACCTTCATCCCCGGCTTGAAAAGCCTTCGGGCTACCTTGGTGACATCGAACGATACAATGGATGGTTCATCGTTCACCATTCGTAGAAACTCACCGGCGTAATTCGGGCTTTTATCGTCAAGTGTGTCGTTAGATCCCAGGTTTAGAAAAACCCGGATCGACACCGGTTCATCGAGCGGTTTATTTTCAATCCTGGCTTTTCTGAATCTAAATACAGCCGAACTGATTTTCCAGCCCTGCCAGTCTCCCGGAAGGAAATCGACAGATACCAGTCGCAGACTTTTTTGTGAGGCATTTAATTTGTTATTGTCTTGTTTCCTGAATCGAGTTGTGAAAACCGACAGCGACATCTCACCTTCAAGGTCCTGCTGCATCAGGTCTGCAACCTCATTCTCAGTCAGATCCTCGTCTCCAAGCAGTACCATCATCTTGCACAACGCGGCCTCATCGGTGATATCCAGGCCTGATATAATTCCTATTTCCAGAAGCCTGGCGCTGCTCTCATAAAGTCCAAGTTCAACCATGCCTCGAGTGCACTGCGTTACACTCTGGATGATCACACCTCTCTCCACCGCTTTCCTGAATGGTTCCAGAAAATCCGGACTCGTTGGTATATTCCCGGATCCGAACGTGCACAGGATTATGCCCCGAAGGTTAGGAGCGTTTAAGAGGCGCTGCACCACATCGGTGTCCTGGATGCCCGGAAAAACATTGAACGATATTACATTCGAGTTCATATTGCGCCGAATCCTGAACGACTGCGTAGGTATTGGCCGGATGTGCCTCGTGTCGATATGGATTTTATCTCCCGCCCAGCCAAGGTGAGGGTAGTTGGGGCTGGAGTACGCGTTGTAACCGCTTGCGTCCTCTTTAATACAGCGATTTCCTCTGTAAAGATCGTCACGAAAGAAAATACAAACCTCCGGTACTACTGGAATTCCGGAGTCTTTCGGATTGGCAATTCTCAGAGCTGTGATAAGGTTCTGCTCGGCGTCGTTCCTGGCTTGATATAAATGGCTCCTCTGTGCTCCTGTCAGGATAACCGGTTTCCCGAGGTTAACCAGCATGAAAGAAAGAACCGACGCTGTATACACCATCGTGTCGGTGCCATGAAGAATCACAAATCCTTCGTAGCTGTCGTAGTTCTCCTCGATCTTCTCCGCCATCAGGCGCCACTCGCGCGGCCCTATGTTGCATGAATCGGTTGGCGCAGCGAAACTCCAGCCTGACACCGGGAAATCAAGATCGTTCAATGCCGGGGTAAGTTCTACAAGTTCATCCCATGCTATAAAGGTCCTCGGGCTGTCAGGATCGTTCGGGTCACGCGGTCTCGATCCGACCGTCCCGCCCGTGTAAATAACGAATACACCTTTATTGGTTTCAGTGTTCAACAAACAACTCCTTCTGTATCCATGTTGGATTTTTTGCCTGGGAAGGATAACATTATTTTCAGGCGGGTGCCGCTGAATCTCGGAAGATGATCGTCAGGACGAAAAGCGATCCTGAGAAGGAATAAGAATTGTGCGCCTGTGAATATATATAAAAAATATTAATCATTTTTAACCATCGAAAAAACGACAAACCGTAGAACGGCACGGCAGTGCGTCTCCCGCCCTAAAACAACCTTTTCAACGCACTTCCGATGAACGCACTTCCGATGAACGCACTTCCGATGAACGCACTTCCGTGCGGGGCTGTTGATAAAATACTAAATCCCGTAGCGCAGGCCGCCGGCCTGCAGTACCGCGGACGGCCCGTCCGCATGGGAAACGGTATCGAAAGCTTTGATTGCTTGTGTTTTTTCAGTCAAACCACTTTTTCAATAGCCCCGTGCTGTTCTACGGTTATTTCATTTCTCACTTTAATCATAATCTCCCGGAAACCTGTAAATTAATCCGCAGTGGCTAAAAATGGTTAATACCTGATATAAAATAAAAATGGCTACGGAAATAGGTCTTATCAAAAGGACCCTTCCTGAAATGACTATGATGAATGGTTGTTATTGAAAGGCACCATAGTAATTGCCTCGAACTCGCATAACTCATGGCAAAGTCCGCAACCTGCGCATTCGGAGGTCGTCTGATAAATTTTACCGTCCGGGATAATGGTTTTATAGAAGCAGGCCTTGAAGCATGAACCACAACCCGTGCATTTCTCCTTATCAATTACAGCCCTTACACTAAGACGCCTGTCATACTCCTCCAATTTAAGGATGCGGTCGCACACAAGTCCCCTGAATTGCGATATTGATGTGAAGTTGTGTTTACTCATGTAATCCGCAATCTCAGAATTGATCTTTTTGATAACCTCATAACCATTCAAAATAACCACAGTGCAAACCTGAACCACTGTCGCCCCGGCGAGCAGGTATTTAACGGCATCCCTGCCGCGTGAAACACCGCCGCTCGCGGAAATATCAATTTCCAGGGACGGCGATATTTCCGTAATCCACCTGAGCGGGTAATGGATCGAGTGGTAGCCCCCATGTCCGGCGAATCCACCGTGCAATATCGGTGCCTGCTTATCAATGTCAATATCAAGGCCGGTGAAGCGGTTAAAGATAACAACGCCCTTCGCGCCCGCTTCCTGGACTTGTTTTGCTACCATCATCGGTTCGGTTAATTGTGAAGGCAATTTAGGTACAACCGGAATTTCTATTGCCGATGTGACAAGTTCGGTTATGTGCGCGATATAGCCTTCAATGCCGGAACCGTAAGACGCGAATATTCCATGGGGACACGCCATGTTAATCTCCAGAGCTGCGGCCCCGGCATCCTCAACCAGCTTCGCCCTCTCCACCCACATCTTTTCCGTACCGCATGTAATGCTTGCGATAATCGGAATATTGACAAGCCGTCGACTCCTTGAAATTTCAGCCGCGTATTCTTCAGGAGTAAATTGTGAGGCCTGCTCGATCGAATAAAGGACGAATTGATTAAGCCCCTTTCCCTTTTTCAGAAGGCGAAAGCGAGGGGTCGGCGAGAAGCGCATTATGTCTAGCTCTCCCAGGGTTTTCATCACAACCGCGCCCGCTCCATTTTCCTCGCACCGGGTAATACGCTCAGCGGTCTCCGTAATCCCGGCAGGCGCGATGATTATCGGGCTTTTTAATTTTACGCCAAGATATTCTGTGGAAATATTTGGTTCCATTGAATCTCCAATGTGTAATTATAGCCTGAATATTGCGGTTTACCCGGCATCTCTCCACCATGCTTTATCTACGAAGAAATAACATGCCCCGCCACTTTACGTACGCCCGTTATCACATCGGAAATCTCCTGCTCGCTGAAAGTCGGTGAAAGGGGTATATAAACCAATCGTTCCGCGAGGTCTTCCGTTGCGGGGCACATGCCGTGATGATATTTTACTTCGCCTTTGTAATGCGGGCACGTAAACGGACATCCTTCGGGAGTGGCAGTGCTCATATCAAGTACCTGCGGCCATGTGTCATAAATCGCTCCGCCGTACATTGCGCTTGAATCGATATTTTCAGCGTTCAGAGCTTCGATAAATCTCTTTGTAATTTCAGTAGATGAGAGATAGAAAATCACATTGGTGCCGATATCCTCCGCGCCGTCGGGGATTCGCCTGAACTCAAGGCCTTCGATGTCAATAATTCCCTTGAGTATCTCCTCTTTCGCCTTCTTCATTCTCGCGATGATGTCACCAAGTTTTTTAAGTTGCACAACACCCAGCGCGCCCGCGAATTCGCTCATCCTGTAATTTTCACCCAGAAACGCCCCGCCGCCCTCGTATTCACGCAGGTTGCCGTGATCGTGATACCGGATGGCCCGATAATACAAATCGCGGTCGTCGGTAATTACAAAGCCGCCCTCACCAGCCGTGATCAATTTATTCATTTGCAAACTGAAGACACTGACATTTCCAAATGTGCCGACCTTTTGTTCCCTGTAATGCGTTCCGAACGACTGCGCGCAATCCTCGAGCACCGCGATGTTATGTTTTTTCGCAATTGGAAGAATTGTGTCCATATCGCAGGCGACGCCCTGCAGGTGGACGAGCATTATCGCTTTCGTTCTGGTGGTGATTTTCGCTTCGAGATCGACCGGATTTATATTGAGAGTGGTATCCACTTCCACAAAGACTGGCACAGCCTTTGCCGCCACGATCGCGCTTGCACAGGCGATAAATGTGTAGGCGGAGACTATCACCTCATCGCCGGGACCGACTCCCAGCGCGACAAGTGCGATTTTTAAAGCGGCTGTGCATGAGGTCGTTCCCAGCGCGTGTTTTATCCCGAAATAATTCTCCAGATCTCTCTCGAATTCCGAAACCTTGAAAAGCATATCGGGACCGTAATACCTGAACGGCGATTTGTGATCGATAACCTCGATCAACGCCGCTTTTTCCTCCTCTCCCATCACGAGAGCGCCAGGATATGGCGGCGGGAGGGGCTTATCGCGGACAGGTGTGCCCCCGTCAATTGCCAGTTTATCCGTCATTTTAATTTTTTACCTCTATACCGAAAAGTTTCGCCGCATTCAAACCCAGGATCATTTCCTTTTCAGATTCTTTAATATCTGCATACACGATTTTCCCGACCTGCGTAACCGGCGTGAGAAACGGCACATCAGAGCCATACAGCACCCTTTCCGCCCCGACCTCATCGACCATCATCTCGATAACTTCCGGATAGAGACGGGATGAGGCGGTATCAAGATACACATTCGGATATTCCTTGGCCACTTTTATTGCATCGAGAACACCGTCGTATTCTCCTCCTGAATGCCCGAGCAGGATAATCGCGTCGGGATATTCCTCGGCAATTTTCGCGAAAAGTGAGGGAAGACAGTAATCGAGAAGCGCGTCGACATACCTAAGGCTGTTCCAGGTGTGGATGAGAACCGGAACTTTCCGCTCCGATGAAAATTCCCAGACAGGTTTATATCGGGGATCATCCGGAAAGACCTGGTCGCAGTATGGATGAATCTTAATGCCCTTGAAACCAAGTTCGTCGAAACAGCGGACGAGTTCAGGTTTGACATCGTCGGGATAATTCGCGTTGACCCGTGCGTATCCGATAAATCTCTCCGGATATGCCGACATCGCCCCCGCGACAACATCGTTCCCGAATGGCACAAAATTCCCAAGTGTGCTGATCACGACCGCGTTGATGCCGATCCGGTCGAGTACAGTGACGAACTCATCCGCCGAACGATTGGGGATATGGAATCCCTGGCACGGTCCAAAATGCCCGTGGCAGTCGAGAATGAAAGTGTCGTCGAATGGTACTCCGGTATTTGCGATTTTGATGTATTTGTCCATTGGTAAGTTTCCTATAAGTTAAGTTGTAGCCCGGCATTTTCCTTGCCGGTATGCATTGATAAAACGCAACCTGTATTCGGTGGGTTACTTGTTTATTATATCAAAATCCCGGCAAGGTAAATTCCGAGCTACGAGACTGCTCCTGCACTCCGTTTAACACGAAGGGTGTCGATATTCTCCCACCAATGCATAACAAACAAGGGTTGATTCCGTATGATTAAAATCATTATTATAAAGGTTCGCAAACTTCCTTAAGGTGCTGCTCAAGGTGTCTTTGTTGTTCATAATTATCTATCAAGTAAGGGATTGTATCAGCCGATTTTAGTTCGGCAAAATTCGTATCAGGAACTTCGATCCCAGACACTATAACTAAATGCACATCGTTTTGATCTTGTCTATCCCTACGATGCGAGTGAATCTTACCAATTTGCTCCCATGTGTCTTCCGATATCTTTTCGCCATCGGGTTTAATTTTGATTGCAGAGATCGTTGTCAATTTCCCATTCTGCTGGTAAAAAGGAAAATCTACTATCCCCCCAGAAGGCAAAGGGTGCTCTAGGCCCCTTTGAATTGGATACTTGAATGTATCTTCTCTGTCAAGTTTTTTCTCCTTTATGAATCTTCGAACCTTGGCTGTTGCCCTGGAAGCCCTTTTTTTTGTCTCTTTTGCCACCAGTTTGTTGAACAGATATTCTGCGACTACAGAGATAGAAGCATCACTGGTTATGTGACGTCTCGTGGGACCAATTCCGTAATTACTCGTGATTTTATTACTTATTAAAGACACATATTCTTCGGTAGTTCTGTTAACCTGGTGAAACAGTGCGTCATCTATAAATTCTTTCCAAAAATAATCCTTCCATTTGAGCATATTATCTTTATTCCAATTACTCTTGATTCCTCCAGGAGGTTTGAAGGAATCGCTCCATCGTAATTCTATATTGGAATTATCGAATACGATTATTCCGACGTTAAATCCCTCTCCCCTGTCGAGGTCTGGTGTGAAGCGAATCAACGAAAAATCGTATTTCTTGTTCATAATGAACACTCCTTCATGAATAATTCTTAAATACCGATGGAGAAAGTTCGTCAATTATCTGTTTTATTCTGTTTTTGCGATTGATCAAAAATTCTGCAATTTTTGGAACTTCGGTTTCACTAACTTCGGAATTCTCAAGCGTTATTTTGGCAGACTCAACTGAGTTTTCAATCATCCAGTCAGGAATACTTTCAATTTTTTCTATCCATTCTGCAAGATCGCTAGAATTTTCCAGTAAATCAGTGTAATAGTACTCTTTATCAAACATTTTAACTGGGTCATCCTCGATTTCCTGCAATCTCTTAATTCCAGCGGATTCACCTCTATACAAAAGAGAATTACCAAAATCAATCAGCCAGAAACTCTTGTTTTCTTTGTCGTACAGGACATTATCCCCTTTACGATCATTGTTTGCCACCCAGAGATCACAACATATCATTCCGCAACAAAAATTCCTATCGATAGACAAGGCAGTTCGTATTTCAAATTCTGTTGGAGGAGGTTCACCGAAAACTAATTCTGGCCGAATGCAGTGATATTCATTCTCGATTGGGACTACCCATGTATCAGGTACTGGTAACCCAAGGTACCTTGATAAATCTGACGCAACCGACTCATTGAAAACCTCGTACGGACTTTTTAGGTCTAATCTACTCGGTTTACCTCTGACCCGCATCCGAAATGTAGAGGTGGCGCCTTTGCCTCCTTCTTCCTCAGTCATTGGAGATAATATTAACCCAGTTTGGTAGATCATAAGATTTTGCCGTGTGTTCTTTCTTCTTACATTATAATCGACATCCCGTAGATTTAATTATACTAAACATTTGTTGGGCACGCAAGTATCTAGTATCGTAGCTCGGCATTTCCTTTGCCGGGAACCATTGATAAATCAGGCTACGTTCCTAATCCAGAACGATACATTCGCCCTCTCTCGTGAATCCATGCAGTTCACCGTTGACGATCACTTCCGTTACCTCTTGACCGGGTAATCTTATCCCCGATACATCTGACTCGGTTACAATTTCAATGACAATGCCCTCCAAGTTGGAATCCGTCACCGTGAGTTCAATCGCTTCAATGACACTCGGAGCGGTAAAGAGCGCTACCCCATCGAACCCAAGATAATCGGAGTTAAGCAGAATAAAACCGCCTTCATCGCCGTCCACGTTACTGATATGCGCGACATCACCGCGGAATTCAATGTCGCCGAATGAAACGATCTCCCCTGTATCGCCTGTTTCCAGAAATACATCCGTGTGTCCGGGGAGAGCAATTTCATAGCCGACATTCTGCCTGCTTGCGCGGTCGGTTTCATCCGCTGCAAGTCGAGTGATTGTAATCTCGGGAGCGTCCGTACCCTCGTACGGATATAGAAGAACCTGGTACTGCTTGAACGCCAGGCCTTCCTGGTGCAGGGAAATGTACGGGGCATCTTCGACAATCCCTGTCGGAGAGGCCAGTGGTCCGACACTCTCTATGATCTCAACTTCATCGGCATTAAGCGGGATAAGCGCAATATTCGCGTCCTCATTGGATGTATCGATCCGTTTTGTACGCTCATCAATTCTTAGCTCTGTCGGCTGGAAATGACCGAGCCAGTCGAATTCATGATATCCGCTCGTCTGGAAACTCGTCCCATACCAGGACGGTCCCGGAAGGAAATCGGTGACAATCCAGTACTCGGGTTTGACAAAGAGTACGCGTCGGTTGTGAAGAACGCCGATCCAGCGGTAACCGTCGCTTATTCCGTCCGCGAAATCGTAATTCTCGCCCGTCCACCATTGAATCAGCCTGTTGTTCACACACTTGCGCATGCTCCTTGAGTCGACCATCACAGTGTTATGGGCGATTGTCTGCTTGTACCATCTCTTTGAGATATCCGCCTCATACGCGCCGCCCCTGCCGCATTCGGTAAATATTGGTTTGCCATAAGCCCAGATATCGATTGTGCCGAAATCGGGATGCGAATGCCACGCCTCGTCCCATCCGTAATCGAAGAAACAATACGGGGATTCAACATCCCACGATTCGCGCATTACAGCCCATCCGGTGTCCGGAACCAGAATGGATGTGTATGACGGCTCTACGGGTATGACCTGATTGTAGGAATCGAGGATTTCATCCGGGTTGTTCCAATAATCCTCCGCTGTTTTCACGACATCGTCGGGATAACGCTCGGCGAAATATTTCATTGTGGGATCGCAAAACTCAAGCGCGCCTTTAATTATAATATTCTTCAGGAAACTGCCATCGCCTCCTATTCCACCATCACCGCAAGGGACATAACTTCCTGTCGGCGGCAATATTTTCACAGCCCAATGATACATCGATTCCCATTTTCTCAGGAATTCATCCGGTATTTCCACTCCCGTTTGACGAACGAGCCTGACAGTTCTGTGATATTGATTTATCACACCGGCTGCATAGCCGACCGAGTTTTCGCAATGTGTGCCGTCATCATAGGTTTCCCTGTCCATGTGCTCCAGGGTCAGTTTCCATGCCTGATCGCGCCAGACCTCGGTTTCCTTAAAGGATGGGAAATACGTCCCTATTGTATAAAGTACCTCACACTGGTGGGTTTGCCAATTAGAAGGCATGAAGACATCGTTGCAGAGATAGAGATAGTTCGAGGTTTCCAGAAGGGACTTGTAAGTGTTGAATATTCGATCCCTGTCAAGCTCTGAATCGATCAGGTCGATAAGCCAGTATTCGGTTCTGCACAGGGTAGATCCTGTGTTGCCGGCGGCCAGTGTGCGCCAGTACGGCATCCATACAAAGGAAATATACATTTCAGGACGCTGCGCGGGCGGACGATATGTCTCGAACCAGTGATTGAACATCTCAAGCCATGCTTCGGCGTATTTGATATCATCTGTGTAAATGTAAGCGCGTTCGAGCTGGTACATAAGCCCAAATAGAGTGAATCTTATTCCCGGACGGCATGCGGGGAAATCGGGATCCAACATTATCCCATTGGCTGCGATTACAGCGGCTTCACCGGCTTCATCTGAGATCGGGGGATATTCAAGATGATAAGGCCTCGGACGGGTTGCCTGATAGGTAAAATACTGCTCCCTCGCCTCGGCGAAATCACCTGTTGCAACCGACGCCTTCACGGATTCAAGACCCGGATAGTCCAGATCGATGCCATTGAAAAATTCAGCATCCTCCATGATCGGAAGCGTGGGAGTGTAGCCGTACTTTTCTCTCCATTTCTCAACGAACTCATTTGTGTAGCGATACCTGCTGAACAGCTTGACGTCCATGTTCCAGTCGGAATCAAGTTCGATATACGGCTCGTCCACGTAAACGACCTCGCTCGGTTCAAATGGAGATAACGCCTCCGGCGGGACACGAACTCCCTGCCAGCCGTCGGGATAGTCCATCGTGTAGTGGACATCGGCTTCAGTGTAGTGAACATCGGCTCCCTGCAACGTCGAGTAACCGACAAACGCAAGTGAAAGAACTAGAACCGCAAGGATAACCGCCGTGATTCGAGTCATTTTTATCTCCTTTAATTCATATTGACTAATAAAATGGTCCGTATGGAATTGGATTACGATATATGCATCCGGGATTAAATTCGGATACGATAACTTCGGCGCAGAATTATACTACATTTAATTTGATTAAGGCGGGGATAACCCTGAAACAGGGGACTGGCACACGGATTTGATGAGCGTAAAAGCTGAAATTATCAATTTGTCCGGTCGTCAAATCCAGCCGCCTGTCCCCTTATCAAGCTGGTAGAGTCCGTTTCTGCTGTCGCCGATGAGTTTCAATTTCTGTACCATCTCGTCAGCGATGATCTCCTCCTCGACAAAACAGTTCAAAAGCCCGACCTCGGACTCGAAATTGTTCTCCTCGCGAGCGGTTTTCATCAAGGTGTGAATACAAGCCGGTGGTATGCCGTTCTTGCCTCGATTGTATCCAGCGGTGAATCCCATTTCGATGGCGGTTTGGTGATCCGGTAAGCGTTTATATCTATCCTTGGGGATCCTTTTTCAGACAGAGGAACCAGTCAAGGCAGTAATAGTCATCGCCCGCCGCATCAAATCGGTCCTTTGCGTCACCGCATGATCCGGGAGTCGGGATAATGACATCATCGCCGGGATTCCAGTTGGCCGGTGTAGCTACACCGTGCTCAGATGTACGCTGAAGTGCAATCAGCAGACGCTTTATCTCTTCCATATTACGACCAGCGGAAAGCGGATAGTAGAGAATCGCCCTGATGATCCCCTCCGGATCAACAAGAAATACGGCCCTGACAGCCTGAGTTGTCGATGCCTCCGGTTGCAGCATCCCGAATCTCTTCGAGACCTCCATCGTGAGATCGCTTATCACCGGAAACATCACCTCGACATCCTTCATTCCCTTGAATTCGATCTTCTCATTTATCGTCCTGAGCCAGGCGATATGAGAGAATGTCGAGTCAATCGAGAGCCCAAGCAATTCGCAGTTAAGTTCTTTGAACTCATCCGCCATGCTCGCGAATGTTATGAATTCAGTCGTGCATACCGGTGTGAAATCCGCCGGGTGCGAGAAAAAAATCACCCATTTGCCATTGTAATCATCCGGGAATTTGATCGTTCCCTGGGTCGTCTCAGCCTCGAATGACGGTGCTTTCTCTCCGATTAGAGGTATTCTCGCTTCTTCGTTTCTACACATGTTTATTTCTCCTTCTTTCTTCTGTCTATTTGCCCGGGAGCCCATTTCCAAATCCTGACTAATACTGAAGGTTTGCTGAAATGGGTTCCTGGGTTACATATTTAATAAATTCTTCAAATTCCCTCCCGCGATCATTGCCTTCTCGTCATCCGATATCCCCGCGTACTTGATCGCCATCATAGACGGTCCGGGCGAGAAATCCGGAACGGATGTGCCGAACAGCAATCGACTCGCCCCGAATTTATTACAGACATCCTCAATCCCTGAGTGCAATTGAAATTGGGAAGTCTCTAAATACAGATTCTTTGTCTCCGAAAGGAGCGCGTAAATCAGCCTGCTGAACCTGAACGGCGCCCCGGTCAGCACTACCGGAAGTTTTGGATGTTTATCGCAGATTGAATATAATTGATCCGGACTTGTCTCCGAATAATCGATGAATAGAGGAATTTCAAAAGCCCCAAGAGCGTTGAGAAGTTCTAAACTCGACCATTCCGAGAGCGACCAGTTCTGCGTTTTCGGAAAAACCCTCACCCCGCGTATATTTTCATCGCGAATCATATCGATAAGTTCTCTCGGGTGTGGGAATTCACCGGTATGATGCGGCATAACACACCAGCACGGGTGCAGGTTCGGATAATCATGCAATTCGTCGAGAATCCATTGGTTGCTCTCCACCGGACTGTATTCCTTCCCGCCGATATGATTAACAAGCGCTTCGTCAATCCCCGCACTTTTCAATAATTCGTCAAGTTCACTCGCGCTTCCGACATGTTTCGGTAACGGTACGGATAATTGCCCGATACAACAATTCGAATCGAAAAACTTCACAGGACGCAGTCTCCTTCCTGAAAAAATTCACGAATTTTCAACAACAGTAAAACCGTAGAGGGTGGCAAGATCCCGGAAATCTTCCTCTAAATCACCGTAGAATGATACACGATGCCACCCGAAATTGCATATAACATTCCAGCCGTTCAGTAATGCCTTCGCGTCGCGAACTTCAACAGCGATCTTTGTCCGGCACGCCCAGTCGATATCCACATTCCCGACAACAACGCCCTTATGAAGCGCGAGTTTCCTGTCAATCGGATGCAGTTTGATGGTCGTCATCGGTAAACCGGTTCGCGCGATCACCTGAACCGACGCGCCCTTGTTGCATTCCGCATGGCTTCGGATCGCGTACGGCATCGACTCTTCCCTGATCATTTCTTTCGAGCAGACACAGTGTGCGTAGATAATCTGATCGGATGCCGTGTCGATCACCGGATCGGATACGAAACCGGGAGCCCCTGTTAAATACATCCCCATCAAATTCGTAAGCGATGAGTGAATATCCGCCTCGCATACTCCCATCAATCCATCGTTCATCAACTGGAAAAACGCAAGGCATGGGTAACCGGGAAATTTGTCGCGATAAACATAATTCAGGCAGTCGGTTGAGACACATGTCGCTTCGACTTCTTCCATCGCGTGCTTGAGACCGAGATACATCCGCGCCGACTGCATCAATGTCGCATCATCCGGCTCGATAACTTTCTCGGCTTCATCTTTCCATTTACGAACCCATTCCCGAGCTTCCTTATCGTCGACATCATCAATGTATTTGAGCAGTTCCTGACCGGGCTTTTGAATGATTTCAGTCCCGAAGACTCCCCTTATAATTTCATCCTCCCCAGGTCTCATGCCCCATTCCGACACAGCGTCCATGTAGTCGAGAATTTTCGTCTCGCGCATCCGACGCATCACTGTGATGAGATGCAGCGCGCGACGGGTGTCGTTGAAATCCGATGAGCTGACCAGAATCGCGGGCAGGTTATTCCGTTTTACGAAACTGTTACAGTGGAGGAATATTCCATCACCGGCGTAGATATTGTTCACAACGACTGTCGGTTTGCCGGTCGAGACGATGTCGAATTCGCAGGAGCATCCGGGAATGCAGAGCGACACAACCAGAACGCCGTCAGCTTTATTAACGCCGTCACGGATGTTTTCGGGAAAATCGTTGAGGGCTTCCGGGCCGCGGCTTGTGTACACTTCATTGATATAACCCGCTGTCTCGCAGGTTCCCTTTTCGTGGCACGGGACAAGGTCGCCGCCGGTGAACTCGAACTCATCGCCGAATTCCAGGGAGAGTTTTTCCATCCATTTCACACTTTCGACTTCAGGATCGAATTCAGCGTTCGGCCATCCTGCCACACCGACGGGTTTCTTCTCACCGAGGAATGCTGTGTAAATTTGTGTTTTGGTCATGGGGAAATTTCCTTTTTGTTCCGATAACACGTAGCCTGGGAACCCATCTCACAAAATATTCATGAAAAATTTTCCAGGTTCAGGTGAGATGGGTTCCCGGGTTACATAATCATTCCCTCAAATCAACTCCAAGACCATTTCCGGTTGGGAGTTCGAGATATCCCTTTTCACATGTCTTAAGAAATAACACCGGTTCGATGACATCGTCCGCGAGCATTTCCGGACCTATCAACTCGCACGCGTATTCGATTCCCGGTGTCGCTATCGCGAAATGAAGGCCCGCCGCCGTTCCGATACCCATCTCCGGCATACTGCCGATAAGGAGAGGAATATCGGCTGCCTGCGCGATATTGGCGATTGCACGCGAGCCTCTCAATCCGCATGGTTTCATAATCTTGATGTTCAGAATATCGGCGGCTTTTACTCTGACCAGGTCGAGCGCGTCCTCAGGGCTGTAATTGCTCTCATCCGCCATAATCGGCGTGTCGAACCTCTCGCACAGCTTCGCCATTCCGTCGATATCGTCCCTGGAAATCGGCTGCTCAAATAACTCGATGTCATACTTTTCCATTTCGGAAAGGGTTTCGATTGCCGTGTCGAAATCGTAACCCATGTTAGCGTCGACACGGAATTTGATCTCTTCCCCGATCGCCTTCCTTACCTCTCTGACAGCATCGATATCGCGCTTTGGATCGTTCCCGATTTTAATTTTGATCGTGCGGTAACCTTTTTTGACATACTCGACAGCTTCCGCTGCTACATCGCCAATACCACCAAGCCCGATCGCCCACGCGAGCGGAACACGATCCCGGTACTTCCCGCCAAGCAGTTTATAAACAGGCTGATTGGCCAATTTTCCCATGAGATCGTGAAGCGCTAGGTCGATTGCGGCTTTCGCGAAGCTGTTTCCATCAACCGTTTTATCAAGCCGTTCCATAATCGCGTTGATGTCGAATGGATCGCATCCGATGACAACAGGAATCAATTTCTCCTTCAGTACAGTCTCGACCCCCGTATGTGTTTCGTCGGAGTAGGCCGCCATCGTGGCGGCTTCGCCAAGGCCGTAAGTGCCGTCATCTGTAATGATCCTGATAATCGGGTGCTCGCAAACCGTTGTCGCTCCGCCTGCGATCTCAAACGGTCGTTTAAACGGAACTGATTTCTGTAGCACATCGATTTTTTCGATTTTCATTCTTTTATCCTGCTACAACCGTGTTTCTTAAAGTCCCGATACCCTCAATCGTCGCCTCGACAACATCACCGACTACCAATGCCGAGATACCCTCCGGAGTGCCGGTCATGATGATGTCGCCCGGCAGAAGCGTCATGTGTTCGGAAATATACGAAATCACTTCCGGTATTTTAAAGACCATCATGGATGTGTTTGATTTCTGGCGCGTTTCACCGCTCACTTTCAATTCCATCTCAAGATTATGCGCGTCGGGAATCGCGTCCTTTGGAATCAGGTACGGGCCGATCGGCGAAAAAGTGTCGAAATTTTTTGAACGGAGCCACGGTTTGGTTTGTGCGATATCCCTCTCCTGCATGTCCCTCGCGGAAATATCATTCGCGATTGTGTATCCGGCGACATAATCCCACGCGTCATTGATGGATACATTTTTCGCCTCATCGCCGATAACAACCGCAAGCTCAATTTCATGGTCCAGACGCTTGACCTGCTGCGGATACACGATATCCCCCCCATGGGCGAGCATCGATGTTATCACCTTATCGAAAATGATCGGTTCGTCGGGAACTTCAAAACCACTCTCCTCAGCGTGCGCTTTGTAATTCCTTCCAAGCGCGAGGATTTTCGACGGCTGAAAGAGAGGAATTTCATATTTGAATTCATTCCCGATCTTGAATTCCTCTAAAAGATTATGAGCTTCGAGAAATGACCAGACGTTGGAAAATACCTCCAGATCGAACAGGTCCTGCGCGATCATCATGTCAAGCGACCAGAAGGCGATGTTATCCGGCGGAAGCCCCTCGTTCACAAGCTCATACACCTCCCACGCGCGGGAGAAGTCGATAGTTCTGCCGTCGTTTTCCAGACCGATTTTTGTTTCATCGTCAATTGTGAACATAAATGGCTTCATGTTTTTTTCCTTTTTATTCGATAATTGCTAGCACTCGTGCCGGCGCCCCGTCACCACCGCGCAGTTTCAATGGCAATGCCAGGAGTTTAATCCTGTCGGTTTTTATCGCGTCAAGGTTCGCGAGATTTTCAATGAGAAGACTCCCGGCACCGAGCACTATCTTATGTACTTCAATTCCGAGCGGAAGGTCGCACGCGATATACTTCGCGCCTTTGTCAATCAGCATCCCGGCAGCCTCAGGATCAAGAATTGGGAAGTCCTCATAAAATTTCCCCGTGTCCCATTGTTTATACCAGCCGGTGTTTATCAGGACTCCGACATCCGGAGTGATATCCAGATGAGAAATGTGATCGACGGTGATGTGGGAATTTTCGCCGATCCCGTCGAGTTTGCACACAACGCAGTCGCTCACGAATTTATCGAGCGAAACCTTGTCAATAGTGGTTGCCCCATCAAAAAAATGAGCGGGCGCGTCAATATGGGTGCCCGTGTGGGTTGCCATCGCGATCTTGTGCACCAGGCATCCGTGTTTCTCGTATGTGCCGGTTATCCCGCTCTCGAATGAGACATGCCAGTCGCCCCAAAACCTGGTCATGCCGTCGTATAAGTCCACGCTAAGATCGATTATTTCCATCATGGATCACCTTCAGGAAAGCTCGTCAAGATACTCCTTCATCTTCTTAACATACTGCGGAAACGCCTCATCCGGTTCAGGCAGATCGGGCTGCCATACCTTTTCCCATTCATATGAAAGATAGCCGCCGTATCCCATGTCTTTGAGAATTTCCAGGGACTTCTGAAGCGGAATGTCGCCCTCGCCTATGAATGTCAGCTTTGCTTCTCCATCGACAAAGACTGAATCTTTTACATGAACATGAATAATGTGCGGAGCAAGAAGTTCCGCGGTTTCCTCAAGCGGCTCACCTGTCCAGTAACAGTTGCTTATGTCCCAGATCACTTTCACCGCGTCATGATTCGTCTTTTTCATAACTTCCGAAACAGCTTTTCCAGTGAGGAAACTGTCATGCGTCTCAAGCCCAAGAATAACTCCCGATTCCCGCGCGAAATCACCAAGTTGCGAGAGGTGAAACGCCAGTTGATCGACACCGTCCTCGAACGTCACACCATCGGGAATTTGTCCGCCGAAAATACGTACCATCGGCGCTCCAAGATTTTTCGCGAGTGTGATGTAATCCCTTGCTTCATCTATACTGCTTTGTAATTTACCGATTTCTTTGTGGGAAAAGCTCGCGGATGAATCAACGCTGACAAGCTCAATGCCCGCATCCTCGAACATCGCACGTGTCTGCGCGATATTGTCAGGCGAGAATTCCGGCAGCTTACGGATATCGAGTTCTCCGTCGATCCCGCGAAATTCCACGCCGTCATAACCGTAGTTTTTCGCGGATTCGATCACTTTCTCAAGCGGCCATCCGGGGCATCCAAGCGTGCTGAATGATAATTTCATTTTTATTACGTTTTTCCCGCTAGCCATCTCATCATCTGGCCCCAGAACTGCGGGTAATACTTCCAGTCGATGAAATCTCCGGCCCAGTGAGGGGCGAAATCCGACGCGAACGTGGCGGTTCGGCCTTTTTTGTATTCCCAGCATGTGATGAAAGGGTCGCCATCATATTCAGCCAGAAGTTTCGCGCCATCTTTCAATGTGACCTGGTTATATCCGCACAGCGTAAATTTCGCGTTATCCCACGGGATGTTCGCCATTATCGGATGATCCTTATCGAGAGCATTAAACATAAAACCGCCGGTAGCTTCGACACGGTCATCGTGAGTGAAAATATTGACCGGCAGGATCTCCTCGATTGGTGTGTTGAAGTATCCGGCGATAGCGTTCAGTCCCGCGAACGAAACATATCCACCGCTCATTAGAAATCCGCCCCCATTCTCGACAAATTCCTTCACCATCCCTATCCTGTCGGGTCCGAGCGGATACTCATACGGCGGTTTCAGGCCGGTGTAGAAGATCATCGAGTTGTACCCCACGTCGCTGAAAATAATAACATCGAATTTTTCAAGCTCATCGAGTGTTTTGGGAAATTGATAAGGGACATCGTGAGCGATAATATGCTCCACGTCGATGTCGGGAAGTTTCGCCATCGCGTCACGGAAGAAATGACCGTTATCGTTGAAATTCGCCTGCTCGAAAACATCGGCGCCGATGATATACCTGCTCATTACGATTTCCGAGTCGCCGATATAAAGAACCTTAATCTTATCCATCCCTCTGCTCCTTTCAATTGCAAATATTTATACAGCCGGAATAATTTACCCGAAAAATCATGTGACTGCAATTTTAATACACAATTATCTGTTACATTATGAGGACGACATTCCAGCTTTTCATTTCTTCCGTGTCTACTTGACAAAATGGTTAATATATTGTACATATATTGTACACCCCCCCGGAGCTTCGGCGAAGGGGAGCGGGGCCACCTTAAGGTGGCTCTTGCGTTTTAGGAGAATACGATTAGAGCTTGTGTTTACATTGATGGATTTAACCTTTACTATCGTGCACTAAAAGGCACGTCATATAAATGGCTTAATATTGATGCTTTGTGTCGCATACTTCTTCCCAGCTCTGATATTCGTTTAATCAGGTATTTTACAGCAAAGGTCAAAGCGCGACCGAACGATCCAGGTCAAGCAAATAGGCAGCAGATGTATCTACGGGCCCTTGGGACTCTGACCAATGTCGAGATACATTATGGGAAATTCCTAACACGCAAGGCTATGAGACCCCTTGCTGATAAGTCCGGAAAGATGGTGGAAATCCGGGCAACGGAAGAAAAAGGGTCGGATGTCAACCTGGCAACTTATCTGCTTTGTGATGGCTTTATGAATCTTTACGATACGGCAGTTCTTCTCACAGGCGACTCTGATTTTATCGAATCGATTAAAATGGTAAAAAATCAACTTGGTAAAGCAGTGAAAGTCTTTAGCCCCTCTACTCATGTAAGCATCGAATTGAAAAATGTTGCCAGCACTTACGGTGTTATTAGGGAAAGCGCAATACGTAAATGTCAATTCGATACAATTTTACGTGACTCAAAAGGGAATTTCCATAAACCCAAACAATGGTAATTACTTTGCCTTACAAATCCCCAATGCATTCCCCGACAGTATCATCTCCCTTTCTTCATCGCTGATCGACGCGTTCTGCACCTTCAACAGCGATGATTTTACATACTGAAACGGCGCGTTGCTTCCATACAGCATTCTCTCCGCTCCGAAATCCTCAACCGCCCGAACAATCACCTCTACAGAACCCGGACTTGAATGACGTCCCTGCATCCTGCCGATGTCGAAATACCAGTTGTCGCATTGCTGAAGAGATTCCTTTATTAAGCATAGTTCAGGATACTTGGCTCCACTCAGGATAAAAGTCGCTTCCGGATATTTACCTATCGCTTCAACCGCCGCAATGAGATCGAGAGACGGGACTTTCATAAGCCAGTGATGCTGGCGCTCATCCTCGACCCGTACCGCAAGCGCAACAGGAATACTTTTCTCCTTCGCCGCTACGATTATTTCTGAAAAGCATATGTCATTGAGATCATATCCATGATAGGTCGGAAAAAGCCGGAGACCTCTGAATCCCATCTCATCAAAGCAAATTCTAAAATCCTTTTCCCATCCGGGGAACGCGGGATTAATCACAGCGAACGGAATAATTCGTTCCGGATACGATTCCGCGACCTCGCGATTACCCTCCATACAGTCCTTCGCGAGTATCGATGTTATCGAATAGACAACCGCTCGATCGATGTCTTCTCTGTCGAGCAATTCAATCAACTGATCTGGTTGACCATATTTCAATTTCCTGAACGGCCAATTCCCAATGCCTGTGAAAAAATCCACTATCATTCGGAACCACCTCCCAGCAACCTGACTGCGTTTTCGTAGAGAATTAAATGTTTCTGCTCGTCTGTGATATCCGCGCCCACAACTTTTCCGAGATTTGACCAGAAGCCGATATCGGGAAGGTCGGTTCCGAACAAAATCCTCTCGACGCCAAGTTCCTCCACCGCCATCTCGATCATTCCGCAGTCGACAATGCTCCCAGAGATATCGATCATGACATTCGGGAAACCGCGAATTGCCTTAATACCGCGCTGCCAGTCGCCGCCGATATGCGCCATGACGATTTTTACATCCGGATATTCCTTCGCGAGAACCGCGACATCGGTGGGAACCGACTCGCCCGGAATGCATCCCGTTATCTTGAACCATGTATGCTGAAGGATCGGTATTCCGAGAGAACCCGCCTTTTCCATAATTGGTTGATATCGCGGATCGGTGCAGACACATCCGCACTCGAGCTTGATCCCGATAAAGCCGTATTCATCCACACCGCGATCTATTTCATTGAGTGATTCATCGCGATATTCGGGATTCACATATATCCAGCCCTCGACAAATCCGTTCTCGCGTCTCTTCCATTCGTAAATACGCGCGTTATCCTCGCGGAACTGATCCGGAGTCGGTTTGTAAATACCGTCGCACGGCTCAAGGCAGGAGACGACGATTTTTTCAACGCCCGCCGACCGCACAAGATCAAGCGTGTGTTGAAAACTTTCGTCATCGCACAGATGGACATGTGTATCGATGATTTTCATTAATTTATCAACTCTTAGAAGAAAAATTTAAAGAATCTCAAGATTCCCTGGCTCCAGGGAACCCGATGGGTTATCCCAGCCGCATTCTCAAACTTCTGGAAGTTCTCCAAATACCATTCATAATTACGAATCAAAGCATCCTTATTTGAATATTTTGGTTTAAATCCAAGAATCCTCTCAGCCTTTTCAATTGAAACGAACGATTCCTTTGAAGCGGTTCCGTATATCCATTTGTAAAGCGGCGACAGCCTAAGCTTCTCCAGCGCCTTCAACATAAAAATAACCGGACCGGCCGGAAAGCATATAATTCTTTTACCAAAACCGGCGCGATCCAAAACCGACTGAAAATCCTCTTTCATAGTCTCAAATTCTTTCGCTCCAATATTAAAGATGTCGTTGACCTTCTCCTTATCCCCAATCACGCAAAGCCAGATCGCTTCGCATAAATCCTCCACATCAAGAAACTGATAGCGACTCTTGCCGCTTGACAACAAGGGGAAATTCTTTCCATCTTTCGCCCAATCATAAAACATGGCAAAAACACCAAGTCGTTCCGGCCCAACAAATGATTTAGGTCTTAGAACCGAAATGCACATCCCCTTCGCGCGATATTCTTCGCTGACCTTTTCAGCTAAAATCTTAGCCTCTCCATATGGGCCGACGCCGATCATCTCGTCCGTTTCGAGCAGAGGATGATGATCGGGCACTCCGTAAACCGCTGTTGATGAGATGAAGACGACTCTATCCACTTTGTGTTTGTGGGCAGCTTCAAGAACATTCCTTGCACCATCGACATCTGTTGAGAAAATATCCTCCCTGTTGTAAAGCGGGAGAGCGGCAGCACAATGAATAACAATATCACACTCCCTCATTGATTCTTCAAGAAATCCTCCGTCCCGAATATCTCCTGCGATGCTTTCAATTACTTCCTTCTCCGGATAATTAAACTCGGCTATATCATATGAAACAATTGATGCTCCCTTTCTCAGGAGATAGCGGATTAAGTTAATGCCTAAATTACCTGCCCCTCCGGTAATAAAAATTCTCATTCTCGTTACTCCTTAAAATCTCGCGCTCTTGAAGATATCCCGGCATGTCTTGCACAATGATATATAAAAATCTATGTTAATGCGCACGCCTCGGACTGAAAAAACATGACCATCAGAGATGCATAACCGTCACTTCCCCTAAGTAATCACCGTTAATCAGAACCGCGTCGTCAACGACAAGTATCTCGACCCATTCAACATCGCCCGTACATACCACAAGCGGGAAAGTATAGCTGCTCAGGTTCCCGCCGCCGACAAGAAAGATTGAATAAATTTCACCGTCTCTCTCCCTGATAAGCGCCATTTCACCGTCAAAGGAGAATTCGCCATATGAGCGGTAATCATTATCTTCATCGACCACGAAGTAATAATTCGCGTCAAGCCTTTCGAGGTAGTAATCGACGCCCTCGGGAGTTGTGATTTCCAGACCCTTGCACCGCCAGTTGTCGGCACCCAGGTCAAGACGCTCGACCGTCACATTGGGAACATCGGTACCTTCATATGGATAAACAATAACTTCGAAATCAACTGGAAGATCGCCTTCTCTCTCGTAGCCAATATACGGCGCGTCGTCCACTTCACCGTCCAGCGTAAGCGACCAGCCCTCGGACTGATAAATCCCGAGGCTTTCAGGTCGCGACGGCACTACCAATGCGTTCACATCCTGATTATTCGTATTAACGCTCATAGTCGCTTCATTAATCGTTAGTTCAGTAGGCTGGAAATGGGCGAGCCATTTGCATTCATGATATCCGGTCGTCTGGCACATCGGTTCTGTAAGATTGTCGGTGATTATCCAGTACGATGGCTTGACGAATGTGATCTTTCTACGGCAATCCGCGCCGAGCCATTTGTAGCCGTTATGGATCGCGTCGATAAAATCCGCGGTGTCGGATGTCACCCAACTGTCGCAGACGCCGTCGGTGACCTTCCGCTGGCTCATCCCGTTAATCATCACAAGGTTATGGGAAATTGTTTCCTTGTACCATTCCTTCGACCTGTCGGAATCGTAACTTCCCCCGTGTCCACAGTCGATTATGAGAGGCTGACCGTAGGCGAAAATGCTGAACCCGAGGCCGTCCCGATGCGCGTGCCAAGGCTCGTTTGAACCCCAGTCGAAAAGCATGTAGAGCGCGTCGCGATCCCAGCCCGACCGCATTACAGCCCATCCGGTGTCGGGAAGAAGCAAGGAGGTATAATCCGGCTCGTGCGATTCAATCGCGTCAAGTTCCGCAAGCACATCATCCGCATCATCGCCATACAATTCATACGCCCTTTCCTCTAACTGATCGTAATGGTCCTCAACGAAATATTTAAATTCCGGACATGGAAATTCCAGCGCTCCGTTGATCAGGTCGGGAATCGCGTAATCCACTCCGCCCATTCCGCCATCGCCCACCGGCGGCAGATTTAAAATCGGCGTAAATACTTTCATGGACCATTCCTGGGCATTCCTCAACTTCGGCTCCAGCCAGTCGGGCTCTTCCAGTCCGGCTATCCGGGATAATTCGAGGATTCGTCTCCAGTACCTGACAACGGCATTGTTGTATCCGGCTGACCTTTCATAAAGCCCGCCATCGTCAAACAGATCAAGCCAGGCATGTCTCAGGAGGTTTTCCCACGCGTAATCGATCCATTCCCCGGATTCTTCGAACTCAGGGAAATATATTGCGGCTTCAAGCAGTCTGAGCATATGGCAGATTTGAATATTCCCTGCCCTGAAGCCCGGATTTACATCGATGATTAAACGTCCGTGTTCGACGATTGATTTATACAGGGGGATTCTCTCATCCACCGATATCTCATCAAGCCCGATCTCAGTTAACAGCTCATTCATATGGGATATGTAGTGAAGTCTGTAGGAGGTAATATGTGAGTCAAACGGGTTATTAATGAACGATGGTGTAAGCCAGATTCTCGGAATTCCCCCCGGCGGCCTGACAGTTTCGTGCCAGAACGAAAACATATCCATCAGACCATTAAGATGTTTCATATCGCCTGTATAACGGTAGGCATAATACAGATGCGATACCCAGTTCCACCAGGCGTCCTTGCTTCCGTTTCCGAGCCTTTCCCGATCCCATTCATAGTTTGGAAAATCCGGACTGGCAAGTAATTCTTCGCATCTCTCAAGATATGTCTGTTCACTATCCGGATTCAATGGATAAGGATCGAGGTAAATCGGGCTGGGTCGATTCTGGAAGTAAATTACCAGCGCGGTCTTGGCTTCCTCGTAATTTCCAGCCTCAACCGCAGCCTTAACCGATTCAAGTCCCGGCCAGTCAAGATCGATGACGGCGAATAGTTCCTCGTCGGTCATTATTTCCAAACCGGGCAGGTAGTTATATTTATACAGCCAATTTTCAAGATAGGTATCCGATAATGTAACTTCGCTGAATGTAATAAAATGCAGATTTAGCTCGGCTTCCAGTCTTACATCCGGCTCATCCACAACAATAGGCTCGTCGGATAATGCCGACCCCGTAGAAATTATCGACACCGCGAATACTGTCAGGATGAATATCAATGTTTTCCTCATGATGATATTGTCTCCTTAATAAATATCTGCTTCTATCTCAATGCCATTCCAGAACATGTAAGTACCATCAACCATTATGGCTTGCACAATCTCCCCATCAATAAGCCTGATGAAAAAATAATCCGCATCGGTTCGAATGCCGTCCAGTTCGATCTCCATGGAACTGTCAACGCCGGGTTTCTTTTCACCGTAGATATCCTCACCGTATGTATCATGGCTGATCTCATAAACCAGGCTGAATCCACAAGCATTATTTTCCCTGTTTGTATTCTTTATGCACATATAATAGGGATATGTCTCTCCGGTATATGGATACAGAATAACAAGGAAATTCACTTCCTCGGCATCCGTGCTTGAATTCAAACTGATGTACGGAATATACGCCCAGCCCGGATCACCGGGAGTCCATGTGCCGTCATCGCGGGCTTGTTCGGTCTGGCCAAATGTCGTATCGATACAGAGTCCTTCTTCCAGATCAACCGACGTGAAACCACTATCCTCCGCCGTTATTACCAGTAAGCCATTTCCATCTTGCCTGAAATCGCCCCCTTCTAAATTGAAATAGACCGGTTCGGCATATACATGAAGCAGCCATGAATAATCATGCTCCATCGAATCGTATGACTCGATGTGGTCATTAATGATGAAATACTCTCCCCGTGGATGAAAAACCGTCCGGGTGTGAATAATTCCCTCGTAACCAATATGACTCGCCGAAACCAGGTCGAAATCGTCCTGTGTCTCCCATATTCGCAACGTTCCGGTGACCGACTCCTGGCTTGTGTTGTCGATCATTACAGTATTATGCGCGATCGTCTGTTTATGCCAGTTGTTATGCTCCTCAATATATACGCAATAGTGCGGCGATGATCCAGCATCGAGAACCCACGGAACACCATCCGCGTACATGATGATATTCATCTTGTCCCAGTGACCGTGCCACGCGCCGTGCGGACCGTAATCGAACAGGAGATATTTCGAATCCTCGTCCCAACTGTCCCTCATAATTGCAATACCGGTATCCGGCAGGAGGGCCGATGTAAAATCCGGGTCTCTCGGCTGGACCGTATCGGATATCAAATGTTCCAACGGTAAATTCGCGGTATCAATTTTTCCGGCACACAGATAATCTCCCCTGTCAAACATGTTGATTATGTCGAGTACAAATTCATGACTTTCGATCATGGGTCTTTTCGAATCATTGAAAGCGGGAGTTTCACCGAGCGGTGTCGCGATCTTCGCTATCCAGTCCAGTGTCATCTCAAGGCTTTTACCGTCATATTCCCTGCTGAAAATATCCTCTCCAGTCAGTAATTTTGTCGCGATTACATACTTGCAGAGAAAGCTGAGGCCGTAGATATGATGACCCGGGCTGCGCTCGATCTGCCCGCCGTCGGTGAGAATGTCCGCGTAAAGCATCGGCATCCTGTTCTCCACATCCGATGCCCACCGCTCGCGCTCTGGAAACTCGGGGAAATACAATTCCATGCAGCCGAAATTGCCCGTCCACATGTACTGATGATTGCCGACCATCTCGGAGTACCTGACGCAGTAATCGACCCGGTACCCGATCCGCCGAATGAATTCAATCAGCCGAACCTTATCATCTCTTGTCATTACTCCCGAACCAGCGACAAGGTCATAAAAATATGTTGACGAGTAGACTTCATAAGAAGAATCCCAGATCGAGTACCAGTTTTCAGCGCTTCTGAACACCTGGTATTTTTCAAAATGGTCAATTAACATGGATTGCGCGCGCCATGCCTGCTCCGCGTATCTGACATCTCCCGTTATCGCATACGCAAACGCACATTTTGCCCTGATTGTGCCAAGCGATCCATATCCCGCCGCTACCGCAATAGCATGTTCCCTTGAAATGCAGTTCCTGTCCTGCTGCATGTCATTGACCAAAAAATCAACAACCTCCTCTTCCAGAAGCTCATCCGCCTTTTCCTTGAACTCCACCCACTTGGCCTCGACATTCGGATCTGTGTCAATTTTTTCAATCAATTCGGCAAGGGAGTCATTATCAAAGACAAGCCTGGGAGTATCCTTCGCGATTATCTCATCCAGGATTTCATCGGGAAGAAGCGGAATTGTCTCCTCAAGCTCTATACGTCCCTGACCGTCGAGACGGGCATAATTTGGAATTTGAATCGAACCGGCCTCGCTTTCATAGCCCATGAACATATTCCTGCGATAAACCTCAACCCAGTTACAATCGGGTATGTAAGAACTGATTTCCTCGATGATGGGCATAAGGCGATTCTGTTCGAGAGTATTTTTTTCCTCCACATCCTGCCTGTGTATATATTTAACAGCATCCCGTATCGGAATTCCCCTGAGCCATTCACCTTCATTAAAAATCAAATGTCCGAACTGATACGGGGAATAGAACTTATCGCATACCGGAGCCCAGCTTGAAAGCTCGTTCGGTTCTGTCCATTTCCTTCTCGTAAAATTGACATTCCATACAGTGTCGTTTGTTACAAATGGCGGCTCCAGAAGCGAAAACGCCGACCATTCCGATTCCTTTCTCTCCTCAAATACGCTTGGTCTGACAATTCCCGTCATCAGCTCCGTAAACGGTATCGCCATCTCGACAAACCATAGTCCGTCAACAATCGAAGTTTGCACTTCGTATTCGGGATCCCAGTCGTAGTAGACATCGATGAAATCATCCACGAGCTCGACAGACGCATCGCTCGTCATGCCCTTCGAGTTGACAATGAAATGGAAATAGTTGATGTAATCCTGATTGACATCCAGGAACACCTCGACGCAATCGTCGTCGCATTCCTGCTGGTCGTGTTCGGTCTCATCGGTGACAAGCGCGCCAGTGTCCGGCTCATCGCAATTGAATCCGATGTAAATATTTTCATCATCGTATGTGGCATAAGCGATTGTCTGGTATTCCGCCGGTCCTTCTTCATGCAGAAGATAAAAATCAGCGGCTTCGTCAGCGTTCAGCCAGCAATCATCATCGAGTATTCCGTCAATGACTGGAGGGGTTTCGCATTTTATGATTGAGATGAATCTGAAAGGGATTTCCCCGTTAGGATATTCCTGGACCTGGGAATGAGAACTGGTTATTGTCAGGATAAGGAATAGCAATGACAATTGAATGATGATTTTGCTATTTTTCATGATTGGATCTCCGGAGATATTTGTTGACTGTCGATGGCGGATGTCATTTATTTAAATGATATTCACAAACCTTCCTTAACGCGGTCGCGATGTCATCGGCGTCGTTATCGGTCATGAATTCGTTGCACGGCAGGACCATCATCCCGGTGAGTACTTTCTCCGCGACAGGGCAAAGACCTTCGTCGTATGAAATTTCCGTCCCGCACCTGTTGATTGTATTAATGGAATCGAAAAGATAAACCGGCGACCCAAGATATGGAAACATTACCGGTATCCCCTCCGCTGTTACCTCACCGGCGAAGGTTTCAGTATCTACATTGAGTTTTTCGGAGTTGATGGTGAATGGATAGAACCAGTATGAATGTTCGATCCCATCCGACGTGTAGAGTGGATTGATCCCGTCGATTTCGCTTAGTAGTTTATCAATTTTGCGACCGAATACCCGCCGCCCCTCAATTATCGAATCAAGTTTCCCAAGCTGAACACTCGCCACCGCCGCCTGGAGTTCGGTCATGCGGTAGTTCATCCCAAACATGATCGAGTTCCGGACAGGTCCTGTACGAGGGTAGCCTTTATCTGCAAACAGTCTCGCACGGGTGATTATTTTTTCGTCATCGGAGATAATAAAGCCGCCGTCGCCGCATGTGATATGTTTGAAGTCATTGAGACTGAAACAGCCGATATCCCCCATCGTGCCCACGAGTCTTCCATTGCAGGTCGACAGGTAAGCCTGCGCGCAGTCCTCGATAACGGCAATCCCGCGTTCCTTCGCAAGTGCCAGAATGGGTCCCATCACGCATGACTGTCCCGCGAGATGAACCGGGATCACAGCTTTCGTGCGGTCGGTAACCACCTTTTCTATTGTATCCGCTGTTACGTTGTACGTTTTACGATCTACATCCGCAAACACTGGCATGGCATTCTGCGCAAGAATGGGTATTACAGAACCCATATCGGTTATCGGTGATGTGATTACTTCATCACCATAGCCAATCCCAAGCGCACCGAGAGCGCAATGGATCGCCGCGGTTCCACTCGTTACAGCGACAGCCCCTTTTATATCGAAATACTCCGCGGCTTCATGCTCGAACTCCCCCGTCCTCTCACCCATAACACGGCACAGGTGACCGGAGTCAATCACATCCGCAAGCGCCTGTTTTTCGTCTTCACCGAACCTTGCCCGGTGATGCTCTTCCTTGACAAGCGGCTCATTTCTGACCTTTCGACCGCCATACGCGGCAAGTTCCCCGCTCACTCCTTGGCCTCCGGATTTGCTCTGGCTTCCATTATCTTCCGCATCAGCTCTTTTCCGCCGCGCATGATTCCAAGTCCGATCACGATAAGAATCGCTGACAGAATGATATTGACCCACGGATTGACGCGTCCATCGGGAAACAGTAGCAGCGCGAGCGAAAGAACCGCCAGCAGGATTACTATCATTCCGACAAACGGATATGCTGTCGCGGTCTGAATTTCCTCACCAACTTCTTTCTTCACATCAATCGGTTTTTTCAACAGCTCGAAAAATTCATCCACCTCAGGTTCGGGTTGATCGAGATCGCGACTGTAAATCTGGCTGAAAATATAGAACAGGACTCCAAAAGCGACAGCCCCAATTGCCATCGCCACAAAATATCCGTTGGGAGATCCGGCATCGGCAGGCGGTTGCGCTGCGCCTGTTAAAATCCCCCACGAAATCAATTCGTTGGCATTACAAAAAATTGAGAAGAACCACATTCCCACAGCCACAATAACGGCTACGGCGATTGATGTCAGTTTATTTCGTCCGAGACGTCCCATGGGATTCGATAGAAGAAATATAGCAAGTGTTACGGCGACAATGAAAAAAGTCCTTGCCCCGAACGGCAGTTTCAGAAACCCGATAAACTTGAGCGGTCCGAAGATTGTCAGATCGCTCGAAAATAACGCGGCGATTGTCCCGACCACCACCGCGCCGACTGCCGCCCATCTGGATACCCCTCGAACTATAAGTCCAAAAAATAGCGGAATTGAGATCGATATTCCGGTTAACAGCCCGATTGTCATCCCGATAATGTCAAGCTTGATGCCCCTCAGAATTATCCCCAGCGATCCAGCCACGGCCACAATAAAGAAAACCACTATCGCGATCCGTCCAACCGTCATCACCTGGCGATCGGTCGCATCAGGCCGGAAATTACGCTTATATAAATCCACTGATACAATCGCCGATGCTGTGTTCCAGCATGTGTCGGTTGCCGACATCGTCGCGGCCATCATCGCCGCGATGAATATCCCCAATATTCCGGGAGGCAGATACTTGGCGGCCATCGCGATATATACACCCTCCTGCGGATTCTTAAGCCCTTCAAATGCTGGGATCAGTGATGGGTCCGGCCATACGATTGTTCCTATGAACGGGATAAGTCCGAAGAATATCGGGCCTAACATGAAGAGAACTGTTGTCAGTATTCCAAGTTTGATTACAGCCTTTTCATCCCGGACACTATAATACCGCTGGGCACGGTCGCCGAGCGCCGCGCCGAATAATCCCTGCATTATCGACGCGAGAAGATACGGCGTGTCATAACTCGATTCGCTTTCAGGCGCATGAAATGTAAACGGCGGTAACTTCGACAGAATGTCCGGTATATCGATAAAGATCAGCCCTAACAGGATGACCACAACACCCAGTAATATAAATGACTGCACCGCGTCGGTAATAGTGACCGCCCACAAGCCTCCCGAGAACGTGTAGAAGAGTATCATCGTCGCGATTACGACTATCGTAATCACGATCGCCATCTCGGAGCCCGGTATGAGCATCGGACCGACCATCTTGCCAAGCGACGCCAGATGCTGCATCGGCCAGTAGAGCAGAGAGATGGCGAATATTATGCTCAGCGTTGTATGGGTCGCGCGGTTGAAGCGATTTTCAAGGTATTCAACGGGAGATATTATCCTGCTTCTCCGGTACCGTACACCGGCAAACCAGAATCCAAAGAAAAATCCAATCGGCCAGGTCGCGAAATACAGCATCCCGTACCAGCCCGTCCTGTAGACAAGGCTGGCCGCGCCGCTGAATGTCCACGCTGAGAAAAGCCCCATATATAGGGATATCCCAGCCACCCACCAGGGTATCTGACGCCCTCCCGCGAAAAAATCCTTCGCTCCACCCATGAACTTCGAGAAGAATACCGCGATTACTACCATAATTAATAGATAAACAATAATGGATGCCCAGTCAAGAGAGTGAATACCCATAGAACGCTCCCATCTTCTTCTTTTTCGCTACTGATTCAAAGATTAATGTGTCTACAGATAATACTTATCAATGGATGTTTAGCCTCAGGTAATTAACACCCGGTACTATTATCATAATTCGCTTTTACCTGTCAAGGAACTTAAGGTTTTCAGGTTTTTACTAATCAGGGCAATCAAATGTAATCAGCCGCCAATACCTTAATGTTCCCCCCGGAAAAAAAGATGGTTCGGTTATCTGTTGAGGATATAAAAATGGCTCCGGAAGCGGGACAGGTGAGACTCACCTACAGGCTTCCAGAGCCTATTATGATTACTCCATTAGCGGGGGGGGGATTCGAACCCCCGACCTCCGGGTTATGAGCCCGACGAGCTACCAACTGCTCTACCCCGCGTCGCGGAGGCGATTATACAGTATCACACTTCGCTACGCAAGTGATCATTTATATAGGGTGTGAGCGGGGATTGATTTTATGGACATAAGCGTGGGAAGAAAATAAAATTGAGGTATCAAACCAATACCAGTATGAAAGGAATGATACCTCGATGAAAAAAATGCCGGACACAAAGGAATTCTGCAAGAGGACAGTGGAGATCGCCGGGGAAATAGTGAAGGTAATTTACGATTTTACAGTGGGAAGTGAGTGTATCTCGGAGGTGGACATACGTCTCAGGATAGAAATGGGAAAAAAACGCGCGAGCGGGTGCCGCCTGCAAAATCCTGGCGCTGATTCGATGTCGGCTCTTCGATGTCTCTACCGCAGCACTGGCCGATGGGATGATTACTGGAATGACAGAAAATAATCAAAACAGGCAGCATGAAAATCAATCCCCGCTCATACCCTTACCCAGACACAGCTTGACTCTCCGTATTCTAGTCGTATAATTGCAACGGTTTTTTGCCTTTGATTATTGCTTACCTGGCATAACTGAAACTAATGGGGAAAGTCCTGGAACAGGGTTACCTATTACTCGAAGACGGCCGCAAATTTGTTGGCCGGCTGTATGTATCTTTCTCCGATCCCACTTTCACTCTTGGAGAGGTTGTTTTCAATACTGCGATGAGCGGCTATCAGGAAGTCCTCTACGATCCTTCCTACTGGGGCCAGATCGTGGTTATGACCGCTGCCCATATCGGTAACACCGGAATCAACAGGCTGGACGATGAATCCGACAGGGTCCACCCGTCAGGATTCGCTGCGCGTTCGTTTGAAGATCCATCGAGCTGGCGATCCGAGGAATCCTTATCAGACCTTTTAATTCGATCCAGGGTCCCTGCTGTTCACGACCTTGACACAAGGGCCGTCACCCGCCACCTTCGCGAACTCGGCAGCATGAGAGGCGGAATTTTCCCCGTTTCCATTTCCGATTCCGAGGCCCTTGAGCATATTCTGAATCATCCACCTATGGCAGGACTCGATGGCGCAAGCCGGGTTACCTGTAAAGAACCCTACGGCTGGTCGACCGGCTCACTATCCCGATGGCTCGGGAATACCGTAATTTCCGATAATGGCTGGCATGGCAAAGTCGCGGTCTTCGATTACGGCGTAAAATTGAGTATTCTCAGACGGCTGGTCGATGTCGGCTGCGAGGTCAGGGTTTTTCCTTCCACCGCAAAGACCCGTGACATAGAAAAATTCGATCCTGACGGTATTCTTCTTTCCAATGGCCCCGGCGATCCCGCTGCGGTCGTTGGAGCTATAGAAAATATCCGTCATTTCCTTGGGAAGATCCCTATTTTTGGAATCTGCCTTGGACACCAGTTATTATCACTGGCCGTGGGCGGACGAACATTCAAAATGAAATTCGGGCACCGGGGTATCAATCATCCTGTCGCCCGGAAACCCGACGGACGGGTACATGTAAGTATTCACAATCACGGTTTCGCGGTTTCCGACGATCCGCTTCCCGACGGAGCTGTGCTGACCCTCAGAAGCCTGAATGACGGCACTGTCGAAGGTCTCGACTACCCCGACCTCAACGCTTTCTCGGTCCAGTTTCATCCTGAGGCGTCACCCGGTCCGCACGACACATCCGATCTGTTCATCGAATTCCGAAACCGAATGGAGCACCATGCCCGCACGCACTGATATCAATTCTATCCTTATTATTGGATCGGGACCGATCGTTATCGGCCAGGCTTGTGAATTTGATTACTCCGGTACACAGGCCGTACGTGCCCTTAAAAAACTCGGTTACCGCGTCATCCTCGCGAACAGTAATCCCGCTACCATCATGACCGATCCGGAGATCGCCGACGCTACCTACATCGAACCCCTGACACTTGAATTCCTTGAACAGATCATCGAACGAGAGCGTCCCGATGCGCTTCTCCCGACTATGGGCGGCCAGACCGCTCTCAACCTTGCTAAAGACCTTTACAAAACCGGTGTCCTTGAAAAATTCGATGTGGAACTTATCGGCGCTAAGTTCGATGCTATCGATATCGCTGAAGACCGTGGACGTTTTCAAACCACTATGCAAAGCATCGGACTCGATATTCCGGAAGGCGACACCGCAAGCACTATTGAGGAAGCGGAAGATATCGCGATCCGCACAGGATTCCCGGTAATTATCCGACCGGCGTACACACTCGGCGGAATCGGCGCAAGTGTCGCATACAACATCGAAGAATTCCATGACCTCGTCAGCCTCGGACTCAGGGCTTCCCCGGTTAATATGGTCCTTGTTGAAGAATCCCTTGTTGGATGGAAGGAATTCGAACTCGAGGTCATGCGCGATACGGTTGATAACGTGGTCGTGATCTGCTCGATTGAAAATTTCGATCCCCTCGGAATCCATACCGGCGATTCAATCACTGTCGCCCCCGCTCAGACCCTTACCGACAAGGAATTCCAGGTAATGCGCGACGCGGCCGTCTCGGTAATTCGAGCGGTCGGAGTCGATACCGGCGGCTCGAACATCCAGTTCGGACTCCATCCCGAAACCGGGCGTATGGTCGTTATCGAAATGAATCCCCGCGTCAGCCGTTCATCGGCGCTGGCGTCGAAAGCAACCGGATTCCCCATCGCAAAAGTAGCCGCCCTCCTCGCGGTAGGTTTGACACTCGGCGAAATCCCAAACGACATCACCGGCGAGACCGTTTCGGCATTCGAACCGACCCTCGATTATGTCGTCGTGAAAATCCCGCGCTGGCCCTTCGATAAATTCCCGACCGCCACCCGTACGCTCGGTTCACAGATGAAATCGGTCGGTGAAACTATGGCGATCGGACGCAGTTTCACCGAAGCCCTCCAAAAAGCAATCCGCGGTCTCGAAAATGGCCGCTACGGTCTCGGCGCCGATGGTATGGACGCAATTCTCGTTCACAACATCGAAGCCCACATGCGGGGTGAATGGAAAGAACTCGTGCTTCGCCGACTGAAAAAACCCGATCCCAATTCGATCTTCTGGCTCCGCTACGCGCTCGAGCTCGATATCCCGATTGAAACGGTCGCCGAAACTACCGCGATCGATCCTTGGTTCCTCGACCAGATCAAGCAACTTCTCAGTGTCGAAAGTAAACTCGTCCAGGCCGCGAAGGAATCCATCGACCCGACCCAGAATCCTGAAATCCTGACCTTGCTCCTCGAATCGAAACGACATGGATTCAGTGACCGCCAGATCGCTCATCTCTGGCATGTCCCGGAACGAAAAATCCGCTCCATCCGCGAAGAAAACAATATCGTCACCTGCTACCGTACCGTCGACACATGCGCTGCCGAATTCGAAGCGGTCACGCCTTATTACTACTCAACATATGGCGAAGAAAATGAAGCCGAACCGCTCGGAGATAAAACCGTCGTCATCCTCGGCAGCGGACCCAACCGCATCGGCCAGGGAATCGAATTCGATTACTGCTGCGTGCAGGTCGCGCTTGAGATCAAGGAAGCCGGCTATAAGGTCATCATGGTTAACAGCAATCCGGAAACCGTCTCGACCGATTACGATATCGCCGATCGCCTTTACTTCGAACCGGTAACAGCCGAGGACGTCATAGGAATCTGCAACCTTGAAAAACCCATCGGTGTCGTTCTCCAGTTCGGCGGTGGAACTCCATTAAAACTTGCCGGCAAACTTGAACTTGCCGGAATTCCGATCCTCGGCACCGGATGGGAAGCTACCGATCTCGCCGAGGACCGCGGACGTTTCGAGGTGCTCCTCCACCGCCACAAAATTAATACGCCCGATTTCGGAACCGCGACCACAGTTGAGAAAGCCCTGGAAGTGGCGGAAAAAATCGGATACCCGGTACTCGTCCGACCATCCTATGTTCTTGGCGGGCGCGCGATGGAAATTATTTACGACCAGAGACGCCTTCAGAGTTTTTTCTTTGAAGCGGCGCAGGCATCGGACGGAGAACCGGTACTGATCGATCGATTCCTCGAGGACGCGTTCGAGTTCGATGTCGATGCGGTTTGCGACGGCGACACGTGCCTGATCTCTGGGATCATGCAGCACATCGAGGAAGCGGGAATTCATTCCGGCGATTCCGCTTGCGTGCTGCCCCCATATATGCTCGGGGACGATGTCCGCGACGAGATGATCCGGATCACAAAACTCCTCGCGAAAGAACTCGGAATTATCGGCCTGATGAATTTACAGTTCGCGCTTTACGAGGGCGGCCTTTATGTCCTTGAAGTAAACCCGCGCGCGAGCCGCACCGTGCCGTTTGTCTCGAAAGCTACAGGAATTCCCTGGGCGAGGGTCGCGGCGCGAATTTTACTCGGTGAAAAACTCGTCGGCATGAACCTCCCCGATAACCCGGTACCGCCGTACGTGTCGGTCAAAGCGGTGAAATTCCCGTTCGCCCGATTCGATCACATCAGTTATTTCCTCGGGCCGGAAATGCGCTCCACCGGAGAGGTCATGGGGATCGCGCCCGAATTCGGCGAGGCATTCTCTAAAGCGCAGGCCGCCGTACGGACTCCGCTCCCGCTGGAGGGTGGGGCGTTTATCAGCGTCAACGATCGCGACAAGGACAAGGCGGTGGAGATAGCGCAGGAACTCCATAAGCTCGGTTTCAAGATCTTCGCGACCGGAGGCACCAACGCCCGCCTGAACGATGAAGGCATCCCGTCGACAATGCTTTACAAGGTGGATGAGGGGCGCCCGAACGTGGTCGACCAGATGAAAAACGATCTCGTCCACATGATTATCAACACGCCATTGGGGAAGGAATCGCACTACGATGAACGCGCGGTGGGGCAGGAAGCCTACCGCCGCGGCATCCCGAACATCACCACCCTTTCCGGCGCCTGGGCGGCGGTCCTTGCAATAGAAAAATCAACAAAGGGAAAGGTCAACGTCCGCCCGATCCAGGAATACCTCTCCGAAGCCCTTGCGGTTGAATAATTCTGTAACATGTGCATTCTGCGCATGATCTTCAGTCACATGTGCATTCTGCGCATGATCTTCCGTGGCATGTGACTCCGGCACATGGAATCTCGTTCCCTGCGAGTCCCGCGCAGTGTTTGAGGGCGTTGCAGGTGTCGCCGTTGCTCATGCGTTTTTTTTGGGTTTTTTTCGTATCCCTGCAACGCTTGATTCTCCTCATGAATTGATCCGGGTGCCCGCATTCCAAATCAAAAAAATGATAATATCAGGTCCCTGGTTACTAAACCTTTGCAGGTGATGGAATGAAAAAATTCCCACCAATCCAGTTTATCTCACCCGGAGTCTTACTGCTAACAGCATTTCTGCTAGTCCCATGTCTTCTGTGCAACAGTTGCTCAAGCAGAAACGGTCTGGTTCGTGATAGAAACCTGGAACGCGGCATACTCGAAAAACTAGGTAAGCCGGATGGCAAATTGACTCTTGAAGACCTTCAATCACTATCAAAACTTGAATTACCAGACAGGAATATCAGGAGCGTCGAGGGCATTCAACTCTGCACGAACCTGGACATCCTGAATCTGATGCATAATGAATTCAGCGATATCTCACGAATTGGCGAAATGCGGAACCTGACCGAACTCTATCTCGACAGTCCACATATTTCAGATATCAGCCCTCTTGCCAACCTGACCAATCTTGAGTTTTTATCCTTACAGAGTTGCACCATCGACGATATCAGTCCTATCGAGAATCTGCCACGGCTGCGTTGGCTGAATCTGACGAATACTCCATTTGCGGGTTCAGCTCTGGATCGTAGATTTTAGTGTTCTGATGAAAACCTGTCCAATCGTGCCGACCACGTCCCGTGGTTGGATTTGATTTACAAAAATGCTTTATACTTACTGCACTGGAAATCCGGCAAGCTCCACAGGCTGGATATCATTTTTCTCATCTGGAGGTTATTTATGTTAAGAACGTTAGCAATCTTAGTAACAATCGTAAGTGCTGTAGTTCTGATGGCCGGTTGTTCCGGAGGTAGTACAACTCCCGGGGGTCCGGAACCTGTAGCCAATGTGCAGATCGTTTCCCCGGTAATGCCAGCGGAAGGCTGGGACTGCGGGACAAGGGTCGAGTTTGACGCGTCCGCATCTTACGATCCCGCCAATCCGACCAGCAGCAACCTGACATTCAAATGGGATTTCAATAACGACGGAACATTTGATGGGCCTGGAGATGAAATCGATGGCGGCTCTTTAATCCGTCCTGTCAAATTTTTCACTTTTAATCCCGAAGGAATGAAGGTCAGGATGTACGTGGAAACCCCGAGCGCGTCATCCATTATTCATACTTTTGATTTTTCGATTGTATTTAAGCAAAGTAAGAACATCGATGTCAGCGATGGTGCCTGGAAAGCATACGATATCGCGATTGACCACCAGAGCGGCGATGTATGGGTCCTTTACGAACAGGGAATCATAAGACAATGGCGGCATTCGGATTGGTACTCGAAAAATACCGTCTACACGCTCGGACCAGAGTGCGATTATGTCGACATCTCGCCGAACGGCTACATGCTGGCTGTTATTGATAATCCACCGAACCTGAACACGCTGCATTACCAGTTGCCGTCCAGCATAATAGACAGTCATTACTTTGTGCCGGTCGGGGGTGAACCACCGGATTTTATAAACAACCGGATCATCGACGCCGTCTGCATGTTTGGATACGGCCAGCGCGCGAACGATCATATGGCGATCTGCGGCGCCGAAGAGGAAGAAACAGGATACTATTATTCCTATGCCTACCGCTATTCCGATGACTCAAACTTCGGAACACAGAACATCATCTCGTATTTTCTGGATCCCACATCGGGTTTAACTGGCACCGGGAAACTCAATTTCATGGACATCGTGGCTGCGGAAGCTGACCCGTCGGGGGACTATATCTGGATGGTGGAAGGCGCTGACCGGTATGCGCATCGAATGGATGTGAGTTCGTTCATGCTGACTCACGACATTGATTTCGGTACTGGAACATCCGGGACCGGTGACAACCAGATGGACAATCCGCTGGACATCACGAGCGGTGAGGACGGTCATATGTACATCCTCGATGACCTCGGTGGAGGGTCGTATACTGTCAGGGCGTTCAATAATACCGATGGCCTGGCTTTAACCCAGATGGTATTGTCCGGACTTGAACTGACTCCGGTTCGATTCGACGGCAGCCCGACACAGGACCTCCTCGTTATTCTTCAAACCGATTCGGCCCTTGGCGCTAAAATAAGTGTTTTTACCGCAAACCTGACACCGTAACGAAGATATCTAATACTGCGCGAAGCCCCAGCCCCGCCGACTACGGGCCTGCCCGACGTAGCCTTGGCGAAGTCGGGTGCCGCTAATACCGTAGAACTGCATGGCAATGCGTCTAAGAAAACGGACCTGCCTCCGTAGAACCGCATGGCAATGCGTCTAAGAAAACGGACCTGCCTCCGTAGAAC